>JBPEXY010000249.1:0-4354 GCA_052031065.1 Immundisolibacteraceae bacterium | reverse complement strand
TGGTGGATCAGATCCGGCAGGACCTGGAGGCTGGGCTTGATCGCTGGTCGGCAATTGTCGAGTCCACTGTCAGACGGTTTCGTCCGATTACCGTTACCGGTCTGGCAGCGGTAATGGCCATGGGCCCGCTGACTACCGACCCGTTCTGGGGGCCGATGGCCTGGGCGATGATGGGAGGGCTGGTGGTGGCGACACTGCTGACCAGCTTTCTGGTGCCAGCGCTTTATGTGATTTTCTTCAGGGTACGACCGCAACAGGCCTGATTGCCGTTTGCTGCCGGTTACTGCCACTTGCTGCCACTTGCTGCCACTTACTGATAGAGCGCTGCGTGGACCTGCTGCGTGATCTCCTGCCGGGTTGATTTGACCAGGTTTTTATCGATTTCGGCAGCCGTAAGGCGGGTCAGCTCGGTAGAAAACTGCTTTCGTAGCAGGCCAAGAAAATGGGGTGGTGATACCACCACCAGCTGGTCAAACTTATCGTCGATTCTGCTCCTGTCCAGCATCATCGCCATTTCACGGGCAAAAGCCACTGCCTCCTGTTCGGTTGCCGATTTCCCCGCGCTAAGTGCGTGTTGGCCTGCGCCTTTGCCATCGAACCCCTGACCGGGCGTATCGGTGGTTAGTTCTGCCGCATGCGCCCGTGAGGCAGGGTGGACAAAACAGTCGAGCTCTTTCAACTCACCCAATTTGTCATCCATGCTAAAAAGATCTGCGCGACTGCTCTCTGCAACTAAAATCCAGTACCGGGTCATATCAATCCTCCAAGCGCTGAAACAGAATCAAAAAGAATCCCTGTTTTGATTTACAGACTAAACCGTAACCACAATAACAGAATGACCTGGCACAAGACCCGGTTAGATAGCCGAACGTTAAAATGGCCGCTGCAGTGAACCGACCCTAATCGGCAGCCGCAGTCAGAATCAGCTCGCAGTCGATCTGGTATTGCTGACAATAGATGGAGACTGAAGATTAAAATCACATTCCATGGCGCAACCCGGGAAGTGACCGGTTCCTGCCATCTGGTTGAAGCAGCGGGGCAGCGGATTCTGCTCGACTGCGGCCTTATTCAGGGCGGGGGGAATGATCAGCAGCGTAACCGCGAACCCTTTCCGTTTGATCCCGCCACCATTGATGCCGTCGTGCTCAGCCATGCCCATATCGATCATTCAGGTCGATTGCCAATACTGTTAAAAAAGGGGTTCGACGGACCCATTTATACGCAGAGGGCCTGCAGGGATCTCTGCAGGGTGATGTTGCGTGATAGTGCTTTTCTAAGCGAGAAAGAGGCGGAGTGGGAAAACCGAAAACGGTTACGAAAAGGACTGTCACCTGTTGAACCACTCTATGGTCTGGATGATGTTGAGGCCACTAATCAGCGTTTCAAAGGGCTTAGTTACGGACAGAAGAAAAAAATCCTTCCCAACATCAGCATCCGCCTGAGCGATGCTGGACATATCCTTGGCTCCTCAATCGTCGAGCTCTGGGCAGGCGAGGACGGTCAGGAACGAAAATTGGTGTTTAGCGGGGATCTGGGTCGACCGCAGATGCCGATCCTGCGGGACCCGGCGGTGATCAGGCAAGCGGACATGGTGATTCTGGAGAGTACCTATGGCGATCGGCGACATCTGTCCTGGTCGCATACCTTTGCCGAGCTTGAGGCGATTTTCAAAACTGCCCGGGCTGAAAAAGGCAACATTCTGATTCCTGCATTTGCTGTCGGTAGAACTCAGGAGATTCTCTATACCTTCGCCCGTTATTTTGATGAGTGGGGGCTGGATCGCTGGCAGCTGTTCCTCGACAGCCCGCTGGCCATTGCAGCCACAACTGTTTTTACCCACCACAGTGATCTTTTTGATGCCGAGTCAAAAAAAATGTGGACCCGCCATCGCCGCACACCATTACTCCCCAATCTGCACATATCACGCACCACTAACCAGTCGATGGCATTAAACCGGGTTGATTCGGGCGCAATTATCATTGCTGGCAGTGGCATGTGCACTGGCGGGCGCATTAAACACCATTTTAAACACAACATCTGGCGCAAACAGTGTCACGTGCTGATTACCGGCTTCCAGGCGCAGGGAACGCTGGGGCGCAGTCTGGTTGATGGCGCCGATACGGTACGCCTTTGGGGTGAGGAAGTTCGAGTGGCCGCGCAGATCCACACCGTCGGGGGCTTATCGGCACATGCTGACCAGGACGGGCTTTCTGAGTGGTACGGGTACTTCGACAATCATCCGCAGGTTGCTCTGGTCCACGGGGAGCTAGATGCGGCACTCGGATTGCAACAGCGGTTACGGGAGGACCATTCCGTCAATGCGCAGATACCCGCCAATGGGGAGGTGGTTTCACTTTAGTAACGTTAGCCAGAACTGCTGGTAACTGGCCCTTCACGCTGTGACCGCGGTTTTCGCAGAGCGGTTGTCAGGTTGGTTACGAGGTGATTAAGGTGCCGGATTGACCGGCGATGATCTTATCAAGTCGATCCAGCGAACCAATTTGCGCCTCCTTTCCGGTGGCTTCGACAAAGCGACAGGCGGCTTCGACTTTCGGTGCCATGGTGCCGGCAGAGAAGTGGTACTGTCTTGCTTCGTTGACACTCATTCTAGGGATGGCAATCGGGTTTTCCTGCCGCCAGTGGTTATAGACAGCAGGAACATCGGTCAACATGATGAGTCGATCGACTCCGAGTTCGGTTGCCAGCAACGCACTGCTCAGGTCTTTATCGACAACAGCGGCGATACCCTCAAGCTGGCCCAGTTGGTTACGGGCGGCGGGTATACCTCCGCCACCGGCACAAATTACCAATCGGCCCTGAGCAAACAGCAGTCTGATAGTCTCCAGTTCTACAATTTCCCGGGGTGCTGGAGAGGGAACAACTCTGCGTAGACCATCAGCCGTTTCCGCAAAATCCCAATCCGTTTCAGCAATCAGGCGATCCCGCTCGGTGATCGGGTAGAAGCCGCCAATCGGTTTGTCAGGTCGTGCAAAGGCGGGGTCGTTCCGGTCGACAACGACCTGAGTTAAAAGAGCGACTGGCTGTTTGCGCACAGGGTAGGCAAGCAGTTGGTTATGCAGCTCCTGAACAAGCAGATAGCCAATCATGCCGGCGCTTTCGGCGTCAAGCAGATCCAGCGGGTAGGCCTTGACGGCTTTACAGGCTTCCGCCTGCAACGCCAGCAACCCTACCTGCGGGCCGTTACCGTGGGTCAACACCAGTTCGTGCTTTTGAATCTCCCTGGCGATAAGCCTGGCGGCATTTTTTACGCGCTGATGCTGAATGTCCGCCTCTGGGCGTTCGTTTTTGTGTAGCAGCGCATTGCCGCCCAGTGCTATTACCAGTCGCATCAGTTCTCTGTTTGCCGCTTGCCGGAGGTTTCCAGATCAGTGGGTCATTGTTGGATTGAACCGGCCGATATGCCCGCAGTAAAACGGTTCACGATTTCGCTGAGTGAGGGGTGATAGTCGTCGGAGAATTCGTATCCAACGCGGACCATTGGTTTATCGACCTGAATCAGTTCGGCTAGATTACAGGGAGTGGCCGAGACCACCAGTTCTGCATCACAGTTGTTGATCAGCTCTGTTAGAGAGGCCAACTGATCTGGATAGTAGCCAACGGCCGGTACAATTCTGGACAGATGCGGATAGGCTTCAAAAACCTCTCGCATGACTCCGGTTGCTGCCGGGCGGGGGTCAATGATTTCTCGCGCCCCGGCTTCCAACGCCGCAATGTAACCCGCTCCGTAGCTCATGCCGCCGTGAGTTGTGGTTGGGCCATCTTCAATCACCAGCACCCGTTTGCCTTTCACCATTGCAGCTTTTTCGATTGTCAGCCGGGAACCGGCTTTAATGATGGTTGCTTCCGGATTTATCCGCTGGGCTGAGTTGATGACCTCCTGCACATCGGCATCTGCGGCGACATTAACCTTGGCAACAATGACACAGTCCGCCTGTCTCAGGACCGTTTCTCCTGGATGGTGGGTGGTTTCGTCTCCCGGTCGCAGAGGATCAACCAGCACCAGGTGGAGATCGGGTCTGATAAACGGAAAATCATTATTTCCGCCATCCCAGATGATCACCTCCGCTTCCAGTTCAGCCTGTTCCACAATCTGTTGGTAATCACTGCCGGCAAAGACGGTGATGCCTTGCTGAATGTAGGGTTCGTACTCTTCCCGCTCCTCTATGGTGCAGTCAGCATTTGACAGGTCATCTTCGCTGGAAAAGCGCTGTGCAATCTGACGGCGGAGTTCCCCGTAGGGCATAGGGTGGCGAATAGCGGCAACTCTGATTCCGCGCGATGCCAGTAGCCGGGCGATAAATCTGCTGGTTTGTGATTTGCCACAGCCGGTACG
>JBPEXY010000248.1:0-8541 GCA_052031065.1 Immundisolibacteraceae bacterium | reverse complement strand
ACCCGCGATAGGCAGCGACGGGGTCATAAAATCCACTGCCCAGAGCATCTGGTCAACATCCCAGGATGGACCAACGATCAAGATTGGTGGAGCCGGCCAACAGGTGCCAGACCACAGCCTGAGAGAAATTTATAGCTACCACTCGGCCACCGCACCGGACCCGGCTAACCCGGTGGACCTGGGACTACCAGAGTATGCGTTGAACGTCGCCAACAAAGGGCTTTATGATCAGTTACTGGGCTTTCCTGACGGCGACACCAGCAGCGATCTGGATGAACTGATCCAGTGGATCCGCGGCGTCGATACCGAAGATGAAGACCAGGATGGCAGCATCACCGACAACCGCTGGTTAATCGCAGACCCACTGCACGGTAGCCCGTTGGCACTGACCTACGGATGTGTCGGTGGAACGTCCGGCACACCTTGCCCTGACACCGGGACCAATGCAATTGTTAAAGTCCTGGCGGCGGCCAACGATGGCAGCATCCGTCTGTTCAATGGCAGTAATGACCCGGTGCTCGGCGGTCAGGAAGAGTGGGCCTTCTATCCGCAGCAGGTATTAATCAACCAAACGCCATTAAAGGATAATCCGCAGGGAGATCACATTTACGGTGTTGATAGTACGCCAACGGTGATCCAGTTCGATTCAGACGGTGACGCGATTATCGACCCCGACAAGGGTGAATTTATCCGCGCGTTTTTCACCATGCGCCGTGGCGGTACCAGCATATTTGCCCTTGATGTAACTCCAGATATTTCCGGTGGCTTGGTTGACAATAGCACCGGGAAGATTACACCCCAGTATCTCTGGCGCATTGATGGCCAGTCATCGCTATTTCCTGAATTTACCAACCTTGGGCAAACCTGGTCACAACCTAAACCAGCGTTTGTAAGAGTGCCGAAAAGTGGCGGTGGTTCAGGCGATAGCGAGTACAAGGAGGTGCTGATTTTCGGTGGCGGTTATGACCCCAACCAGGATAACGGCTACGGCACCTCAAATATTGGCAACTCTATTTTTATCATCGACGCTGCAACCGGTGAGAGGATCTGGTGGGCCAGTAATGAGGTGGTCGTTGATGGCAATGGCGACGCACCGGATCTGGTACTCGCGGAGATGGACTACCCTATCCCCTCCGATATCGCCTTGCTGGATACCAATGGTGATGGCGCCACCAACCGCCTTTATGTCGGAGATATGGGGGGTCAGGTCTGGAGAATTGACCTTGACGACCAACTTGGCGGCGGTACCTCCGGGCCGGCAGCCAGTCAGGACCAATCCAGCGGTGCCAGACTGGCTGTGCTGTCCAACACCAATCCGGCAGCGGCGAATATTGAGGATCACCGCAAGTTTTTTTACGCACCGGATGTGATTCAAACGGACGACACCATCTTTGCCGGTCAGGAATATGACCTGGTAACGATTGTCTCCGGTGATCGTAGCAATCCGCTTGAACAGGATGTGCTTAACAGGGCTTACGGATTGCGTGACTACATGATCTCGGAACCGTTAACGGAAACCGGCCAGTATCCTCTACGTCACGGAGTCGACACGGACGGAGACGGCAATGACGACCTGTTCGACACCACTGACAACCTGATCCAGACCGGTGATGCGACTCAGCAGCAGGCAGCCAAGGACTCCCTGATCGCTTCCAGCGGCTGGTTTATCGACCTGACCGACAGTGGCAGCAAAATTGGCGAAAAAGGCCTTTCCAGCCCGGTTGTGCTGGCGGGTAAACTCTTCTTCACCACTTTTGTTCCCGGCATCAGCGACCCTTGCCAGGCCAGTGAAGGGTCGGGAAGGCTATATGGAATTGATGCGATCAACGCCTCCGCGCTATTTGAAGACTGGCTGGCAGGCGGAGACGACACCAAGCTGGAGACCGGCGACAGAACTTTTGCTCTCGGCGGCGGCATCCCCTCCAGTGCTGTGCCTATTTTTCAGAAGCAGGGCGTAACGCTGTTAATTGGTACCGGCGGTGGAGCAAGGAGTGTTGACCCTGACATCGACCTACCCCGGGTACGTACATACTGGTACGAAGAATAGCTCCCACGGCTGGACTGCTCGCGTCAACCCCGGCTTTGGTAGATACTGCCCCAATTTTCCAGCCCTATGACAGGAAAATTGGGGTAGCTGTTTGTCGGTATAGCGTAGACGAACGGCGAGTCGGATGATCAATCACGGAGACAAGGATGAAAAGAGTTCATCAGCGGCATAACGCTCGGGGGTTTAGCCTGATAGAGTTGCTAATCGTGATGGCAATCGTTGGCATCATCGCTGCTGTGGCCATTCCCAATTACCAGAACTATACGCGGGAAGCCCGCCGCAGTGACGCCCACAATGGATTGATGACCCTGTCTAATAACCTGGAAAAATTCTATTCCGATAACAACACCTACACCGTCGACCTCGCAGCAATGGGCTACACGGAAACTGCGGCAGATACCATTGAATCTCCAGAAGCTTTCTACACGATCCAGGTAGCTGCCGGCCCCACCGGCAACATTGCCACCAGCTTCACCGCAACCGCAACCGCGGTCGGTGCCCAGGCCATCGACACTGGCTGCGCAACGCTATCCTATGACTCCACCGGCGGCAAAAGTAGCACCGGTGGCGACGAATGCTGGTAGACGGAAGGCACCATCACCACATCTATGATCGGTAAGTGATAGCATAGCCTCTCTTTCGGGGCTTTTTGCTTTCTATCCAGGAAAACCCCGCCTACTCGCCGTCAAGATTTAAGAGTCATTTCTGTAATTGCAGCCTGTCAGAATTTCCCGGGATAAACACCCTGTCTCCCGGTCAAACATCAGTAAAAACGCGCTCACGGTTCTTTACGGGTTAAAAAAGGCCGGTTTTGAAGCGTGCCTGGTCGGTGGTGGCGTGCGCGACCTGCTTGCCGGTTTCGAGCCCAAGGATTTTGATATCGCCACCGATGCCCGGCCGGAACAGGTCCGAGATCTGTTTCGCAACTGCCGACTGATTGGCAAACGGTTTCGGCTTGCCCACGTCCGTTTCGGTCGTGAAATTATTGAAGTGGCTACCTATCGTGCCGACCACGACAAAGCTAAATCGGCGGACCAGGCAGTTACCCATAACCAGCAGATTCTGCGCGACAACGTTTTTGGCAACCGCGACGAAGATGCCAGCCGCCGCGATTTCTCGGTTAATGCTCTTTATTACGATATTGCCGACTTTTCCATCATCGACTACTTTGGCGGCGTCGACGATATTCACAACCGGCAGATCCGCATGATTGGCGACCCGGTCCCCCGTTATCGTGAGGACCCGGTGCGCTTGTTGCGGGCAGTGCGGTTAGCGGCAAAACTTGGCTTTTCGATCGAAGCCAAGACTGCTGAGCCTATCGCTGAGCTCGGCCCCCTGCTCGACGGCATCCCCCGCTCGCGGCTGTTCGACGAAATGGTGAAACTGTTCCAGAGCGGCCACTCCACTCAAAGTCTGGCCATGTTGCGCGAGTACGATTTATTGCAACATCTGCTATTGCGCCCCGATCCACTGGATAGTGAGGAACAGCAGGTCGCGGAGTTAGCAATGGTCGATAGCGATCAGCGGTTTCAGGACGGCAAATCAGTAGCACCGTTTTTCAGTTTTGCGGCTCTACTCTGGCCGTTAAGGCAGTCGATCATTCGCGACGAACAGAACAATTTTAACGACCCCCACGCGTTACACAGCTACGCCAGCCATCGAGCGCTGACCGACCAGCAACACCTGTTACCCATCCCCAAGCGAGTATCACAGCCAATGATGGAGATATGGAACCTGCAGGATCGCTTCGAGCGCAGGGTTGGCAAAAAACCGGTTAAATTGCTTCACCATCCCCGTTTCCGTGCAGCCTACGATTTCCTCCTGCTTAGAACTCGGGCAGCAGCTGACCAGGTAAACAATCAGAGCGGGACATTACCGGAACTTGCGCAGTGGTGGACCGACTTTCAACACGCCGACGCCGCTGCCAGGGATACCATGACCCGGCCGCGCGCCAAACCGCAGCGCCGCCGGCGAAAAAACCAAGCACACGCCTGACAAACAGGGCGCGGCAACTATGACCTCTGTTTCCATCTGCTATGTCGGTCTTGGCAGCAACCTCGACCACCCCCAGCAACAGATCAATACCGCCCTTACTGAACTCCATCACCTGCCCCAGGTGGAATATATACAAAGCTCATCTTTGTACCTCAGCAGGCCGATGGGATCTGCTGACCAGCCCGATTACGTCAATGCCGTGGCCCGCCTTGGAGCACGCTGCTCACCTCGGGAACTGCTCGACGCTCTACTTGACCTCGAAGTTCAGCATGGTCGGCAACGGGATCCGACAGGGGCCAGGAACCAGCCACGAACGCTGGATATGGACCTGTTACTGTTCGGTAATCAGCAACTTAACCAACCGGGGTTAGTAGTGCCCCACCCAGGACTTCACCAGCGGGATTTTGTCTTTCTGCCGTTGCTGGAGCTGGAGCCGGAACTGATTGTCCCTGGCCGGGGTCGCCTTGCCGATATCTGCGATCGGCAAAACTCGTTTGGCGCCCACCGCCTGCAACAACCTAACCAGACTTAACAGATTCTGCCGACCCCCTGTTGTGCCATTATTAGGCAGCAAATCTATGCACAAATTAACCTACCATCAGCATAGATTCTTCCTTACAATGTGCGACCTTTTGCACCTACATCACTGAATAACAACAATAATCAGGGGGAAATCCCCGATCAGGTTCCGATGAAATAACCCCCCGGCGTTTAGTTTATGTCCAAGGTCACCGCGCCAGAATTGACTGCCATGAAACAGCAAGGCAAACGGATCGCGATGCTCACCGCGTACGATTATCTGTTTGCTGAAGCTGTCGACCGTGCCGGAGCCGATTCCATTCTGGTTGGCGACAGTCTCGGCATGGTCGTTCAGGGCAACAGCTCCACCCTGCCGGTAACCATCGAAGAGATGGCTTACCACAGCCGCGCGGTAAGCCGCGGCGCCTCCAGGGCACTGGTGATCGCCGACCTGCCTTTTCTGAGCTACCAACAGAGCCGCGAACAGGCGCTGCTAAGTGCTGGCGAGCTAATGAAAAGCGGCTGCGCGGAAGCGGTAAAACTGGAAGGCGGTGAAGAGATGGCCGCAACCGTTGAATTTCTGGTCCAGCGCGGCATCCCGGTCTGCGGCCATCTGGGCCTGACCCCCCAGTCGGTTCATCAGTTTGGTGGATTCAAAGTTCAGGGCCGCGAACAGGCCCGAGCGTCACAGATTCGCAACGATGCCATCGCTCTGCAGCAAGCTGGCGCCTGTGCCGTGGTGCTTGAGTGTATTCCTGAACAGCTGGCGACCGCACTGTCGAGCGAGCTGGAAATTCCAACCATTGGCATCGGCGCTGGTGCAAACTGTGATGGCCAGGTGCTGGTACTGCAGGACATGCTGGGGCTGAACGACGGCCGTACCCCCCGCTTTGTACGCAATTTCCTGCCGGGCGCCAACTCCATTGAAGAGGCGATCAGCAGGTACGTTGCTGCAGTGCGCGATGGCTCCTTTCCATCAGCGGATGAGAGTTACCACTGATGCAGCAGCTCTCCAGCAGTGCCGAGCTGCGGCAGCAGTGCCGCAGCTGGAAAAACCAGGGCAGGTCGCTGGCGCTGGTACCAACCATGGGCAACATCCATGCTGGCCACCTCAGTCTGGTAACCCAGGCACAGGAGAGAGCAGAGCTGACCGCCGTGTCGGTTTTCGTCAATCCCACCCAGTTTAATCGCCAGGACGACTTTGACCACTACCCCAGGACCCTGGATGAAGACCTGGAAAAACTCAGCGCGACCGGAGTCGACCTGGTGTTTACGCCGAACGAAAAGGAGCTCTACCCCTTTCACAGTCTGCGTGCTCAGGTCGATGCAACAGAGGCCGCTGAGGGTCTGGAAAGCACACACCGCCCTGGCCATTTCCGTGGCGTGGCTACCGTGGTCTGCAAGCTGCTTAATCTGTTTCAGCCCGATATCGCCCTGTTCGGCAAAAAAGATTACCAGCAACTGGCAGTCATCCGCGCCATGGTGGAAGAGCTATTTATCCCGGTTGCAATCATTGCCGCAGACACGGTACGCGAAGCTGACGGACTGGCCATGAGTTCGCGAAATTCGCGGTTGACTGACAAACAACGGCAAGCGGCACCACAACTCTACAGCCTCCTGCAGTCAGTCGCCGAAAAACTATCCGGGGCCGCAACTATCAGCACCCTGGAACAACAGGCAGCGGAACAGCTCAACCGTAGCGGTTTTGTGACCGATTATTTCGCGATCAGAACCCGCGACCTGGCCCTGCCCACGACAACCAGTAAAGAACTGGTACTGCTGGTTGCCGCATCGCTGGGCGATGTGCGGCTGATCGACAACCTTGAAATCAAGCGGCACTAAAAAAACTGTTGTATAAATTAGCCAACGCAGAAAGGTAAATCCAATGTTGACTACGATGCTAAAGACAAAAATTCATCGCGCTACCGTAACCCAGGTGGAACTGGACTATGAAGGCTCATGCGCGATTGATGACGACCTGCTGGAAGCTTCCGGCATCCGCGAGTACGAACAGATCCAGATTTATAACATCACCAGTGGTGAGCGATTTACTACCTACGCCATTCGTGCGGAGCGGGGGTCGCGCACCATCTCCATCAACGGTGCTGCCGCTCACAAGGCCAGTGTCGGAGATTTGATTATTATCGCTGCTTACGCCGGTCTGGATGCCGCAGAGCTGGCAACCTTCAAACCCAATCTGGTCTATGTGGATGGCGACAACAACATCACCCACACCAACCAGGAAATCCCGGTCCAGGTCGCAATCTAGCCCCACCGCAAAGCACCTTTCCGTTCAAATAATCCAGCAAATCCCGACCTGAACAGCGAAACCAGCTGTTCTATGGTCTCCCGATACGACGCCGCAATGCTGGCCAGTTAAACGCTGGACCCGGATCACTTTTGCGTTGCGGCGCTATATCTGCATGGCCGACGATCCGCGCGGGTTCTATCTGCGGATAACGTATCATCAGCCCCCGCAGTACCTCGATCAGAGCATCATACTGGCGCGGCGTATAGGCCACCTGATCACTGCCCTCCAGCTCGATGCCAATTGAGTAGTCGTTGCAGTCAGGCCGCTGCAACCACTCCGATTTACCGGCATGCCAGGCACGACAGGAGTAAGGCACAAACTGCGTCACTTCGCCTTTACGGTTGATAAAAAGGTGCGCCGACACTCTGACCCCATCCAGCGACTCAAAGGGCGGTTGACTACAATCGAGGCGATTCAGGAACAGTTCCTCCACGGCAGCACCACCAAACTCACCCGCAGGGAGGCTAATACCATGAATCACCACCAGATCTATGGTGACATCAGCCGGTCGCTGATTAAAATTAGGGCTCTCAAGCAGACGTGGAATCATTGGCGGAGAATCTTCGGTGGCTGGCAACTTCAGCTATGTCAGGTACTTTAAAAACGGCGCTCCACCAAACCACTCGTGTTGACCTATCACAGGGATCATTCATGGTAACAGCCCCATCATTGCTGGTGGTATCGGGTCCATCAGGCGTTGGCAAGACCAGTCTTGTACAGGAACTGTTAAAAGAGTCTCCAGATATTATCTGCCCTGTCTCCTACACAACCCGTGCTCCAAGACCCGGCGAAACGGACGGGGAGAATTATCACTTTGTCGACGAATCGCACTTTTCACGTATGGTAGCGGCAGGGGAGTTTCTGGAACACGCCAATGTTTTTGGCAACCAGTATGGTACTGCCAGCAACAGTGTACGGTCGGCACTGGAACACGGCAAAACGGTGCTACTGGAAATCGACTGGCAAGGAGCTGCGCAGGCGCGAGAACTGTTCCCTTCTGTCTGTACGGTGATGATCATGCCACCCTCCATTAATAATCTGAGGGACCGACTCAACGGCCGCCAGCAGGATAATCAGGAGATCATCGATCAGCGCATGCGCGAAGCGGTAGACGAACTGGCTCACTTCAGGGAATTCGACTACCTGATCGTAAACGATAACTTTGGTGTCGCCCTGGCGGAGCTGAAAGCGGTAGTAACAGCGGCAACTCTGCGCTGCAGCGAACAGCAGGCCAGAATCGAATATCTGTTGCCGGAACTGTTTGGCGGAACACACTGACCGCGACACCGGTCGCTACGAAAGAGGACTGATTTTCTCCGTTGCGCTATACTGTTTGGTCATTTTCGTGGGCAGCCCACAACCTATTGATGATTTGAGAAAGCACCTATGGCACGGATAACCGTTGAGGATTGCCTCGAGCAGGTCGATAACCGCTTCAACCTGGTTCTGATAGCAAGTAAAAGAGCCCGGCAGATCTCCTTTGGCAAGGAAGCAAAAGTTGATGCCGAGAATGACAAGGCAACCGTTATCGCTCTTCGCGAAGTTGCGGCTGGCCTGACCACCGCTGAAATTCTCGATGAAGAAGAGATCGACCCAATGGATGCGTTCGAAACTGCGCCTACCGCGGAACTAGATTCACTTGATGACGAAGTTGCCGATCAGGCTGGAA
>JBPEXY010000247.1:0-3823 GCA_052031065.1 Immundisolibacteraceae bacterium | reverse complement strand
CCTTTGATCCACAGCTCATTACGGCTGCGCGACCAGTAGGTCATATGCCCGGTCGCCAGGGTTTGTGCCAACGCAGCCTGGTTCATCCACGCCAGCATCAGCACTTCGTCGCTGTCTGCGTCCTGAGCGATCACCGGGATCAGCCCCTGCTGGTTAAAAGCCAGGTTATCGACGAGCTCGTCGAGCGGCAGGGTATGATCGCGAGTCGCGTGTTCCAGGTTCTGAAAGAACGGGCGCTGCATCAGAGCAATTTAGTTTGCTGGTCGGTCGAATCAAGGTCAGGACAGTCGCAACGTTCCTGTTGTTGGCAGAGACGGAAATTAAACACGTGACCCAGCGACAGGATCACGGCACCGAGTATCGTCAGGTTTTTTTCCCAGGTTTCGCCTAGCAGGTCGTGTCCGGCAAATGCTGCAAATATCAGGATAACCAGGCCCATCCCGCCCACCAGCAGCAGTCGGTAACGCTGGTGTTTTTTGCAGCCCATGGTGAGCGCGTAGGCGCTCAACGGCAGCACGGCGATCAGCATCCAGTAATGAAAGGTTTCATCTGCCATAGGCAGGGCGGTAATGGCAGGTAACAACACAATGGCCAGCGGCATCGCCAGGCAGTGAATCGCACAGAGTATGGAAAGCCCTATCGCCGATTTATCGGCCAGGCCCCGCAAGTTATTCATTTTTTTCTCCCGGTTGATGGCTTCATGCCGCGTTGCCCACACAGCACTCGCAAAGGCTGTCCATTTCCAGTTGCGGGCTGCGTAAATGGAAACCCGCTTCTGACACGCTTTGTTGCAACTGGTTAATGATCGATTGGCTGATGACGACCTCCTTGACGCGTTGACACTCTCCGCAAATCAAAAACTGGGGCACGCCATGAGCGTGGTCGCAGCTAATATGCGCACAGGCAACAAACTTGTTGGCCAGTTTGAGTTTGTGCACCAGCTGTTCTTCCTGCAGAAAATCGAGAATCCGGTACACCGACATGGCAGGAATATTTTCACCAAACTCGCTGTTGCAGTAGTCCATCAGTTCGTAGGCCGATAGCGCCTTGTCTGATTGCAACAGGCCGGAAAGCACCTTTTTCCGTTTGTGGGTAAGACGAGCACCGTGCGCATTACAGCGCTGTTCTGCCCGGTCAATGATCTGTTCTGTTGTGTTCACTGTTGGCCCTTCAAATTTATCGTGGCAGCGCCCGCTGTTAACGTTGCGGAAGCCTGACTGCTCTCAGTTACCCAGGCGACATTCACCCTGTCAATGCCGGGAAACAGATCAAACAGATGTACCTTAATCGCGGTCAGTGTAGAGGCCTGGCCGCAGATAAACTGATAACCGGCTGAAATCTCGCTGTGGGTTTCACCGTGCTCGTCATGCTCGTCATGCTCGTCATGCTCGTCATGTTCGTCATGCGCCTGTTCCTTGTGATCATCCCCCTCTGCAGCGAGCACGGCTGAAACGTCAACCTCGTGACGGCTTGCTTCACATCCGGTGCCGATAAAGGTCAGTAGCTGTTGGGGGGAAGCGAGAATCTTTTTGGCGCGGGTGACACTAGCACGCTGCTCCGGCGTTGACGCCGGGTGCTCAAACCCGACCAGATTGGCAGCCGGCGATTCGAGATTCATCTCTATCGTCTGGCCCTCAATGGCCAGAGTCATCTCCACCAGCCCGTGCAGGTGAGGTGCCTGCTGATGTTCGTCGTAGTGCGCTGGTTCACCACCCTGGCCAGTCGAGAGCACTAAAAACAGGACTGCGGCGACGGCGCCCCGATACCCGTTAGTGATGCTGATTCGCCCAAAATTTGCCCTCACACAGTCGTTCATAAAAACCCCCCGACGGGTTGCTACCTTCGGCGGCGATCTGACATTACCCAGGACGCTGACGACCACGAATGGGCTGGAAGATCAACATCAGGCAGACCGCAATGGAATATATGATATGTTATATCATTACGTTGTTTTTGCAACGACCTGAAATATTCATTTAATCCCCATCTTTACCTGGATCCTCGCACCGTGTTTAGTTATGTAGACCAATCTATTCGACAGCAGCTGGTCAAGCATCAGCGATGGGTCGACCTCGACTCATCGGGCCGGGTCGTCGACAGCGATACCGCGCCCTATATGTCCATTCTCGGGCCGGTCACCATCCCGCGTCTGATCGACGGGGAAGAAGTTCCTCTGGAATGGTACCCCTTCGTTCGGCGTGTCGAACTAACCGACGTGCTGGAGGCCGCCAATCAGGTCCGCGGCGGCCAAAGCGACGCCTTTCGCGCTCTGCTGCAAACCAACATGTCGGTCAATTCGGTGTTCGCCCTGCCGGGATTCCGTGTTACTGAAGAACCGCTGGTGCGCATCCACTCCTGCTGTTTAACCGGGGATATCTTTGGTTCCCTGCGCTGCGACTGCGGTCCCCAGCTTGCAGCCGCCTTGCGCATGATGAAGCAGGAAGGCGGTGGTGCCGTGGTTTACATGTCCGGCCACGAAGGCCGGGGCATCGGATTGTGGGCCAAGGCGGTGACCTATCTACTACAGGATGCCGGCCAGAATACCTACGAAGCCAATGTATCTTTAGGTTTGCCGGAAGATTCCCGGGATTTCTCTGATGCCGCCACAGCACTGCGTTACCTGCTCAACAACCGCCCGATTCGCCTGTTGTCGAATAATCCGCAGAAACGAAGACATCTGGAAGAAAACGGTCAGGCCATTTCAGCAGCCGTATCTCTGGTAAGCGGCGTCAACGACCACAATATTCGCTACCTGCGCTCTAAACGCAGCAAGGGCCATCAACTACCAGAAGATTTATAGTCAGGACCAACGTCAGGGTGGTTATAGCCGGGTCAGTAGAGGCACCATTTTGCGCCTCCCTTATCACCTGACACGAATGGCAACTATCCCTGTGGAATTCATCGCCCCTGCTTCCCGCCATGAAGCGAAGCCCCACCCATAGATTGATAGAGGTCAAACAGCGCCTGATGGGCTTTTCCGGCGAGTTCAAACCACTCCGCATTATCTTGAATGGCTGGATGTTCCAGCAACTCACCATCAACGCTTTGCATCAAGAATGAAGCCATGTGCAGAGCTTCGTGTTGTAGAAATTGATCGTTTGCTTTCATTTTCCGGCCCCTCCCGCGGCCAACGTTGAGCAGGTAAACAGGTAACCGCCCGATCATTTGCCGGCAATGGTAGCCCAGGCCGTGCTGCCAGCCACGAAAACCACCGGGCAGACCCAAAGACAACCCGCCGCACCCAGGCCCAGCACGCTAACGACCCGTTGCGCCTCCCTCCCTTGCCGTATATCACCTCATTAAGATAGATTGGGCACCTGAGGAAGCCCCTCAACAATCGCGTAAGCGATTGTTAAATGGAGCTTTTTGAGTTGCAGAAGCTGTTTAGGATTTTATATGGTTATACTGAATATCGTAAGGGGTGTTTTGCCTTATTCAGTATAAGTAACTGTTAGAAATACTTAAATATGAATACTGGTAAAAGGGTTTTAAAGAAAAGCCTGCTTCTTGGATTCTTGTGGCCAATTTTAGTATTTGGCCTTACAGCAAGGTTTGAAAACAACCCTCTTCACCTTATAGCTCCTTTTACTTTGGTTCCCAGCATAGTGACGTGCTTATTAATAGACCATTGTTCTTGGGCTAATGTTTACTTAATTATCCCGACTTTTATTATCTACCTTTTACCCTACTTCTGGTATTTAAAGGAAAAACAGGAAAAAAAGTCATTGTATTGGGCAAGTTCATCATATTCTTTCATCTGTGCTTTTTTAGGTGCGCTTGCTATCGTAGGCAAGCATGTATGAACCAATTTCTAACAAAAAGC
>JBPEXY010000246.1:0-39478 GCA_052031065.1 Immundisolibacteraceae bacterium | reverse complement strand
CCAGAATGCGTGGCAGGCTAACAAGGAAGCTTTGGCAAGAGCTTTGGGGTCAGGCAAGAGCTTTGGGGTCAGGTCTTGCAATCCAGCAAATTCGATGTGGTGATTATTCAGTGAAGTCCATTGAAGACTGCTTCGGGGCATCGATTGACAGTCAGTTGTGCGGTGGATACGTCAATTCGATGTATCCTGCAATTTCAATGGTAGACCCCATTTGTTTACCGTTTTTGTTTAGACGTGCATTATTTGCGTTTTCGTAACAACAGCGCCATTACACCGAATGCCATCAAACTGTATGTGGCCGGTTCGGGGACCGGCACCGGTGCACCAACAGCACCGACCTGAGTAGCGATAACCATCAACAGTAGAAAGCCCTTCAGTCTTACGGCAGTGAACATTTTGCTTTTTCCATTCCATTATTTAGTGTTGTTGCAGTGCATGATTAACCACCGCTAGTCGGATAAAGCATGTTTCGTGCCAAGAGAGTGCTGCCCGCTTCTAGCCGGAGGTGCTTTGGTTTTTCGATTCTCCGCGATAATGTATTTGGCGATATTTCATCATTGCGCCAGCAACACCTCACTCCTGTTGAGAAAATGGCACCTGCGCGGCTTCAACGCGGCTTGAGAATCAGATCTTGCACCTCAGCAAATTAGATGTGGTGGTCATTAAATGAAGCACATTGAAGACTGGTTTGGGGCAACAATCGACAGTCAGTCGTGCGGTGGATACATCAATTCGGAATACCTGCAATTTCAGTGGTAGACGCCATTGGTTTCCTGCATTTGTTTCGGACTTCCATGGTAAAAATGACCCCGCATAGCAGTTCCGTTATCCGTCAATTTTAATTAGTGATTTTCTATGGCAAACCCGTTTCAGGATCAATTTTTAAAGGCTGGCCTTACCGATAAAGATCAGGTGGAGAAGGCTAAACGCAAGCAGCGCAAAAACAGTAAACAAAAAGCACGCGGCCTCGCGGGGCAGATTGACGAGTCTGAACGCCAGCGCCAGCAGGCTCAGCAGCAAAAAGTTGAACGTGATCGCGAGTTGAACCGCCAGAAGCAGCAACGGGCTGATGAAAAAGCCATCGCCGCGCAGATACAGCAGTTGATTGAAATGAACGCCGTTGAGATTGCCGGTGACGAAGTCAATTTTAGTTTTGAAGAAGAGAAGAAAATCAAGCAGATTGCGGTGGATGAAACGACGCGAGGCCGGTTAATTGCCGGGCAGGCCTGCATTGCCCGCCTGGGTGAGCGCAGGCTGGTGGTCCCCAGGGCGGTTGCGGACAAAATTATTCAACGCGATGAGAGTTACATTGTGCTCGCCAATACGGTGAGTGATAGCGTTGATGAAGAGGATGAGTATGCTGAGTTTCAGGTACCCGATGACCTGATGTGGTAATCCGGTGTTAATTCGACAATGCCCGGAGGGGAACGCGGGGCCTCGGGCCAGGCTTTGCAATTACACCATGTTGCACTGTTGTCTGCCCCCATGAGCGCTAGAGGGCAGAGCATACTTTTTGGTTGCGAGGGGCAACGTCAGCTTTTGCCTGGTGATTGCTTTGCGGCCGGTTTTTTAACGACCACCGGGGAGTGGCCGATGACTACACCGGCCAGTGTTTACCCGGCGGAAGTGACTGTTTGGCTGTCAATCAGTAGCTGTAGTCGAATTCCTGCAGGAAGCGCTGTTCGAATTCTTCAGCTGTGAAGGCGTGGTTCTGGGTGCCCTGGCTGGAGATTTTGATGCTGCCGAGCAGTGAGGCGATGCGGCCGGTGGTGGCCCAGTCGAAGTCATTCATCAGGCCAAAGAGAATGCCGGCACGGTAGGCATCACCACAGCCGGTGGGGTCGCTGGTCTGGGCGGCGTTGACCACTGGAATTTGCACTTCGGTGCCAGCGGTGAGGATGGTTGAGCCTTCGCCGCCACGGGTGATGATCAGCGCTTCGACCCGTTCGGCAATCTGCGCTTCGCTGAGGCCGGTCCGTTCCTGGAGCAGTTTGGATTCGTAGTCGTTGAGGGTGACCCAGGTTGCCTGTTCTACAAAGGCGGTGAGTTCTTCACCGTTGAACATGGGCATGCCCTGGCCGGGGTCGAAGATGAATGGAATCTCTGCCTCGGCAAACTGCGCGGCGTGTTCAATCATGCCGTCGCGGCCGTCTGGCGAGACGATGCCCACAGTTACACCGTTGGCGTCGGTCACCCGGTTCTGGTGTGATTCGCCCATGGCGCCGGGGTGGAAGGCGGTGATCTGGTTATCGTCCAGGTCGGTGGTGATGAAGGCCTGTCCGGTAAGGGTGCCTTCGGCAAGGGTGACATGGTGATCGTTAATGCCACAGTGGGCCATCCACTCCCGGTAGGGGGTGAAGTCGCTGCCGACGGTTGCCATCGGTAGTGGATCGCCGCCCAGCAGTTTGAGGTTATAGGCGATGTTGCCGGCGCAGCCACCAAATTCCCTGCGCATGGATGGCACCAGGAACGAGACATTCAGAATGTGCACCTGATCCGGCAGGATGTGGTTTTTGAAGTGGTCCTGAAAGACCATGATGGTGTCGTAGGCGTAGGAACCACAGATCAGTGCTGACATTGAGTTTCTCTTCTGTTGGGGCTTGTGTTGGCGGTGGCTTATTCAGCTTGCCAGATCAGGTCCAGCTGTTTCGCCGCACGGGTTTCATCCAGGCGGGTGACCGGCATGGTGTGTGGTGCGGTGGAGACCCGCTGCGGGTCTTGTTGCGCCTCTTCCCAGATGGCCGTCAGGGCTTCGACAAAATTGTCGAGGGTGGCCTTGTCTTCGGTTTCGGTCGGTTCAATCAGCAGACATTCCGGTACCAGTAGCGGGAAGTAGGTGGTGGGTGCGTGGATGCCGTAATCGAGCAGCCGTTTGGCGAAATCGCGTGCGGTAACTTGCAGCTCCTTTGCCTGGCGGCGCAGGGTGATGATGAATTCATGGCTGGCGCGGCGGTTGGGGAATGCGAGTTCAAAACCGCGCTCTTCGAGCCGGGCCATCAGATAGTTGGCGTTGAGGGTGGCGTATTCGGCCACCCGCACCATGCCTTCACGGCCGAGCAGGCGCATGTAGATATAAGCGCGCAGCAAGACCCCGGAGTTACCGGCAAAGGCTGACAGGCGGCCGATGGTCTGCGGGCAGTCTTCCCGGTCGGCGAGCCGGTAGCCTGCCGATTCTTGAATCACGTAGGGAATCGGCAGATGGGGCAGCAGCCGCTGGTTAACCCCGACCGGCCCGGCACCTGGACCGCCGCCGCCGTGGGGGGTGGAGAAGGTTTTGTGCAGGTTGATGTGAATGACATCAAAACCCATGTCACCCGGTTTGACCTTGCCAAGAATGGCATTGAGGTTGGCACCGTCGTAGTAAAGCAGCCCGCCGGCCTGGTGGACGATCTCTGCCATTTCGACGATGCGCTGTTCAAAGACGCCGAGAGTCGACGGGTTGGTCAACATCAATCCGGCGGTCTGTGGGCCTACTGCCTGCTGCAGTGCTGCGAGATCGACATTGCCGTCGCTGTCGGTGGGAATTTCGCGCACGGTGTAGCCGCACATGACGGCGCTGGCAGGGTTAGTGCCGTGGGCAGCATCAGGAACCAGGATCTCGGTGCGCTGCAAATCTTCGCGCTGCAGGTGGTAGGCGCGGATCATGGCGATACCGGCAAACTCGCCCTGGGCGCCTGCCAGTGGCGTGAGTGAAAAGCCGGCCATGCCGGTTACTTCGCTGAGCATCTGCTGCAGCTCATACATGCAGTGCAGAAACCCCTGGCGGTTTTCCGCCGGTGCCAGCGGGTGTAATGAGGTGAACCCTTGCAGCGAGGCGAGTGAGTTACAGGCCCGCGGGTTGTATTTCATGGTGCAGGAGCCGAGCGGGTAGAACTGGGTGTCGATGGAAAAATTGAGCTGCGACAGCCGCGTGTAGTGGCGTACCGCCTGCAGTTCAGAGACTTCTGGCAGGCCGCTGAGCTCTTCCCTTAACAGCTCCGCTGGCAGGTCGTTGGTTGTGGTCTGCTCTTCAGCCAGCGGCACCTTCGCTGCTTGAGCGCCGTTGATGCGGCCGGTTTTTCCCTGTTCAAAAATCAGCATGTCGCCTTAGGCCCCGAATGCGTTGAGAGCGCACTATTCTACCGGGGAATAGTACCTGGTGGGTGGGTAACGGAGTCTGGTGGGCGGGTAACAGAGCCTCGCGGGTTGTGGGTTTGGTTTGCTGCCAGGTTCCTTGCATGGCGCTAGCCGTCAGGCAGGGGTCGGTTATTATTTAGTGGTCAGTCGGTTGTTGTATGTTGGGCAGAGTGAAGTAAAAGGTGGCTCCGCCCTCGGCATTGTTAACGCCGCTTATCTGGCCACCGTGAGCGGAGATAATCTCTCTGCAGATGGCCAGGCCAAGTCCGGTGCCACCGGCATTGGTGCGAGTACGTTGGCCTTCGGCAAAGGGGGCAAACAGTGTCGGGATCTCTTCCTCTACCAGACCGACCCCCTGATCGGCGATTCTGAACAGGGTTTGTCGTTCATCCTGGGAGAAAAACAACTTGATCGGCAAATCGTCGGCGCTGAATTTGAGGGCGTTGCTAAGAAGGTGGGAAATGACGGTGCAAATCAGGTCGAAATCGCACTCGACCATTATTTGACCCACAGACTGGCCCGGGTTGACCAACACTGCCCTGTCACCGATGTCGAGTTGCATGTCATCGCAGACCTTCTCGACCAGCGAGAGAAAGTCATAACGGCCTTTGTTAACCGCGGTTTTGCCTGCCTCAAGCAAGCTCAGGTCGATGAGTTCATTGAGTAACAGTAACAGCCGTCTGCCGCTGTCGCGGATTCTGTCGAAATAATTCTCGAACTGTGGCTGGTTATGCTGTTGCGCCTTATTGGCACCAAACTCGGCAAAACTGAGTACCGAGTGCAGCGGCGTGCGCAGTTCGTGGGAGATATTAGCCAGAAAACGGGACTTGGCCCGGTTGGCTTCTTGCGCTTCATCCCGAGCCTTACTGATATCGGCAGTCTTTTCTGCGACCAGTTCTTCAAGGCGTTCGCGGTGCTGGCGAAGTTCGCGGGTGGATTGGTAGCGGTCAGTTACGTCGCGCAGAAAGGCGATCATTGCCGGCATACCATCGTGTTCAGTCGGTGTGGCGTTGACTTCCAGGCGCAGCGGTTTGTTCGCCGGATTGGTCGCCCAGAATTCCAGTCTCAGGTTCTCGCCAGTTGCAAAGGACTGGGCGATGGCGGGTAGCACCTGCTGTTGGTGCTGTGTGGCCACTAAATTCGCTACCGACAGGCCAATCAGGTCTGAGTCGATCTGATCAAACATTTCTCTGAGTTGTGCATTGACGAAGATTATCCGGCCGTCAATGTCGGTGATGGCAATGCCGTCGCCGGTATGATTGGTGATGGTGTTAAAAAGCCTTTCCGACTGCCGCAATGCTTTTTCAATGGCTCGTTTTTCGCTAATGTCACGCAGCATTGCGAGAAACCGTGGGCCCTCGGCCAGATCTATTGTTCGCAGGCTGATTTCCACTTCAACAGGTGTGCCATCGGGTCTGCGCGCCTGCCATTCAAAAACCTGCGATTGACCTGAACTGGCCTGTTCCAGAATCGATTCAATCATCACTGCCGATGAATGGTGTCCCGCCTGCAGGTGGGGAGAGAGGTCCGCCAGAGTCTTTCCCAACAGGAATTCTCGGCTGGATTGCAACAGAACTTCAGCTTGCCGGTTGAGGTCGATCACGGTTTCGCCATTGAGTACTATCACCGCATCGTTGGCCTGCTCAAACAGGGAGCGATAGCGTGTATCGCTGTCCTGCAGTTTCTGTTGCCAGATTTTCTGCTCAGTAACGTCTCTGAGCGTGCCCTCCAACCCCTCGACGGAACCGTCCTGGTGACGCCAGCGGGTGCCGCTGAATGAAAGCAGCAGCTGTTTGCCAGAACGGCTGCGCATTAACAGCGGCAAGTCATGACAGCTGCCGGTTGGTGATTCCATTACCTCGAGCAACTGGTTCCAGGTCTCTTCATCGATAAAGCGCCTGAGCGAAAAGTTACGCAACTCTTTGCCGGCTTCTATTTCCAGGGCGGTTGCCAGATTGGGGGAGTGCAGCAGAATGGCTCCGCGGTGATCAATGCGCAGAAAAAAATCCTGCAGGTTATCGAACACTTCCTGCAAATTGGGTTGGCTGGGGGTATCGCCGCTGTTATTGCTGGCAAATTCTTGGTCAGCTGCAGCTTTACCCGCGGGTTCCGGCCGGCCACTAAACAGCAGTAGGGGTTCATGTTCCGCTGCGAATGGAGTGATGCGGACATCAATATTGGTTTTGCGCTTCTCCGACGGCCTCTGTGCGGTCATGGTGACACGCAGCTGGTCACCGAAAGCCATGTTATGGGCCAGGCGGTTTAGAACTGCGCGAGAAAGATGGACAGCGGTAAGCAGCTCCCAGATCGATTTTCCCCTGAGCTTTTTGCTTTTCGTTTCCCAGAAATGGCGAGCGACCTGATTGACGAACACAATTTCACCTGCCAGGTTGGTCAATACCAGCAGGTCAGGTTGTTCGTTAATAAGCGAGAACGGCCTGAACGTCTCGCTGGATCGGGTCTTCATGGAATGGATGGTATCGGTTTAGCGCAGGGAACCCCAGGCTGGACCGTTGCCGGGGTTCGCTGCTGGTTCGTTTAGCGGCGCCTTTGTTGGTGTGTCTGTTAGCGGCGAGGTCGGCGGGAAATTGAGTAAATGACCTGCTGAAAACTGGTTGGCTGGCCTGTTTGCATCGGTTTTTCGGTGCCGACAGGCGTGACCGGGTCTGTTTGGGCTAACAGTAAACTTCTATGACTCCCTGGTCGGATATCCGGTGTTGTAGCCGGGTTAGGGGCAGCCGCCCTTTGGCGATGCAGTCACCGCTGTGCAGATCGAACTGCCAGTTGTGTTTCGGGCAGGTAAGCGTAAAACCTTCAATCGCCAGCTCGGGAATATTGGTCACCTGGTGGGGGCAGCGGCTGTCATAGATTGTCAGCTGCTGTTGCTCTTTCAAAATGAAAAACTCCCGGCCTGCCGCGGCCCTTTTTGCCGGCACTCCCTCGGCAATTTCCGCCACTGTTGCCAGTGGATGCCAGTCGGGCTGCTGATCGATCTGTTCCGCGTTGAAATCGGGAATATCCATATCGAGGATGATGTCGATCGCCCAGGTGATTTTGGATAGCCCCAGCATCGGCAGGGAGAATAACAATACATCGATGATTTCCGCCGCGCTGGCACCGTCCCTGAGCGCCCGGGGCAGGTATTGACGCAGGCCAGATTCACTTTCCGCGTGCACTTTGGCAATCAGCGAAACCAGTGAGCGGGTTTTCGGATCGAGATTGCTACCTGCCTGTTTGAGAAACTTGAAATAGGGAGCCAGCGTTTCGCCGCGGGTCTGTAGTAGATAATCGAGTGCTCGGCTCATCAGCGCTCCGTAACTCATTAAACGAGAAGTTTGTACGCAGGTGCAATGGCAATGTAGGTCATCAAGGTCAGCGACAGGGTGGCCCCGTAAAGAGCGGTATCGAGCTGGTAGCGGTAAGCCAGCAAAATCCCCACTGCCGGGCTGGCCGAAGCCATGGCGACCACTGTAATGGCCAGTTCGTTCACGTCAATACCCAATAGTCTGCCGATTAACAGCCCGGCCAGCGGAGCGATAAGCAGGCGGATGACGACTGCTGGTAGTAGCAGGCCAATGTTGCGTAACTGCTCCAGACGCAGTGACAGCCCTATTATGAATACCATCAGCGGAATCGCCGCCTTGCCAAAATCGATGGCTGCCTGCAGGGCACCTTCGGGAACATTGATCTGCAGGGCTTTGCAGATTAACGCTGCAGCCACTCCCCAAAGCGGTGGTAGTCGTAGCATCTCCTTGCCGAGACCGGCCGGAGAGAGCGAACCGCCGCTATACCAGATTGCTATCAACACTCCGCCAGTCCAGATCAGCGGTACGGTTGCCAGCAGATCGAATAGCATGGCTCCTTTAAGACCAGGCTCGCCAAACAGAGCCATGCAGACCGGCAACGCAACGCTGCCATTGGCAAAAGATGAAGCGAGGACCAATGACCCCTGGCGTGCTGGCGACAGGTTGATCATTCTGCCTAGCAGTCGGTAGAACGCGACGCTGACCAAAATGCCGGTGACAATTGAAACTGCACCGGCGACCGGTATGGCGATCACCTCACTGCCCAGTTCGGCACGCATCAGCACGGCAAAAATCAGCACCGGCGCAAACAGCGCAAAAAGTAACTGGTTAAGGACGTTACTGACGGTCTGGCTATCCAGGCCACCCGGTTCCAGGCGTTGCCAGATGTAACCTGCGAGCATGGTCAATATGACCGGAAGCAGCGCGCTATACATAGCGTGTGGGTTGTCCTGTCAGGCGCTCTGCAGCTGTTGGTGGGTGCTGCCAGGTTTTAACCGGGTGTGTCGGTGCGGTTAAGCGAGCGCGGTAAAGAAAACCATCTATTATAGCTCTGACTGCTGCCGATAATCGGCGAAACCGTCCAGGGCTTCGGCCATTTGCTGTTCGGTCAACAGTTGTGGTGTGCCGGCCTGGCAGGCCAGCAGGTACTGGCTGGCCAGAATCTCCACTTCCTGTGCCAGCTCCAGTGCAGCCTTCAGGTCATCGCCACAGGCGATCATGCCGTGGTTGGCCATCAGGCAGGCGCGGCGATCCTGCAGCGCCTCGACTACGGCATCGGATAGCGCCTGGGTACCAAAAGTTGCATAGTCGGCACAGCGAATGTCGATGCCGCCTGCCGCCGCCACCATGTAGTGAAAAGCCGGTATCGGTTGGCGCAGGCAGGCAAGCGCGGTGGCGGAAACCGAATGGACATGAACGATGGCGGAGAGTTCGGGGCGATGCAGATAGATATCGCGATGGATTCGCCATTCGCTGGATGGTTTGGGACCCGGTTTGTTGGGCTGATTGGGGTTGCCGTTACGGGTGGTCCCGGTGGATGATTCAGCAAAATGCAGTCGGGCGATTTCCTGCGGTTTAAGGGATTCATAGTCGCGGCCGCTGGGGGTGATCAGAAAACCATCGGTGTCACGCACGCTGACATTGCCGGAGCTGCCGTGATTGATGCCGATGATGTTCATCCGCTGCGCGGTTAGAATGAGTTTGTCGCGTAATGTTTCCATTGAACCGGTCTGAAATTGTTAACCACCTGAATGTTTGAGCCATGATACCGCCCGCTGAGACACCCTCTCCAGAGCCAGCCACACCTATTCCCTCGGCAACGGTTGCTCTGGCTCGTCAGGTGAACCGGCTTGAAGTGCTGCTGCTGCGGCGAAACTCCCAGCTTTTCTTCGCCCCAGGTATGTGGGTATTCCCCGGTGGTCGCATCGACCCGGAGGATTATCCAACCAGCACCGCAGTTGAGGGTGATGAGCGGCGTTGTGCCGCTCAGCGAGCGGCTTGTCGGGAAGCCTTTGAGGAAGCGGGCATTGCCGTTGAACCGCAGAGCCTGACCTACATCGACCATTATGTAACACCGCATGAGCAGCCGCGGCGATTTTCCACCTGGTTTTTTCTCGCCGAGGTGGCGGCTGATCAGCCGGTGGTGATTGATCGGGGGGAGATCGTCGAGTTTTGCTGGTTGACCGCTGAGCAGGCGTTGCAACGACACCAGGCCGGGGATTTTCCACTGGTGCGCCCAACACGCGAGGTGCTCACCAGGCTGACTGGAGTAGAGAGTGCTATTGAGGCCAAAATGGCTCTGGGGCGCAGCTTTCCCGAATGATCAGGAATCGATCGCCTGGCTGATCAGCGCGCGCAGTTCCTTAAGGTTATAGGGCTTCTGCAAAAAACCGGTTAGTCCCTTACCGCTGAATCGGTGTGATGCATCCTCTTCGTTAAAACCGCTGGTGAGGATGACCCGCGCAGCCGGGTCGATTAGCCGCAATTCGCGAAAAGTCTCTTCACCGCCCATTTCCGGCATCGAGAGGTCAAGCAGGACCAGCGCGAAATCGGCCGGGTTCTCTTTGAATGCCTCGACGCAGCGGCGCCCATTCTCGGTGATGACAGCCTTGAAACCGAGAGCTTCTACCATCCTGGCGGTGACTGCGGCAACGCTCTCCTCGTCGTCGGCGATTAAAATGGTGCCGCTAAGTTGCGCGTTCTGATTCTCGATGGCTCTTCGTTCACCGCTTTTGGGTTCGTTTTCCAGAGGGAGCAACAGTTTGAAGGTAGAGCCGCGATTCAGTTCACTGTAGACCTTTAGCGCCCCGTGATGGCTGCGTACGATGCCCAGTACTGCTGCGAGCCCCAGTCCCCTGCCGGTAAATTTGGTGGAGAAGAAGGGGTCAAAAATACGGTTTTTGACGGCGTTATTCATGCCAGAACCGTTATCGCTGACCTCAATGTAGAGGTAATCGCCCTCCGGCAGGTCGGGTGCCAGATAGGTTTCAGTAAGATAGTGGCGTTCAGCCCTCATCATCCCTGTATTGATGGTAATCAGGCCGCTGGTGTCGCCGATGGCCTCAGCGGCGTTGATGACCAGATTCATAAGCGCCTGGCGAATCTGTGACGGGTCGGCGTGCGCCAATGGCAGGTGATCGGTCAGGTGGTACTTGAACACCGTTTTTTTACTGACCGTCAGTTCCAGCAGGCGGGTCATATCAGTGATCAGCTGGTTAAGGTTGACCGCTTCGAGATTAAAGCGACCGTGTCCCGCATAGGTGAGCATCTGGTTGCAGAGCTCACCAGCACGCATTGCTGCCGTTTCGATATTTTCAATGTAGCTACCAGCACCATTATGAATACCCAGAGAGGCGTTGGCCAGATTGGCGTTGCCGAGTATGCTGGTCAGCAGGTTATTGAAGTCATGGGCTATTCCGCCCGCCAGTACACCGAGACTCTCCAGTTTTTGTGACTGCTGAACGCGGACCTGCATCTCCTGTTCCTGCTTGATGCGTCGGCGCCGTTCGGAAATGTCGCGAGCATAATTAAGTACGGTCAGCTTGTCGTCGAGCCGGGCGATGGTTGAGTGGTACTCGCAGGGAATTTGCGACTGGTTCCGACAACGCAGTGCAGATTCGCCGGACAACCGGGTTTCGGCTGATGAATCAGCGTGGTTTTGCTGCCATCTACTGATCTGTGCTGGTGAGAAATGTTTGCTGTACCAGCCGTTATCGATCTGCGCAAAGTTCATCTGTAGTAGTTGCTGGCGGTCGTAGCCGAGCTTTTCACAGGCAATCGGGTTGGCGTCGATGATCTGCCCGGAAAGGTCATGGAGGATCACCATGTCCGGCGAGCTGTCGACCATGAAGCGGTATTTCTGTTCGCTGGCGAGCAGCGCATTGGCCGCTTCTCTGGCGGAGGTGACATCCCTGCAGGTGATGATCAGCCGTGGTTGGTCTTCTTTCCTGCGGGCTAGCAGGTAGGCTGATATGCGGTGAGTACCGCCGACGCTGGTGTGGGCATCGAATATTTCGTTGTCTCCTTCAAAAGCCTGGTCGAGATATTTGACTACCTGGGCACGCTCACTAGCCCGGAAGTGGTTGATGTAACTGGTTCCGATTAACTGCTCTGCCGCAAGACCATACAACTCTGTTGCGGTGTTATTGGCCGCAGCGATAATAAAATTTCTGTCAACTTTGAGAATCCCGTAAGGAGCCGCTTCCACCATGCGCTGGTAGTCCTGCTCGCTACTGGCCAGTTCCTGTTGCACGGTGCGCAGTTCGGTGAGGTCCTGAATGGTGCCAAAAAGGCGAATGACCTCACCCTTTTCGACCTCTGCGCGGGCGACAACATGAACCCGTTTGACCTGACCATCGGCGCTGGTCAGAGTGAACTCTTCACTCCAGCCTTGACGATAAACGTTAACCTGTTCGATATACCTTCTAATCCGCTGTTGGCTTTCAGCCGAGTAGGGAGTGGTCGCTTCGCGGCAGTCGTCGGGCGCGGGGGTGTCGGGGCTCAGCCCATAAATGCGGGCGGTTTCACTGGTCCAGTAGAGTGTTTTGTCAGGAAAGGAGAGTTGCCAGCCACCGACTTTCCCGCTGGACTGAATTTCCGCGATAAGGCGGTTTTCCGTATTGGCTGTAGTGACAGACTGGTTGTCGTTAAGTGGCAACGCGAGCACGGCGACCATTTTCCGGTCGTGCCAGTCAGTCAGGTAGAGATGGAGTGCGACCGGGTAGCGGCTGCTGTCGTTGCGGATGTGATGCCCACTGATCCGGAGCTGCCTGATAGTCCCCTGACGTAATTCAGCGACTTTGTCGGCCAGCGGCGGTTGATGAAAGCCTTCGAGAATTTCGTTTACCGATTTTTGATGCAGCGCTTCAAGTTCGATACCGAGACCGCTACGCAGATGGAAATTGCTCGAGACGATGCGGTCGGCTTCCGGGTCGACGAGATAAAATTCCATTGCTGCAGGTGGGGCTAAATCCTGGGAGTTTGGGTTGTCCAAAACGGTTTTCCAGAGATCGGCTGGAGCACGAGGTTGTTGAAAATTATGGGTAACACAGCTCCACGTATTCTCCTTAACACTGTCTCACCCTCCGTGGTTGAAACGCAGACTAATATAAGCTCTGATTGAGAACAAGAGCGCCACCCCGGTTTACTGATGGCGTAACCGGGTCTTTCGCTCTGAGCTGCTATCATTCTCACACTGTTCAATTTTCAATCCATTTCAGCTTCTGGAGGTCAGGTAATGAAAAACGTTATTGGTGTCGGTTTTGCTGCGCTCTGCGCGCTTGGAATCACTGCAGTGCAAGCAGGCGATGACGGAGCGGAAGATGCGTTGGAGTATCGCCAGGGGGTATTCAATGCCATTGCCTGGAGTTTTGGCCCCATGGCCGGCATGGTTAAGAACCAAATGCCCTACGACGCAGCTCTGTTTACCAAGCATGCGGAGCGGGTTGCGTTTCTTGCTCATTTGCCGCTGGAAGGGTTTATTCCCGACAGTCGTGTGGGCGATACCACCGCAAAACCTGAGGTTTGGGAAAACAGCGCAGATTTTGAACAGCAGATGCAGGCAATGATTGACGAAGCCGAGAAGCTCTATGAGGTTTCCAAAGCCGGCGATCTGGACGCGATCCGTCCTCAATTCGGTGCCGTCGGCCAAAGCTGTAAAGGGTGTCACGACGACTACCGTACTGAGTAAGCTTGTTCTGACTGACCGCTCCTGTCGCCAAAGGCAGGGTGGTCAGTCAGGTTCCCCCAGGGCTGGTTTAGTGGAATCCGTGGTACCCGGCCAGGTTCGTTTGTTGCAGTGACTATCGCCGGCAGATGGACCCATCAGCCGATCAGATCCTTTCCGCTCACCAGTAGCCAGATGGCGGCGCCACTGACAAGCAGCGACAGCAGCGCCAGCCAGAGCGGTTTAAGTCTCAGGGTTGGTTGGCGTGCGTTATTGTGGTCTGGCTGGGTTGCTGATGCGTGGCTCTGGTCGGATTGCTTTACCGCTTTAAAGCCGTTGATCATGGGCCAGACAAGATTTTCCCGCTTTACCAGTAGATAAAACAGAATCGCGCTGATGTGCAGGCCGATGAGGCCGAGCAACAGGTTGAAATTGAGCTTGTGGATGCGCGTCAACTCACCACTGGTGGCATTGCTGACCCAGCTAGCCAGGGGTCCTTCATTGTAAATGTCGTCGTTGGCGAAGAGGCCAGTCCCAGCCTGTAGCAGGAGAAATGCTAGCATCGCGATGACACTCCAGCCACCAAGGGGGTTGTGGCCCAGGTAGGGCTTTTCTGCTGATTCAGGCTCCCGCTTTAACAGCGCTGCGAGGTATCGGGTGACAGTGACCGGGCCACGCAGAAAATGGCTAAAGCGGGCGGTGTCGCTGCCATAAATGCCCCATAGCAGGCGAAATAGCAGCAGCGTCAGCAGCGCATAGCCGATCTGCATGTGTCGTTCCATCCACGCGGGTCCCTGTTCCGCCGTTATCCAGGCAGCAATAAACAGGGCGACCAGAAGCCAGTGAAACAATCGGGTGGGTAGATCCCACACTTTGATGCGGTTGGTCAACTTACTGTTCATTGATGGTTTTCCAGTTAGTTAGTCGGTAATGAATTGCTGCACCAGGCTGTTGAACTGGTCTGGCTGCTCAAGATGGACAAAATGGCCGCACTGTTGAATCAGATGAAATTCACAGCCGTGGCGATAGAGTGACTGCTCCGGTTGCGCAAATTCGCTGCCGATGCAGCCGTCATATTCACCGTGAAGGTAGAGGGCTGGAACCTCAATTGCGGGTGGGTGATTGACGGTGGCCGCATCGATGTCGCCAAATGCCTGGCGGTAATACTGCAATGCGGCATTAATCGAGCCGGGTTGGCTAAAGCAGTCGATGACGGCGCGCAGTGATTCTGCATCACCCTGCCAATCCGGCGTTGACCAGTCGCGCCACAGGCGGCGGATCAACTCAAAATCGTTAGCTGGAATCGCCGCTTCTGCCAGCTGTGTCTGGAAAAAGAACAGATACCAGGAGCGCCGTTGTTGTGCTGCGCTGGTGGTGAGTGCCTGCATCAGTCGGCGACCGTAGGGAACCGCGCTGGTGACCAGGTGAGTGATTTTATTCGGCGCCATTAGCGCGGCGGCGTTGGCGGCAGCTGCCCCCCAGTCGTGGCCAATTAGAACTGCATCATCGTAGCCAAGAACATTGATCATCGACAATAGATCCTGACCGAGATCTCTTGCCCCGTAAGCGCCATCCTCAGGCTGGCTGCTCGGCGCGTAGCCGCGCAGCCAGGGAGCGACCACGCGATACCCGCAAGCGGCGAAATACTCCAGCTGCCTGTGGAAACTGTAGGGGGTGTCGGGAAAGCCATGCACCAACAGCATTAACGGCCCTTCCCCGGCGCTTAGAGCCGCTATCTGTAGCTCTGGGGTATTGAGGGTGATCCGATCCATCGTAAGTTTTCCCCGGTTATCCCGTGCGGCAGTTAACCGCCCTCCTTCAACAGATTCATAGGCGAAGCAGAAATCGCTCGGCGGCACCCCGCCCGGCCAACCAGCGTGACCATCAGAGCGCCGATCACCAGTGTGACCAACAGCAGGGAGACGCTGGGGTGATAGGCAGTATTCAGCAATCTGCTGGCCAGCAGTGCCCCGGTGACTAGCGCGGTAAACACCCCGAGGATTGAGGCGAGTAGACCAAGCAGGCCGAAACGGAGGGTGAATATCCCCCTGACCTGCTGGTTGGTGGCACCCAATGCACGCAACAAAGCAGCCTCCTGACTGACCCGCCCTCTCTCTGCGACTACCACCGAAAGCAATACCGCGCATCCTGCCAACAGGGTCAGCCCGCCCATAAACTGCACCGCAGCAGCCAACCGATTGACGATCGACTGCATCGCTTCGAGTATCTGGCGCATGTCGATCACGGTTAGATTCGGAAATTCGCCAATCAGCTCCCGCTGCAGTTGCTCAGCTGCCGCTGGTTCCGCCCGATAACTGGTGACATAGCCGGTAGGCGCGCTAGCCAGTGAGCCGGGGGAGAAGATGATAAAAAAATTGGTCGTTAACCGCTCCCAGTCGACCTGGCGAATACTGGTAACGACCCCTTCATGGTCTGTACCACTGACGGTAAACACCAGTTTGCTTCCCAGTTTCACGCCGAGCAGCTCAGCCCATTCCTGCTCCACCGATATTTCCGTCTGTTGCGGTTGCTGTGGCCACCAGCGGCCCTGCAGGATCGGGTTGTGGGGTTCAGGGTCGAGTCGCCAGCTTAGGTTGTTTTCGCGTTCTGCCATCCGCCGCGCGCGGCGGCTGGTCAGCACCAGCTGGTCGGGGGTTAGTCCATCGACGGAGGCTAAACGGGCGCGAATCATCGGTTGTGGATCGAACTGGGTTGCTCCGAGCTCAGACAGTCTGCGGGTGACTTGCGCTACCTGGTCGGGCTGAATACCGATGAGAAAATGGTTTGGGCTCTCTGCCGGTACCTTGACCAGCCACTGGCGCAGCAGGTCCTGTTGCACCAGGCTCGGGGCCAGCAACGCCAGTATCCCGGAAGATAGCGCTGCCAGTGCAAACAGGGTGTGTGCTCTACTGCGTACCAACCCGATCACCGACTGGCGCCAGACCAGGCCGCTGTTACGGATCAGACGGAGCAGCAGTAACAGCAGCAGCTGTCCGCAGCCGGCGAAAAAAAGTAATAGCGCCAGCAGTGCTGCCGAGGCCTGAAATCCAAGTTTTATATCCTGTGCCAACCAGATCAACAGCGCGCCGCAGGTGCCCGCGGTGGTTGCGAGTTGGGCGATCCTGCCTGCGCCACTACCGGCGGGTGGTGTGCCGCCGCGTAGCACCCTGATCGGTGGGGTTTTGACCAGTCGCCATAACGGTGGCAAAGCGGCCAGCAGGGTCATTAGCAGGGCAACGCTCAGGCCTTGCCAGAGCGGCCGGTTGCTTGCCCTGGGCAGGTCACCGGGTAGTAGATCTCCAAGCAGTACGGGTAGCGCCGACTGCAGAATCGTTCCGCTGATAATTCCGACCAGACCAGCGATGGCTGCGGTGGCCAACAACAGCAGCAGAAAGCTCTGCAGTACCAGAGTGCTCGGTGCGCCGAGTGCTTTTAGCGTCGCCACTGGAATGATACGTCGCTCCAGCAGACCACTGATGGAGAGGTAAATCGCCACCATTGCCAGTAGCAGGCCGGCGAACGAGGTCAGGCGCAGATAGCGGGTTGCCTGACGGGTCATTTCGCGGGTGGTTTCTATCCCTTCGCGGGCGTTTTCCACCAGCGCCCCATCGGGCAGCAGCTGATCAAGCTCTGTTTGCAGCGCAAACACTTCATCGGCCGGTCTTTTATACAGCAGTCGCGTGCGGAATCGACTTCCCTGCTGGACGAGTCCCGTAGCCTGCAGGTCGTTGGCTGAAAGAATGACCCGCGGGCCAACGCTAAAGGCACCGGCGACCCGGTCTGGTTCGTGCTCGATTACCCCGGCCAGGCGCAGCGAGGCGTAGCCCAGCTCAATGGTTTCGCCGACGGCAATGTCTAACTGGGCAAGCAGTGCCGCTTCGACCCAGACAGAACCGCTGGGAGGCTGTCCCTGCACGCCCTGGTCGCGGATGGTCAATTCGCCAATCAGCGGATAGCTGCCACCAACAACTTTGACTTCGACCAGCTGTAATCGATCCTGAGCTGCTGCCATGCTCGGCATTTCCAGTACCGTTGCGTCGGGCTGTAGATGTTCTGGCAGCGAGTCAACAAACGGTTGCAGGTTGCGCTGGCTGGTGACACGCAGATCTCCGCCCAGTAGTTCACCGCTGCGTTCGGCCATCGCCTGCTCAATTCGTTCCGCGAAGCTGTTGATAGCGGTCAGCGCTGCGACACCGATGGTAATCGCCATAAACAGGGCGGCGAAAGTGCGCCGGCTGCTGCGTAGTTCGGCGAGCGCAAGCCTGGTTGCCAGTGCTGTAGACATATCAGGCGGCCAGAATCTGGCCGTCGACCAGTTCTATCTGACGGTCACAGCGTTCTGCGACCCGCTGGTCGTGGGTGACCAGCAGAATGGTTGTCTGCCGAGTTTGATTGAGCTCAAACATCAGTTCAAGCACCTGCTCGCCATTTACACCATCAAGGCTGCCGGTCGGTTCATCGGCAAATAGAATGGCCGGCTCTGTGGCAAATGCCCGCGCCACCGCCGCCCGCTGCTGCTCCCCGCCGGAGAGCTGCGCCGGGCGATGGTGATGGCGATGGCTGAGTCCAACCCGCGCGAGCCAGTCGATGGCCGTTTGGCGTGTATTGTTGATGCCTTTGAGCGCCAGCGGCAGTTCGACGTTCTCCAGCGCGGTGAGGGTCGGCATGAGTTGGAAATTCTGGAACACAAACCCGATGTTCTGGCGACGAAAACCGGCACGGCCTTCTTCATCCATGGCGGTGATATCGCTGTTGTTGAGAATGATCTGGCCACTGCTGGGATTGTCGAGTCCCGCCAGCAGTGCCAGCAGGGTTGATTTGCCACTACCTGATGGGCCGATGACGGCGCAGCTTTCTCCTGCCGCTACCGCAAGGGAAACAGGTTGGAGAATGGTAAAGTCCTCTCCCTGAAGAGATACCGTTTTGCTTACACCGTTAGCTGTAATCATGAAAATATTGTTCTGTCTTCTGACGTTGATGATCAGTTCACCTGTCTGGCCGCAGCAGTCCCGAGCTGCGCAAGAAGGTGTCATTGTTGTGCTGGGTGACAGTTTAAGTGCCGGGTATCAGTTGCCTGCCGCTGCTGCCTGGCCAGCATTGCTGGAGCGACATCTGCACCAGTCTGGCGAAAATTACCGGGTGGTCAATGCCGGCATCAGCGGAGATACCACCGCCGGTGGGCTTAGTCGACTGCCGGCACTGCTGTCAAAGTATCACCCCGATTTGCTGATTGTCGAGCTTGGCGCCAACGATGGCCTGCGGGGGCTGTCACTTGAGCAGGCGCGCGCTAACCTGGCGCGGATCCTGGAACTGGCTCTGGCTGCCGACAGCAGGGTGCTGCTGGTGGGCATGCAGATACCGCTCAATTTCGGACCCCGCTACAGCAAGCAGTTTAGACAGATGTTTCCTGAGTTGGCGGAGCAGTATGGGGTGGCGTTGATGCCATTTCTTTTTGTATCGATACACGACCAGCCGGAAATGTTTCTGCCGGACATGCTCCACCCGAACGAAGCGGGACAGAGAGTGCTGATGGCGGATGTCTTCAAGAATCTGCTGGAACATGGATTGATAAGTTCGTCAGATCGGCGCGCTGGCGAGATTGGCGCAGATGATCTGAGCTGGGTTAACGGCGATTGAGAGGCTATTACCTACTCAGGATGGAGAAGTAAAGAATGGAATTTGAGGTAAAGCGGCATATTTATTGGGGTGACTGTGATCCGGCGGGAATTGTCTATACGCCGCAGTTTCTCGATATGAGTTTTCAGGCGATGGAGCATTTCTGGCTCGATCACGTGGCGATTAAATGGGTTGATCTGCAGGCCGAGCAGGGCATCACCACACCGATGGTTCACGTGGAAATGGATTTCAGTGCTCCGGCACGTAGCGGTGATGATATCTCCATCTGGTGTGGGATCGAAAAACTGGGCCGTTCAACCATTCATTATCGCGCCCGCGGGGTGATGGGAGATCGGCCTCTGTTTATGGTGAAGATAATTTCCAGCATGGTTGATGTGAAGCGCTTTAAAGCGGTGGAGATCCCACAGCAGATTCGCCAGAAGCTTGAGGGTTACACGCTTAATCTGGATTAAGCTGACCGACTGTCGGTGATTTGGTTAGCCATCAAAAAACCCGGCCGGAGCCGGGTTTTTTGATGGAATGTTCATCGCCGGGTGGTTAAAGACCCATGGCCTCTTTCACCGCTTCACCGAGCCCAGCCGGTGAGCGTGAGACATTCACCCCGGCTTTCTCCATCGCAGCAAATTTTTCCTCAGCGGTGCCTTTGCCACCGGCAATGATGGCGCCAGCGTGACCCATGCGCTTGCCTTTCGGTGCGGTGGCTCCAGCGATAAAACCGATGACCGGTTTGGTTACGTTGCTGGCGATGTACTCACACGCTTCTTCTTCTGCGGTGCCGCCGATTTCGCCGACCATCACGATCGCTTCGGTCTGCTCATCATCCTGGAACAGCTCCAGCGCATCGATAAAATTGGTACCGTTTATCGGGTCACCACCAATGCCTATACAGGTGGACTGACCAACACCGATAGCGGTGGTCTGGTTAACTGCTTCATAGGTGAGGGTGCCGGAACGGGATACGATACCGACTTTGCCCGGCTGGTGGATATAGCCTGGCATGATGCCGATCTTGCATTCTCCGGGGGTGATGATGCCGGGGCAGTTGGGGCCGATAAGGCGGGAACCGGATTGATCAAGAAATGCTTTTACCTCAAGCATGTCGAGCACCGGGATGTGTTCGGTGATACAGACGATCAGCGGTATGCCGGCTTCGGCGGCTTCCAGAATCGAATCCTTGCAGAACGGCGCTGGCACGTAGATCACCGTGGCGTCGGCGCCGGTTGCATCAACCGCATCGGCAACGGTATCGAAAACTGGCAGTCCAAGGTGTTCGGAACCACCTTTGCCTGGGGTGACACCGCCGACCATCTGCGTACCGTACTCAATGGCCTGCTCGGAGTGCAGGGTACCTTGCTGGCCGGTGAAGCCCTGGCAGATTACTTTGGTGTCTTTGTTAATTAAAACGCTCATCAGGCGGCTCCTACGGACTTAACGACTTTCTGCGCGGCGTCGGTCAATTCCTCTGCAGCGATGATATTGAGGCCACTTTGATCAAGCTTTTCTGCACCGATATGGGCATTGTTACCAGCCAGCCTGACGACAACCGGAACATTGACACCCACCTCTTCGACCGCAGCGATGACGCCATCGGCGATCAGGTCGCAGCGGACAATGCCGCCAAAAATATTGACCAGTACCGCCTTGACGTTGTCGTCAGAAAGAATCAGCTTGAACGCCTCGGCGACCCGCTCTTTGGTGGCGCCGCCACCCACGTCGAGAAAGTTAGCCGGATCGCCGCCATGCAGCTTGATGATATCCATGGTTGCCATCGCCAGACCGGCGCCATTCACCATGCAGCCGATGTTGCCGTCGAGGGCGACATAGTTCAGGTCATGTTCGGCGGCCTGGTTTTCCATTTCGTTTTCCTGGCTTGCGTCGCGCATGGCCGCCAGTTTTGGTTGCCTATAGAGGGCGTTATCGTCGATGTTGACCTTGCCGTCGAGGCAGACCAGCTGACCACCGCCAGTGACTACCAGTGGATTGACCTCCAGCAGGCTCAGGTCGCACTCGACAAACATTTTTGCCATGCGGCTGATCAGTTTGGTGAACTGTTTGATCTGATCGCCTTGCAACTGCAGGCCGAAAGCCAGTTTACGTGCCTGGTAGGGCTGCAGGCCGACCATCGGGTTGACCACCGCCTGAAGGATTTTCTCCGGGGTTTTTTCAGCCACCTCTTCGATGTCCATACCGCCTTCGGTTGAGGCCATGAAAATCACCCGCTGCGCGCCGCGGTCAACCACTGCGCCCAGGTAGAGTTCGCGGGCGATATCACTCACTTCTTCGATCAGCACTGAATTGACCGGCTGACCCTTTTCATCTGTTTGAAAAGTAACCAGGTGGGTGCCAAGCATTGCCTTGGCGGTCTCTTCGACCTCGGTTTTACTGTCAACCAGCTTGACGCCACCGGCTTTACCGCGTCCTCCGGCATGGACCTGGGCTTTGACCACCCAGCGATTGCCACCCACCAGGCTCGCAGCTTCACCAGCCGCCGACGGGGTGGCAGCTACCGAACCCTGGGGCACGGCGATGCCGTAATCAGCAAAGAGCTGCTTTGCCTGATATTCATGTAAGTTCATCGATTACAACCTGTTGAATTGTGAAGTAATAATTGCGTTGTGTGTGCTTTGTTCAGGCCTGCCCGGTCGCCAGGGACGTCAGACATGAATCGCCCTGTTGTCAACTGCCAGAGCAGCTTCATGCAGTGCCTCGGAAAGCGTCGGGTGGGCATGAATGGTGCGGGCAAGATCTTCCGCGCTGGCGGCGAACTCCATTGCTACAACCGCCTCGCCGATCATTTCCGATACATAGGGGCCGATCATGTGTACCCCTAGAATACGATCACTCTGGGCATCGCTGAGAATCTTCACGAAGCCCTGTCCCTCCTCCATTGCCCGGGCCCGGCCACTGGCAGCAAATGGAAACGACCCAGCGCGGTATTCTACACCTTCCGCCTGCAAAGCTTGTTCACTTTTGCCCACCCAGGCGATCTCCGGCCAGGTGTAGATAATCCATGGCATACAGTGGTAGTCGGCCTGGCCACTCTGCCCGGCGATAATCTCGGCAACCATCACCCCATCTTCGGACGCGCGATGTGCGAGCATCGGTCCGGCGGTGACGTCGCCGATTGCGTAGACCCCCGGCAGGGAGGTGCGAAACTGTTTATCGACCTCAATGAATCCGCGCTGATCCTGCTTCAGCCCCACCTCTGCGGCGCCGAGGCCCTCTGTATTGGGACGCCGCCCGACAGCGACAATGAGACGGTCTACTTCCAGGCTCTGTTCAGCTTCGTTCTGCATGTAAGTGATGGTCAGGGTGTCGCCGGTTTCTTCAGTATCGGTGACAAGAGCACCAAGGCGGATATCAAGCCCCTGGCTCTTGAGTGCTTTAGCCGCTTCACGGGACACGTCCTTGTCGGCTGCGGCAAGAAAATCGGGTAATGCCTCCAGTAGCACGACTTCTGCGCCGAGTCGGTGCCAGACGCTGCCAAGCTCCAGGCCGATCACTCCGGCGCCGATTATGCCGAGCCGTCCGGGGACTTCGGCAAGCGACAGCGCACCGCTATTGTCGAGAATTTTCTGCTGATCAACTGGTGCGGCGGGAATATCGATCGGCGACGAACCGGTTGCGATGATGATCTGGTCGGCGGAGACCGTCTGCTTGTTTTCGTCAGCTGAACTGATTTCCACCTGCCCATCACCGAGCAGCCGCGCGGAGCCGCTCAACTGGGTGACGCCGTTTTTCCTGAATAGCCCGGCGATGCCGCCGGTGAACTGTTTAACAATTTTGTCCTTGCGGCCAATCATGGTCGCTATATCGACGGTGACTTCACCAACGCTAATGCCGTGACTTTGTAGCTGGTGCTGCGCACGATGGTACTGCTCCGAGGAATCGAGCAGGGCTTTGGAGGGAATGCAGCCGACATTCAGGCAGGTACCACCCAGCGCCGGTTTACCACCGGCATCCAGCCAGCGGTCAACGCAGGCAACCTTCTGGCCCAGCTGTGCGGCTCTGATGGCGGCAACGTACCCGCCGGGTCCGGCACCAATGACTAGGGTCTGAAAATGGTCCATGGAACGATCCGTTGAATTAATGAGGTTAGAGCTGTAACAGCATGCGGGTCGGGTCTTCCAGTGCCTCTTTTATCGCCACCAGAAAGGAGACTGCCTCGCGGCCATCGATGATGCGGTGATCATAGGAGAGGGCCAGATACATAATTGGCCGGATGACGATTTCACCATCGACAACCACCGGTCGTTCGACGATGTTGTGCATGCCGAGGATCGCGCTCTGCGGCGGGTTGAGAATCGGTGTCGACAACATAGAACCGAAAATGCCGCCATTGGTGATGGTAAAGGTGCCGCCGGTGAGGTCATCCACTGCCAGTTTGTTTTGTTGCGCCAAACTACCCAGTTCGCGGATTTTCTTTTCAATATCGGCAAAGGACATCAGGTCGGCATCGTGAATAATCGGCACCACCAGCCCGCGAGGAGAGCTGACCGCAACGCCGATGTCATAAAAGCCGTGGTAGACGATATCGCTGCCGTCGATTGACGCATTGACCAGCGGGAATTTCTTCAATGCCTCGATACTGGCGCGGACAAAAAATGACATAAAACCGAGGCGGGTGTCGTGCTGCTGTTCGAACTGCTGTTTGTGCTTTTCCCGCAGCGCCATGACCGGTTGCATATCCACTTCGTTAAAGGTGGTGAGAATGGCGGCATCCTGCTGTGCAGACAGCAGGCGCTGGGCGATCCGCTGTCTGATTCGGGTCATCGGTACCCGCTGTTCGGGGCGGCCGCGATCATCCGTGGGCAGTTCAGGTGTTGATGGGGCGCTAGTGGTGTTGCCAGTTTTATCGGGCTGGTTGCCGCCGTCGATGTAACTGAGGACATCCTCCTTTAACAGGCGGCCATTTTTACCGCTGCCGCTGATTCTGGATGGGTCGAGGTTGTGTTCTGCGACCAGTTTGCGCACTGCCGGGCTGAGAGCGGCCGGTTCAGCGGATGGGGTGTCGATAGTCTCTTCTGCAGCCATGGCTTCTGTGGAAAGCACCGGCATCTGGCCACTGGAGGCGGCCTCGCCTTCGGTGTCGATGATGGCCAGCAGCTCCCCAGCGGTGACTGTTGCACCATCCGGCTGGCGGATCTCCTTCAACACGCCGCCTTCTATCGCTACCACTTCGAGTACGATCTTGTCGGTTTCCAGATCGACCAGGGTTTCGTCGGCGCTAATGGCCTCGCCAGGCTTTTTATGCCAGGCCATCAGCGTCCCTTCAGAAACAGATTCGGGCAGGGGTGGGACAGTAATTTCAACAAGCATGACAGGGTTCCTTCAAAACAGAGGGCTGGCTATGAAAGTACGCAGTGACAGCGGATTGAGCGCAGAGGTTTAACCATGTAACGCTTTTTCCAGCAGCTGATGTAGTTGCTGTTTATGTTTGGCCATATAGCCAACAGCGGGAGAGGCCGAGTGGGGGCGCCCGGCAAAACTAAGCTGCTGGTGGTCGGCCAGACAGTTGCGCATGTGGTGCTGGCTGCTGTACCAGCTACCCTGATTCTGTGGTTCTTCCTGCGCCCAGACCACTTTGCTGGCGTTGTTGTAGCGTGCCAGCGCAGCGCGTGTGCGTTTGACTGGGAAGGGGTAGAGCTGTTCTACCCGTAGCAGTGCAACCTGGTCGGTTAGGCCGGCCTCTGCGCGGGCTTCGAGCAGGTCGAAATAAACCCGGCCGGCGCACATGACTACCCGGTCAACGGTGTCGGTGCTGCCTTCTGGTTTGCTCAGGTCATCAATGACCAACTGGAACTTCTGATCGGTTAGATCAGCGATGGTCGATACCGATTCCTTGTGTCGCAGCAGACTTTTCGGGCTCATGATGATGAGAGGTCGGCGAAATGGCCGCAGCATTTGCCGACGCAACAGATGAAACATCTGCGCCGGAGTAGAGGGTACACAGACCTGCATGTTATGTTCTGCGCAGAGCTGCAGGTATCGTTCCAGCCGGGCAGAGGAGTGTTCCGGACCCTGACCTTCATAACCGTGGGGTAGCAGCATCACCATGCCGCAGAGACGTTCCCATTTCTGCCAGGATGAGCTGATGAACTGATCGATCACCACCTGCGCACCGTTGGCGAAATCGCCGAACTGGGCTTCCCAGATCACCAGAGTGTCGGGGTCGGCACTGGAGTAGCCAAATTCGAAACCGAGTACAGCTTCTTCAGACAGCAGTGAATCGATCACCAGAAAGCGGGGCTGGTTGGGGGCCATATGTTGCAGTGGCACGTGGCGCCACGCTTCAGCCCGGTCGCCGGTCTGGTGGTGCAGCACTGCATGACGATGGGAAAAGGTACCGCGGCCGCTGTCCTGACCGGAGAGCCTGACCCGGTAGCCGTCATCAAGCAGGGTGGCGTAGGCGAGCGTCTCCGCGCAGCCCCAGTCGATCGGTTTGGCACCGCTGACCATCTCGCGCCGGTCGTTAATGATCTTATTAACCCGCGGGTGCAGTTTCAGGCCTTCTGGAATGGTGGTTACCTGTTCACCCAGCATGCGTAATTTTTCCGCCGGCACGGTCGTATCGCAGGGGGCGGTCCAGCTGACGTCGAGATAGGGTTCCCAGTTGATCAGCAGCACCGGCTTCTGGTGGCTCAGTTTGCGCAGTGCAACCGGTTCATCGAGGGACAGCTTGTGCTGGTACTCCTTGAGTAATTGCTGGTCCTGGTCGGCGGCAATGGTTGACTCCTCCGCCAGCTGCGCGGCATAGAGTTCCCGAACAGTCTTCTGTTTACCAACCTTGGCGTACATGATCGGTTGCGTCAGTGCCGGTTCATCGGCCTCGTTATGGCCGTGACGCCGATAGCAGACCATGTCGATGACCACATCGTTATGAAACTGGTTGCGATACTCCATGGCAATTTGTGCCGCATGGACCACTGCTTCCGGGTCGTTACCATTGACGTGGATGATTGGCGCCTGGATCAGCTTGGCAATATCGGTGCAGTAGTGGGTTGAGCGGGCATCAACCGGGTTGCTGGTGGTAAATCCGATCTGGTTATTAACCACTACATGGATGGTACCGCCAGTGGTGTAACCACGGACATTGCACAGGTTCAGGGTCTCCATCACTACGCCCTGGCCGGAGAATGCGGCATCGCCGTGGATCAGCAGCGGCAACACCTGATTACGTTCCTGGTCATCCCGGCGCTCCTGGCGTGACCTAACCGAACCCTCTACCACCGGGTTGATAATCTCAAGGTGCGACGGGTTAAACGCCAGGGTGACGTGAACAACCCCCCCCGGGGTCTGCAGATTGGAGGAAAAGCCCTGATGATACTTCACGTCTCCCGAGCCGTTGCTGTCTGCAGTGCCCTCGAATTCAGCAAACAGTTCGCTTGGCTTTTTGCCGAGAATATTCACCAGTACGTTGAGTCGGCCGCGATGTGCCATGCCGATGACAATTTCCTTGGTCTGGTCCGCGCCGGCGTGCTGAATCAATTGGTCGACCAGTGGAATCAGGCTATCGCCGCCCTCGAGTGAGAACCGCTTCTGTCCCACATAGCGACGATGGAGGTGGCGCTCCAGTCCTTCGGTGCTGACCAGGGCGTCGAGAATTTCGCGTTTCAGTTCTGCGTTGAAAGAGGGGCGGCCGCGGTTGGTTTCAATTTTCTGGCGCAGCCACTCGACCTGCTCCCGGTCATTTATATAGGAGTATTCCCAGCCGATATTGCCGCAATAGGTCTGTTGAAGAAAGTGAATGATCTCGCGTAGATGGAGGGGTTCCGACGCGCCGGGGAAATCGGTGCTGAAGGCCGATTCCATATCGGCCGCCGACAGGCCATGGTATTCAGGTTCGAGACTCTCCACCGGCTCTTTGTCGCGTAGAAACAGAGGGTCGACATGTGCGGCCATGTGTCCCCTTAACCGGTATTCGTTGATTAATGCTCGGACTGCATAGAGTTTTTCAATCTGTCCGCTATCGACAGCGGCGACTGCCTCTGGGAGTGTTGCGGGAGTGCGGTATTTATTGCGGCCCAGTTCGAGGAACTCTGCCTGTACTTTCGAATGCAGCGGGGGACCACTGATACTGAACGGCGGTGTGGGTCCCAGTTCCTGAAAAAAATCGAGCCACTCTTCAGGGACAGAATTGGGGTCGCGGAGAAACTCCTCGTAGAGGATGTCGAGATATGCTGCGCTACCGGTGGAGATGCTATCGTTCATGGTTCTTCCATCACAAAGTGCCCGGCACGGGGCCGGGTTTGAAAGCGCCACGCTGCGCGACAGGTCAGGTCAGTCTTGATGACATCTGCCGTTCTGGCTGGCGACCTCCCCGAACAGGTATTTTAGGCGTAAATGGATGGTTAGGGGTGGCCTTTAGCGCCGTTTTAGGCAAAACATTTGCTATTTTATCGGTTCAGCACGATACGCCTTGAGCGGAGAACTTCAGCATCGATTTGGACGTCTTTTCCAGCAATCGGTTATTTCAATAGTTTTTTCACTGCGCTAATTCTTCTACGGCTGATCGGCAGTTGTTTATCGCTCTGCTCAAAGAACAGGCTATAACCGGCGTCTGTTCTGGTAATGCCCTGAATGGCGCTGCGCCACACCAGGGCATTACGGTGAACCCGAACCACCAGCTCGCCAAATTCATCCTCCAGCTGGGTTAAGGATTCATCGATCAGCCATTCGTCGTCAGCGGTATGCAGGCTCACATATTTCTGTTCAGCCTGCAGGTACAGCAGCTGTTCCACCGCAACCAGAAAGCGTTTACCCTGGCGGTAGACGCTGAAGTGACTGCGGCGTTCGCGGATTATCTCTGGCTGCTTAGGTTCGGGATTTGCCCGCGTGATTGCAGCGCGGGACAGCGCATCCAGCAGCCGCTGTTCGCGGATCGGTTTGACCAGATAGTGAAGCGCACGGGTTTCAAACGCTTCCAGCGCGAACTCATCGTAAGCCGTGGTATAGATCACCGCTGGCGGGTGGTCCAGGTCAAGCAGGTGGCGCGCTACCTCAATCCCATCCATTCCAGGCATACGAATATCCAACAGCAACACGTCTGGTTGCCGTTCATCGATCAGTTGCAGTGCATTGATGCCATCCTCTGCTTCGCCAATCACCCGATAACGACTATGGGGTGCGAGCAGTTGTGCCAGCCGCTGCCGCGCCGGTTTTTCGTCGTCCACCAACAACAGGGTCAAGGGTTCGTTGTGCTGTTCGCCAGCCTGTTGGTCAGTTTTCGGGGAGGGTGAGTCGGACACGGTACTCCTGCTGGTCAGGTTCCAGGGTGAGCGAGGCGTTGTTACCAAAATGGGCATTTAGGCGTTGGCGGACATTATCAATGGCGATCTGGTGCCCGGAGTTTGGCGAGCCGCTGTCTTTCAACGGTACCGGATTGGTAATGGTGATCATTTGCTGCCCTTTGGAGGTGCTGCCAATGATTTGCAGCAGGCCACCGCTGGTGCAGGGCTCTATGCCATGGTAGACCGAATTTTCCAGTAACGGTTGCAGCACCAATGCCGGGATTCTGGTATTAAGATCGAGTGCATCGAGCTGCCATTCAATTGCCAGTCGCGACCCCAAACGCAGCTGTTCCAGCGCCAGGTACTGGCGGCACAGTTCTACCTCATCTGCCAGGGTGGTCAGGCGGTCGCTCTGTCGCAGGTTGTGACGGAACAGTTCGGCCATGTCCAGCAGCGCCTCTTCGGCCCGGTGCGGTTGCTCGCGTACCAGGCTGATGATGGTATTGAGGCTGTTAAACAGGAAGTGGGGACGGATACGGGCCTGTAACGCGTCGAGCGTAGCGCGGTGTTGCGCGTTGAGTCGCTTCTCTGACTGGTGGCGAACGTAGAGATAGCGCAGCACCACACTGCTGATGATGGCGGTGATCACCAGGTTGCGTATCAGCGCCTGGGTAAGGGGTTGGGCACTGCCCCAGCTGCCGGTAATCAGGCTGGCTTCATATAACTTATAAGCGCTGAACGTGACCCCGGTATTTGCAACCAGCGGCAGTGCCAGCGCAATCATTGCTGACGCCCAGGTTGGCAGGGCGACGAGGTGGCGGCGTGCCATACAGAGTAATCCGGCGCTGATCAGCGCTGCCCACTGCACGTAGAGTGATGTCGAGGCCAGGTCTTCCAGCGCTCCTGACCAGCTGTCGAGGTCGGCGAGTACCAACACTATCGCCAGTAGTTCAGCGCCAATGACGATTATGGCCACTGCCTGTGGTTGGCAGAAATTGGGCACGAAATGTTCATATTCGGGCCCTGCGGGGAGATTCTCTGGGGAAGCCGAATTCGCTGGCGAACTGTCGTGGTTGCGGTCAGTCACGTGGGGCCATCCTGTATACTTTTGGCCATGAACGAACAACTGAAAAAACCCTGGGGCGGCCGTTTTAGTGACGCCACGGATCGCTTTGTCGAAGAGTTTACCGCGTCGGTGACGTTCGACAAACGACTGGCGCGCTACGACATCATTGGCTCCATTGCCCATGCCCGAATGCTGGCGAAGGTCGGCGTACTCAGTGATGCAGAGCGGGATAGCATAGTCAATGGCCTGGAGATGATCCAGGAGGAGATCGACCGGGACGATTTTGCCTGGTTGGTCGAGCTGGAAGATGTGCACATGAATATTGAGGCGCGTCTCACTGATCGTATCGGGGTTGTGGGCAAAAAACTCCACACCGGCCGTTCCCGTAACGACCAGGTTGCCACTGACGTCAGGCTATTTCTAAGAGACCAGCTTGATGGTGTCGACACTGATCTGCAGCAACTGATTGTCGTGCTGCTTGACGTTGCCGAGCGCGAAGCAGCCACCATCATGCCTGGATTCACCCATCTGCAGGCGGCACAGCCGGTAACCTTTGGGCACCACATGCATGCCTGGGCTGAGATGTTGATCAGAGACCGGGAGCGGTTTCACGATTGTCGAAAACGGGTCAATACCCTGCCGTTGGGGGCTGCGGCTCTGGCCGGTACTACTTTTCCTATTGATCGGGAGTACGTCGCCGAGCAGCTGGGGTTTGAGCGGATAGCGAGAAATTCACTCGATGCCGTGAGTGATCGCGATTTCGTGATCGAATTCAACGCCGCCGCTTCGCTGTTAATGGTGCACCTGTCGCGGATGTCGGAAGAGCTGGTGCTCTGGTCATCGCAGCAGTTCGATTTCATCACCCTAAGTGATAGCTACTGCACCGGTTCGTCGATCATGCCGCAGAAAAAGAACCCCGATGTTCCCGAACTGGTGCGCGGTAAAAGTGGCCGCGTGGTCGGTAGTCTGGTGAACCTGCTGATGTTGATGAAATCCCAGCCCCTCGCCTACAACAAGGATAATCAGGAAGATAAAGAACCGCTTTTCGACGCGGTCGACACCATTCGCAGTTCGCTGTTTGCGTTTACCGGCATGCTTGGCGAAATGAGCGTCAATGGTGGCAATATGCTTGAGGCGACGCGGCGCGGATTTACCACTGCTACAGACCTGGCCGACTATCTGGTGCGCCGTGGAGTGCCGTTTCGTGATGCTCACGAAGTGGTTGGTAAGGCGGTACGTTTGGCGATGGAGCGCGGAGTGGATCTGGCCGAGCTTAAATTGCCGCTGCTGCAGGAGTTGTCAACGGCGATTGATGAGTCGGTCTATGAGGTTCTGACGCTAGAAGGCTCAGTGAGCGCCCGTAACCACCTGGGTGGAACCAACCCGCAACGGGTGAAGCAGGCTGTGGCAGCGCTGAAACAGGAACTCGCTGGTGAGTCTGTTGCTGCTGGTGATGCCAGCGGGAATTAATAGCGATAGCTTCAGTGGTTAGGTTGTTCGTCAGGGCTCTAGCAGAAATTTTAGAAAGTTTTACACCCGGTTAGTGCTCACCCGCTTTCGGCCTGGTTTCCCTGGTTTAGTGTTCGCAATAATCCTTTTCTTAAAGCTGTGCCCGTGGATGGCTCAACCATTGCCAGGACTGTGGCCTTTGTCTCCTTGGTCTGGCATAGGTGAGCTATCAGATCCTAGTGGTTTGCCGTGTAGCTCGGGTCCAGCCTAGCGCAGACGAGCAACCAAACAGGTCGTTAATGCTGGGTTGGTAAAGGACTCTATGTGGACTGCATGTTTATGGCGTTAGAAAACTGTCGTTGGTGACAAAAAAATGGCGCCAGTGAATGATATTTACCTGCATAACATTTAGCCGCAACATTTTTTAAAGTTTGGTTTTCTGGCGTCGATAAAGGGTTTAGAGCGTTTTATTGTTGATTGGCAGGAAGTTGGCATGAAAATCGCTTTAATTTTTTGCAAAGCCCAGCGCAAAGGGCATCGGCGATTAACAGGTTATTAAATGTTGGTCAGAGACGGCCAGCAGCCAGGTAGTAAGGTCATCAGGTTTTTAAAGCTTTTCAGGTATCCTCCCCCCAAGAGCTGCATAGCTCTTCTTCAAAGCGCTACCCTCCGTAGCGCTTTTTTTTATCTGTGATGTTGGTTCTGGCAGTCCTGTTGTCCCGCGACATCACGGGCGGTTATGTAACCGGAAGCACAAATTCCAGAGCAGAACCGGCGACCGGGTCGCGAAAGGCGAGACGGCAGGCGGTGAGTTGAAAAGGGTGGTTGTTCAGTGGGATCTTGCCGTCAATATTGGTGTCACCGTAAAGCGGATCGCCAATCAGTGGCCAGCCGGCCTCGGCCAGGTGGCGCATGATTTGATGTTTGCGGCCGGTTGAAATGGTGATTTCTACCTGGCTGCGTTCCTGTGGCTGATCATAGCGTTTGAGCTTAACCTCGCTGTGGGCCGGTTTGCCGTCCAGGGGCTGGTCCAGGGTAAGCGGTTGATCGCCCGGGAATTTTCCCTTAACCCAGGTGACGTAGCGTTTTTCGACCTCGCGGAGCCGAAATTGTTGTGCCAGATCGCGCGCTGTGGTCTTGCGGTGGGCGATAACCATTAGTCCACTTGCCAGGCGGTCAAGGCGGTGGACCAGATAGGCACTGCGCTGTGGCGCCAGGTTTTGTTCGGCAAAGCGGGTGATGGTGCAATGATCGCCCCAGCGTGATCCCTGTGAGAGCATGCCCGGCGGCTTGTTCCAGACGGTGATGTAGTCGAGATCCCGAATCAGCGCCGCAGGTTCAGGCGTTTCGGCAAGTACCTGCCGGTTCCAGTAGAGGTGAAGCTGTTCGCCGGGGTTGATCTGCCGATCGGCACGCCGGAGCCGGCGTACCTGGTCCTTGCGTTGCCACCAGACCGCGCCCTGGTTCATTGCTTTTTTCACCGCAGAGCGTGACAGGCCGGTGGCTTCGGCCAGCAAGGTCAGTGCTGCTGCGGCGGTGGCGCAGGTGAGATGAAACTCCCGCGGAGTGTCGCTGTCAGGGTCAATCGGTGGCGGCAGTGGCGGTTCCGCACCAGTTTCTTTTTTGGCCGTCACGGTTAGCCAGGACTTTATTAACCGTTGTTTAAAGCGATCTGGTCAGCTGTTCTGCGAGACCTATGTAGCTGGCTGGTGTCATGGTCAGTAGTCTTGACCGCTCTGTCTCGGGGATCTCCAGGGTGTTGATAAATCTCTCCAGCTCGCCTGCGGTGATCCTCTGGCCGCGAGTCAGGGCTTTCAGTTTTTCGTAAGGTTCTGGCACTGCATACCGGCGCATTACGGTCTGGATCGCTTCTGCAAGGACTTCCTGATTGTCTTCCAGATCCTGTTTTAGCGCATCGGCGTTGAGTTCGAGTTTGCCCAAGCCTTTCTGCAGTGAGCGGCCAGCAACCACGATATAGCCCAGGGCGGTACCGACACTGCGGATCACGGTGGAATCGGTCAGGTCGCGCTGCATTCTCGAGATCGGCAGCTTTCTGGCCAGATGCTCCAGCAGGGCGTTGGCGATGCCCAGGTTGCCCTCTGCGTTTTCAAAATCGATTGGGTTGACTTTGTGCGGCATGGTCGAAGAGCCTACTTCCCCGGCGATTACTTTCTGACGAAAATAGCCGAGGGAGATGTAAGTCCAGATGTCCCGGCAGAGATCAATCAGAATGGTGTTGATGCGACTCAGGGCGTCAAACAGTTCAGCCATGTAGTCGTGGGGCTCGATCTGCGTGGTCAACGGGTTGGGGCACAGTCCCAGCCCAGCGATGAACTGTGCGCTGAGTCGCGGCCAGTCGACTTGCGGGTAGGCGGCCAGGTGCGCGTTGAAGTTGCCGACCGCACCGTTGAATTTGCCGAGGATTTCCGTGCTGGAAAATTGTCGGCGCTGGCGGGTCAGTCGGGCAACTACGTTGGCCAGCTCCTTGCCCATGGTGGTTGGAGATGCGGCCTGACCGTGTGTGCGTGACAGCATTGGTTGCGCTGCATGGGCCGCCGCGAGATCGGCAACCGTTGTTTCGATTGCCGCTAGCATCGGCAGTAGGATCTGTTCACGACCCTGTTTCAGCATCAGGCCGTGAGCAAGGTTGTTGATATCTTCCGAGGTGCAGGCAAAGTGAATGAACTCGCTGGCAGCTGCCAGTTCGTTGTCTGCCAATAACTGTTCGCGCAGAAAATATTCGACCGCCTTAACGTCATGGTTGGTGGTCGCTTCGATCTCTTTAACCCGTTCAGCAGCCGCTTCGTCAAAACCGGACTCGATAGCTCTGAGCCTGTCGGTAGCGGCTGTTGAAAAGGGTTTCAGCTCATCGATCTCAGTACTGTTAGCCATTGCTATCAGCCATTCAATCTCCACTTTCAGGCGCTGGCGAATCAGGCCAGCTTCGCTAAAGATGCTGGCCAGTTCGTCAGTGTGTCGCCGATAGCGGCCGTCGAGTGGCGAAAGTGCTTTGAGAGGAGTTAGGGTCATGGTTTCGGTCACTGGTTGCGAACAGTAGGAAGATGGGCTGACGGTATTTGCCTGGGTCGTTACGGTGGCTGTGCTTTACAGCATGGGCAGTCGGCGCGGGACTACTCGTTAATGCCGGCAATGGTACAATTTTAACCCTTTTGCCACGGCAGCCCAGGTCCCAGGTTGAGCAATTTTCAACTCCGTCGTGGGGCGGGCGTAGCTGAAGCGCAAGTCATCAATATTTTTGTCTGGCTGGTTACCTGATGCCGCAACGACGCAGCACGGTAATGAGCCTGACCATACCGGTATGGATGGAGTAGGTGGTTATGAGTTCAGATTTTTCCTTTACCCGTAAAACGTTGCAAAGCGGCGGCCGCGAGGTCGATTACTACAGCTTGCCGAGTCTGACGGAACAGGGTAGCGATGTTTCCCGCTTGCCGCTGTCGATACGGGTACTGCTGGAATCGGTTTTGCGTAATCAGGACCATGCGGCGGTTGAGGATACTCATATCAAGGCACTGATGAACTGGGGTCAGGCGGGTGGTGAGGGCGAAGTGCCCTTTATTCCAGGTCGCGTGGTGTTGCAGGATTTTACTGGCGTGCCTTGCGTGGTGGATCTCGCGGCTCTGCGAAGTGCTATGCAGCGGGCTGGTAAGGATCCCGCCAAAATAGAGCCGCTGGTGCCGGTGGATCTGGTGATCGACCACTCGGTACAGGTCGATAAAGCGGGTAGCGACAGCGCGCTTGCAGAGAATACCCGGCTGGAATTTCAGCGCAATAAAGAACGCTATGAGTTTTTGCGCTGGGGCCAGGGCGCTTATGAAACCCTGAATATAACCCCGCCTTCGGTCGGCATTGTTCATCAGGTCAATCTTGAGCACCTCGCCAGGAGTGTCCTCACCAAGGAGCAGAACGGCTCTGTTGCCTATCCCGACTCACTGGTTGGAACCGACTCCCACACCACCATGATCAACGGGCTGGGGGTTGTCGGTTGGGGGGTCGGCGGCATTGAAGCGGAGGCCTGCATGCTGGGCCAGCCGATTTACATCCCGATGCCGGAGGTGATTGGCTTTCGTCTCACCGGTAAGCTGCAGGATGGTGTTACCGCGACCGATCTCACGCTCACTATCGTTCAGCAGCTGCGCAAATACGGTGTGGTCGGCAAATTCGTCGAATTTTTCGGTACCGGCCTGGATAACCTGCCGCTGGCGGATCGTGGCACCATTGCCAATATGGGGCCGGAGTATGGCGCTACTATCGGCTTTTTTCCGGTCGACCAGGAAACTTTGAACTATCTGCGTGTCACCGGTCGTTCCGAAGAGCAGATTCAGCTGGTTGAAGATTACTATCGCGCCCAGGGTATGTTTCGCACTGCTGAGATGGTCGAACCCAGTTTTACCGATGTGCTGGAGCTGGATCTGGGTAGTGTGGTGCCGAGCCTGGCCGGCCCGCGTCGCCCTCATGACCGCATAGCGCTCAAAGAGATGGCAAATCAGTTTGTCACCAGCCTGTCTCAACCCGCTGCGGAAGATGGTTTTGCGGTAGCCGATAGCGCAGCGTCTGCTGTTGTCGAGGGTTTTGACGATGCCGAGTTGACCCACGGTTCGGTAGTGATCGCGGCGATTACCAGTTGCACGAATACTTCCAACCCTGGAGTCATGCTGGCGGCCGGTCTCGTGGCAAAGAAGGCTGTGGAAAAGGGACTGAGCGTTGCCTCGACAGTAAAGACCAGTCTCGCACCCGGTTCGCGGGTGGTCACCGAGTACCTCGAAAAAGCGGGTCTGCAGGATTATCTCGATCAGCTCGGTTTTCAGACCGTGGGTTACGGTTGCACCACCTGTATCGGTAACTCTGGCCCCCTCGACCCGGCAGTGGTGGATGCGATCAACAGTAAAGAGCTGGTGGTCAGTGCAGTGCTTAGTGGGAATCGTAACTTTGAGGGGCGTGTGAGTCCGCATACCAAAGCCAACTATCTTGCCTCACCGCCGCTGGTGGTGGCCTATGCGTTGGCAGGTAACGTAAAGGTCGATTTTGATACCGACCCGATCGGCACCGGTGGTGATGGCCAGCCGGTCTATTTTCGCGATATCTGGCCCTCCAGTGAGGAGGTGGCAGAGGCAATGCTGCTGGCTAACGACCCGGCTCTTTACAAAGCAGGTTACAAAGATGTTGCCCGCAGCAATCCTGACTGGAATGCCATTGAAGCCGATGATTCGGCGGCGGTTTATGACTGGAAACTGGAATCAACCTATATCCAGGAGCCGCCTTTTTTCGTCGACTTTCCGGAAACCGCCCAACCTATTGCGCCGATCAGCGGCGCCCGCGCACTGTTGAAACTGGGTGATTTTGTTACCACCGACCATATCAGTCCGGCCGGCGTGATTCCTGCCGATGGTCCTGCTGCCGCCTATCTGCTGGAAAATGGTGTGGAAAAGGGTGACTGGAACAGTTTTGGCTCGCGCCGCGGCAATGACCGGGTGATGGCGCGTGGTACGTTCGGCAACATCCGTCTGAAAAATGATCTCGTCGCTCCCCGCGAGGGCGGCTGGACCCGCTATCTGCCGACCAACGAGGAGCTCTCGGTTTACGACGCGGCGCAGAAATATATTTCTGATGGTACTCCGCTGGTGGTGCTGGCCGGGCAGATGTATGGTGCCGGGTCATCCCGTGACTGGGCGGCCAAAGGTACTTTTCTGCTTGGTGTGAAGGTTGTGATTGCAGAGAGTTACGAGCGCATTCACCGCAGCAACCTGATTGGCATGGGTGTTCTGCCTTTGCAGTACCTGGAGGGTGAGAGCGCGCAGACTCACGGCCTGACGGGGCATGAACAGTTCGATTTTCCCGATCTTGGCGATTCGATCCGGCCAGGTGACCAGTTGACTGTTGTCGCCACTAAAGATGGACAGAGCCAGGAATTCAAGGTGATCGCGCGTATCGACACCCCAATTGAGGTCGACTACTACCGCCACGGCGGCATTCTCAACTATGTGCTTCGTGACTTTATGCGGCAAGGTTAGGAGCTTGCTCGGCTCATAGGGGCCTGACTTGAGCTGTAGGCAGATTTTGGATAGCCTTGAAAAAAGGTATGGATTGGTTGGGGCGCCCTGCTAACGCGTGAGCGTTATTGCAGGCAGGGAAAAAGCTGCAGGAGTTGCGGAAATGAAGACGACAGATGTCAAAGATTTCGATTTCGATACCTTTGCCAAACTGGCGAAAGATGACCCGGAGGAGTTCAACCGTCGGCGGCGGGAGTTGATTGACGCTAACATCTCAGCGGCACCAGACCATATCCAGAAAAAGCTGCGGCATCTGCAATTCCGTGCTGATGCTGCACGAGATTCTTCCCCTAATGCCGTTGCTGCAACGCAGAAGCTGTCAACGCTGATGTGGGATTCCGTCGCTGGCCCCAGTGGTCTGCTGGAATCCCTTAACGCTTTTCTTGATGGCGACCCCGGGAAAATGACCCCGCGGCCCCGCTTTGAAGAAAAGGCGAAGGTGATCGAATTCCCAGTGGCGCGACAGTCTGATTAGGAAGATTGGTTTAAGAGGCAAAGGTATTTTGGTTCAGGGAGACTAGAACCATTAAACGGCTGCTGGTGCGGCGTATGCTCGTTTTATGCGCTAGCAATAAGCCCTGATCCTCTTCAATACATCGGACAGGCTTAGAGAGCTTGATCTCCTCAACATGGCCCGTTTTTTTACTACCGCAGGGATTCTCGGCACAGCAAGACAAAAACCTCGTAAGTTAGTTCTGTCAAACAGCAGCGCCTCTCCGATCAGTTTTAACAGTGTGATGGGAAAGGAGAAGAGGGCTAACTGATACGGTTCAAGGTGTATCCATTCAAGGAGGTAGCGGTTCCGGCGGCGTATACATTTAACATAACGCAGGTCGTTGTTCTCCTTGATTGCCCCCCTGCTTTGGTGAACGATGTATGCGTTGGGTTCAAAATAGCTGCTCCAGCCCTGTCGCCAGGCTCGCAACCCCAGGTCTGAGTCCTCACCATAGAATGGTTTATAGATGGGGTCGAAGCCACCCAGGGCCTCGAACATCGACTTTCTGAGCATCAATGAACCGCCAGATGCATACAGGGTGGGTAGTTTTTCACCTTGCTTTCGCAGTTTTTTCGCTTCTGCGAGCTGCCATTTCATCAGTTTCAGCATGCCATTTTTAAACTGACGTAAATTCCAGGAGTGCCTTTTACTACCGCCGTCTTCAGTGCAGATCAATGGACTGACAGAGAAGGTGCTTTGGTCATCGAAGTAGCTAACCAGTTTAGTGAATATCTCCTCTTTGACCTGTACATCTGAATTGACTAGAAAGACTAGTTCGGTGCTGGTCGCAGCGATTCCGGATTTTACTGCCTCGGCAAACCCTCTGTTGTCTGAGTGGACAACAACTTTCACATCGGCAAATTTGTCGTTTAAAACCTGTAGGCTGTTGTCGGTTGAGCCATCATCGACAACAAGAACGCGGCTTTCCAGACAGTAGGTTTTCAGAGCGTCGATAACTGTTGGCAGGTTATCGACTAACAATTTTTCACCATTGAAGTTGGGAATCAAAACGGTGATAGGTTCTTTCATGTCGATTCCCTGAGCCGTTTTTGATCTAATACCAATAAACTACCAACTACGATCGCGGCGCATGTCAGATTGTATCTCGAAAACAGAGGGACTGTTATGCTTGCTGCCATCGTGTTAGCAGTTATCAAGCATAAAAGTAGCAAATACACACTTCTTCTTTTATCGTTATCTTTTAGTCCCTGAAAGATTTTTATGTATATTTTTGTGATGACAATGATCAATAAAATCAGGCCTGCCAATCCAGATAAGTATAGTGCCTCCAGGATGTAATTGTGTGGACTGTTCAGGTCAGTGCCTTTGGTGTGATAAGTAGAGTAATCTTTAAAATCATCCTCAAAAGACTTAAGGCCATGCCCTACAAACCATTCTTTGTAGGAACTTTCTTTCTGCATCGCCCAGGTGTCTTTCCAGAGCGTCACTCGCTCTTCCTCTTTGATCTGGGTTATTAGTGATTTGGTTCTGTCCAGGACGCCACCGATATTTCCTGTTAGAAGTATTGTTATTGTCGCTGTTGTTATTGCTAAAGACGAAATCCGAAATCGTTTATCAATAAAAACAACTAGAAGTATCGAGGAGCATAACAGGCCAAACCAAATTGGCCTGGAGGAGCTGTGAATGATAAAAAAACCCAGTAGTCCAAGGGCAGGTATCAGCGCATATTTCCATAACGAAACTGATTTTAAATATAGCCCTGTCGTGATTATGAAGGCAATGGAGCTTCCCAGAGAGAGGTAGTGAGGGTTGGTGAGTGTTCCAAAAGGTTGTTTGAAGGCAAATATTGCGATGGTCTGAGTGGTTGTGTAGCCAATAATGGTAATGGTGGTTGCCATCAGTGCTATCTTGCCAAGATAGTCTGGGTCTTTCTGGTCAATAATCCATATGCTGATAGCCAGGGTGCTAGAGAAAATTAATGTGCGAATTTCTCCAGAGTAAACCAGGTCGGACCCGGAGAGGGTGTTCAGCACGATATAAATGACGGGCAGGCAAGCTATGACTATGACTGCAGGCTCTTTACTGAGCTTTCTGTAAGCAAATAAAAAATAGGCAATTACAATCAATAAATTCAGATGAAAGGCGAAGCGATAACCTTCGCCTGAACCGATTAGCTGCATGAAGACGCCCAGCATGAGCGTATAGAAATGGGGAGGGGCCTCCCAGAAAAAATAGCGGATGTGCTTCAATGGCTTCTCTTTTTTTAAGGCGTTTTTTGCCTGATTATCGAGCCTTTTCAGGGGCCTTTTTTAAAAATGAGCACTATCGGATTATCTGTTTTGCTGGATGACGTCAGCGATGACTGCGCCGCCCAGGCAGATATCCTGTTGATAAAAAACCACGGACTGTCCTGGCGTTAAAGCGCGTTGTGGTTGAGGAAAGGTTGCCGATAATTCCCCGTTGGTTTCTATTTTAACGTGGCATT
>JBPEXY010000245.1:0-16997 GCA_052031065.1 Immundisolibacteraceae bacterium | reverse complement strand
AACATCCGACCGGGACTCATGCACTAACCTGAATCCCAAGCTGACCACCCAGAGGAAAATCATGGCAACCCCAGAACTTAAGGATATGTCGCTGTTCCGCGAACAGTGTTACGTCAACGGCCAATGGATAGATGCCGACGCCGGCGCAACGATTGACGTTACCAATCCCGCCGACGGAGCACTGCTGGGCACCATCCCCAAACTCGGCAGCGATGAAACCCGCCGTGCCATTGAAGCAGCCAACGCTGCCTGGCCAGCATGGAGAGCCAAAACTGCCAAGGAGCGTTCCGGCATTCTGCGTCGCTGGTTCGACCTGATGATGGAAAACCAGGAAGACCTGGCCAAATTGATGACGCTAGAACAGGGCAAACCGCTGGCGGAATCAATGGGCGAAATTGCCTACGGCGCCAGTTTTGTCGAATGGTTTGCCGAAGAAGCAAAAAGAGTCTACGGCGACACCATCCCTGCACCAGTTCCAGGACGCAGAATTGTGGTGCTGAAAGAGCCGATTGGCGTGGTTGCGGCGATCACACCGTGGAACTTTCCCAACGCCATGATTACCCGTAAATGCGCGCCGGCACTCGCCGCAGGCTGTCCGGTGGTGATCAAGCCGGCGACCGCCACTCCCTACTCAGCTCTGGCACTGGCGGAGCTGGGCGAACGGGCCGGTATACCGGCCGGCGTACTCAACATCCTCACCGGTAGCTCCGGCGCCATCGGTGGTGAGATGACTGGCAACCCGACAGTACGCAAACTCTCCTTCACCGGCTCAACCGAGATCGGCAAGCTACTGATGGCACAGTGTGCTGGTACGGTTAAGAAAGTAAGCATGGAACTGGGCGGCAACGCCCCGTTCATTGTTTTTGATGACGCCGATATCGACGCCGCCGTAGAAGGAGCAATGGCGAGTAAATTCCGCAATACCGGACAGACCTGCGTCTGCGCCAATCGCATTCTGGTGCAGGACTCGGTCTACGACGAATTTGCCGAAAAACTGAGCGCTGCAGTCAGCAAACTACAGGTCGGCGCTGGAATAGAGGCCGGCACCACTGCGGGTCCGCTGATCGACGAAGCGGGACTGGCCAAAGTTGAAGAACACGTGAGCGATGCCTGTGCCAAAGGCGCGACTATTGCGGTAGGCGGCGAGCGCCACCCGCTTGGTGGCAATTTTTACTACCCGACCGTGCTAACCAACGTCACCACCGACATGGTGGTCACTCAGGATGAGACCTTCGGCCCGGTGGCGCCTCTGTTTCGTTTCAATACTGAAGAAGAAGCTATCGCTATGGCCAACGATACGCCCTACGGCCTGGCGGCCTATTTCTATGCCCGCGACATGGGCCGGGTATGGCGGGTCTCCGAGGCACTGGAAACCGGTATTGTCGGCATCAATTCCGGCATCATCTCCAGCGAAGTGGCACCTTTTGGTGGGGTCAAGGAGTCGGGGGTCGGCCGGGAAGGTAGTAAATACGGAATTGACGAATTCATCGAAGTCAAATACCTCTGTATTGAAGGCATGTAACAACCTGCAGGATCCTGCTAACCCACTAAATGACGGGTTAGCAGGACTCTTTTACCCTCAATGCTGGGCGAAATAGTCGCCCAGAAATTCGGCAAAAGGCTTCTGTGGCTGCGCCTCCAGTTCGGCCTGACGAGCGTGCGATTCGCTGGCTGACTGACGAAATTTGGCCATCACCTCATCGCTCAACTCCTGGTCGGCAAAATAGTTTGCCCACTCCCGTGACCGGCGCAACGCATACTGATAGAAGGACTCGTTGCGAAAACTCATATCCGCCAGGATTTGCGCCGAAGGGGTAAGTTCAGCGTCTTCAATCTTGGCCATCTGCATCAGCAGAGCATCCACGTAACCCCCGCTCCCTGATTGATCAAGCCACTGACAGAGCGGCTGCATTGCGGCCAGCAACTCCCGCCCCCAATCGCGCAGCCTGACGGCCTCACCCTTTCGGGCCAGCATCAACTCCGGGTCACGGCCAGCAAGGGCAACAGCCGTCTGATTGCGTTCTATTTCCAGGCGATCACTCTCATCAATCGCATCGCTGGGCGAGAGCAGACAATAGAGCAATAGCGCTTCTACAAATTGAATCTGCTGGACAGATATACCGATAGGTTCATGGACGGCAACATCAAGCGCCCGCACCTCAACATAACGCACTCCCCGGCGCTTCAGGGCCAAAGTCGGCTTTTCACCACTCTCAGCAAGCTGTTTGGGACGAATGAAACTGTAATATTCGTTCTCTATCTGCAGCACATTACTGTTGAGCTGGCGGTATTCACCATCAACCACCACACCAAATTGTTCATACTCAGGCTCCGGCGTTTCTATCGCCCGGGTCAAACCCTCGACATACTCGTTCAGACTGTTGTAACTGATTCCAAGTCGGCCCTGGTGAGCATTCTTGTAGCCGATATCACTCATTCGCAGCGCGGTAGCGTGGGGCAGGTAAAAAGTACCAGCATCGAATTCCTCAAACCCATGCGCCTCGCCAGCAGTAAAACTCTTGCAGATTGCTGGCGAAGCACCAAACAGATACGGGATCAGCCAGCCTATGCGCTGAAAATTGCGGATCAGTCCAAAATAGGAGTCCGAAATAAAATCTTCCAGTTCACCAGTAGCACCGGCTAACCGGTAAAGCTGGGGCCAGCTCTCCATTGGAACGGAGTAGTTGAAATGAACACCTGCAATAGCTTGCATCACCCGCCCATAACGCCATGCCAGTCCGCGTCGGTAGACATGTTTCATCATGCCGATATTGGACGGCCCATAATCAGCGATGGGTATCGCCTGTTCATCCTCTACCGCGCAGGGCATGCTGGTTGCCCAGAGCAATTCATCACCGAGACAGTGATAGACAAAGGTATGAATGTCATGCAGTCGCTGACAAACCGCTTCAGCGCTTTGCATGGGCTCAGTAATGAGTTCGAGCAGCGCTTCAGAATAGTCAGTAGTAATTTCTGCATGGGTCAACTTCGAACCCAGACAGTATGGATGAGGTTGCTGTGACAACCCTCCGGAAGTGGTGATACGCAGGCTCTCTTTTTCGACCCCCCGCAACCCTCCACTCAGGGCACCCGGCTTCAGACCGGCGAGCAATTCACGAACAGCGTGTTCTGTTAGCAACGACAATGAAACGGATCCCTTTTTTCACCGCAAATCTCGGCACCAAATCAACGTGCGTAAGGCTCCTGCAGAGCCGGTGTTTTTGTCTGGTTGATTGTACCCCAGCTCCGTTAATACCAATCTCCGGAAATCATTAAGGATATTGGCGGTAAAACAGATTTGCGTTCTCCAAGCGCATGTTGCATAAATAAGCGTGTACCACACCAGAGCAGCCACTGCTCTATGGAGATTTGGAGAGTCTCTGTACATTGAGGAAGGAAACCTCAAAAAATAACAGAACTACGCACCCGCCTGGGATCTGCAGCAATACTCAGGGCTCGGTGCTAGTCCGCAAAACCGGGAGAGAACGTCATGCCTAATCACTCGCGTCACGCCCTGCTGGCGGGGGCCCTAACTGCTCTAACACTGGCAGCACCCGGCGCAATCAGCGAAGAAGTCTCCGCTGGCACCATTTTGGATGCAAACAGTATAGATAGCCTGATAGATAAATCACTTGCTGGGCACCGTATAGGGGATATGTTGCCAGACAGCCACCAGCGGCTGATCAGGGAATTTGGCTTTGAAATGACCCTGGTCCCGGAACAACCACCGGTAGTCGCTAACAAAGAAGTTTTACGACTGACTAATCAGCACCAGGGCGAAGCGAGTCTCGATGACCAAAAACGGCTGGTAGGTCACACCACCGGCATTCCGTTTCCCGACATCTCCCCTGACGATCCCGATGCCGGTTACAAGGTTTGCTATAACATATTACGTACGGGCTGGATCGGCGACACCATGGACCTGGATCCGATGTACTTCCTTGTCATTGATGGCAAAAAGGGACTGCAACGTGAACAGGGATGGCGCTTTAAACGCTACCTGATGAGTGGCCGGATCAGCGCTCCACACTCAGTTGATCCGGAACTGGTCAAGTATGAATCACTGATCAACCTCTACCCCCAGGATACCCGCGGTGTTGGCATCCTCACAGTCAACTACACCGATGCCCGGCTTGCTGATGTTTACGCATATATCAAAAGCATCCGCAGGGTACGGCGGCTTTCCAGTGGAGCTTGGGCTGATCCGGTCTCTGCGACCGACATTCTCACGGACGAAACCTTTGCCATCAATCTTGACCCAACCTGGTACGACGGCTGGGACTATCTCGGTAAACGGATGATTCTAGGTGCGGGCGGCAGCGTGATCACTCCGCTTAATCTTGACGAACGGGATCCCGATAAACGTTTCCCGGCGATGATGCTAGACAAGGCGCCCTACTGGAACTACAAGGACGAGTTCTCTCCTCAGGAAGTTTATGTGGTTCGCGGCAATCCTCCAGCGTCCCATCTGAACGGTCATCGAATCATGTACGTGGGCACCAACCCGGGAGCCCCGCTATTCTGGTCGAGCGAGTATTACGACAAAAAGGGCGAACTGTGGCGAACGTTGATGATCAGTTTCAACAACGGCACCTGGAACGACGGACAGGCTGGCCCGGTAGTGACGATGGTCTGGGTGGCAGATATTCAGAGGCTACACGCCACTGTTTTGTATCAGGGGCCCAACTGGCGCTATAACCCGGAAGCAGATCCGCAGGACTTCACCCCGGAAGCCCTGCCCAGACAACTCAACTGAAAACAGCCCGGGAAACGACACCCCCGTGCGGTTACTACCGGCGGGGGTTTTGCATCTCACCAACTGCCCGGTGACCTTCGCCGGTTGGTGAACTAAGAAGCAAATTTGAGTTCTCAGAAAATAACTGGATGATCAAAAGGGGAGCGGGCCAACCGGGGGATAACCGGTTGATGGTCTCTCAAGCGACAACGAGCATCAGCCCCACAGAAACCTGTTTAGCGATGGATAGAAGAAACCAAGAGGAGGTTATGAGTCGCTGATAAAGACTCATGGCTTAACTCACACGCCATGAAAGGATTCCCACCAGATAATCAACAGGAGAGGATTACGGCGCGTGAGAACACCACACGAAAAACCTAATGCGGGAGAAAACCTGATGAACAAGCAACATCTCAAGGTCGCTCGGCTGACAGCGGTTGCCGTCACGGCGACGGTCGGAGCGATGACAGCCTTTGCCGAAGAAGTAACCCCTGGCACCGTCCTTAGCGCAGCCAACATAGATCAATTAAAACCGATGACTCTGGACGGTCACAAAATTGCCGACCTGCTCACCGAATCGCGCGAAAGACTGGTCAGGGAATTGGGCTTTGAAATGACCCTGACCCCAAAAACCAAGGAATTGAAAGGTAGCGAAAAGGTGATACGCCTGACCGAAAAACATAAGGGCGAAGCCTCTCTGGACGACCAGAAAAGACTCATTAACCACACTACAGGCCTACCCTTCCCGGATATATCCCAGGATGACCCAGACGCCGGTTACAAGCTGATTTACAACATGCTACGCACCGGCTGGACTGGCGATACCCTGGATCTCAACCCGATGTATTTTCTCGTCATTGATGGCAAAAAAGGGTTGCAGCGAGAGCAGGGGTGGCGCTTCAAGCGTTATCTGATGACTGGCCGTATTCAGGAACCCCACACCGTAGACCCGGAACTGGTCAAATATGAATCGCTGATCAACCTCTACCCACAGGACACCCGCGGCATTGGCATACTCACGGTAAACTATACGGATGCGCGATTGGCGGACGTCTATGCTTATATCAAAAGTATTCGGCGGGTCAGACGGCTCTCCAGCGGCGCCTGGGCAGATCCCGTATCCGCAACAGACATCCTCACTGATGAGACTTTTGCCGCCAATCTTGACCCGACCTGGTACCAGAACTGGGAGTTGCTGGAAAAACGCTGGATTCTTGGTGCCAGCGACAGCGAGATCGGTCCACTAAACCTCGACGCCAGAGACCCGGCAGAGCGGTTCCCGGCAATGATGTTTGATAAGGCCCCGCACTGGAACTTTCGGGACAATTACTCACCTCAGGAAGTTTGGGTGCTCAAGGGAACACCTCCCGCATCTCATCTGGTTAGCCACCGCATCATGCATATTGGGACCAACCCCGGCGCACCGCTGTTCTGGGGGAACGAGTTTTACGACCGCAAGGGCGAACTATGGAGAGTCATGACCATCGGATTTAACGAAAGAACCTGGGAAGATGGCCAGGTGGGTCCCGCAGCCTCGATAGTCTGGGTCGCTGATATACAGCGGTTGCACGCCACCGTGCTCTATCAAGGCCAGGACTGGCAATGGAATCCCGACGCTGACCCGTCAGACTTCACACCAGAATCGTTACCCAGACAGCTCAACTAGAATCCAACTGTTTTCATCTCAAAGCCTGCTTTCCTCGACGGGGAAGCAGGCTTTTTAGTGTACGGAAGCTAAATTCTACTAGTGACAACGACCGCTTTAGGCTCACCAAAAACAACTCGTCTCAATTCGCGCGGCAGGCAACTTAACAAATGAATGGTGGCCAGGGACAGAATCGAACTGCCGACACGGGGATTTTCAGTCCCCTGCTCTACCGACTGAGCTACCTGGCCATCCTGATCGTCGAAGCAGAACTGTTCGACGCTGCTGGGGTGATGTTTGATTTCCCCACCCGATGAAGGCCGTGTATTAGACCGGCTCAGGCGTTGATCGTCAAGCCAATTTCAGGCCCGGCACCGCCATGCCATATCTAGCTAATCACCGCTATCATCAGCGGCCAACACTTTAACCAGAAGGAGTCCTGATAATGAAACTGCTACACACCATGTTCAGAGTGGCCGATCTGGACGCATCAATCAGATTTTATACCGAGGTGATGGGCATGCGGTTGCTCTATAAACAGGAGTTCACCGGGGGGCGGTTCACCCTTGCGTTTGTCGGCTATGAAGACGGGGAGATCAAATCACCCACCGATACCAGTACCGCTGTGATTGAACTGACCTGGAACTGGGACACCAGCGAGTACTCACACGGTGATGCTTTTGGCCACATCGCCATTGAAGTGGAAGATGCCTATGAAACCTGCCGGCGGATTCGCGACCTTGGAGGCAACGTAATCAGGGACGCCGGACCAATGCAACACGGCACGACGGTAATCGCGTTTGTTGAGGATCCAGACGGCTACAAAATAGAACTGGTGCAGCCTTCCTGAACTAACACTCCTAAACTGACACCACTGTCCGTATAGCTGCGTCAGCGGTCGGATCAGCTGACACTGACCACCCGCCGCAGCCCTTCGACATACTCCTCAATATCGGGTTCCCGGTGGGCCTGTTGGGCATCCCATAGAACCTGCGCCAGCACTTCCAGCATCTGGTGCTCGGCCTGATGCTCATCGCCGGCGCGTCGACTCAGTTGCTGATGAATAGCGACGATGCCCGGCGGGCGATCGATCGAAAGCTGTTCGTGAATCGCCAGATGCATACCCATGTGCAGAAAAGGATTACTCTGCCCATCACTGCCGTCATATTCCCTGTGCAGCACAGCACCGGATTCTATATCCGGCTGATACTCTGGATGCATCGCAATCACCGCCGCAATCATCTGCGTCTGCTTATCAAGCGTTTTGCCAGCTTTAAAATCGCGCCAGGCGGAACTATACATCTCCCTCAGTTTGGAACGATCCTGCCCCCAGAGCATTACTCTGCCTCCAGTTCGGTCTTGTTGCGATATTCGCAGAGATCTTCGATCAGACATGAACCACAACGCGGCTTGCGCGCCAGACAGGTGTAACGACCGTGAAGAATCAACCAGTGGTGGGCATCGCAGAGAAACTCCTGCGGAATAAATTTCAGTAAAGCCTTTTCTACGGCGAGTGGCGTTTTGCCGGGTGCCAGCCGGGTTCGATTGCTAACCCGAAAAATATGAGTATCCACCGCCATTGTTGGCTCGCCGAACGCGGTGTTAAGCACAACATTGGCGGTTTTTCGGCCAACACCCGCAAGCGATTCCAGCGCTGCACGGTCGCGCGGTACTTCACCGCCGTGGCGCTCGATCAGCGCCGCACAGGTTTTGATCACGTTCTCTGCCTTGGAATTAAACAAGCCGATAGTCTTGATGTACTGCTTCAGGCCGTCGACACCCAGCGCCAGAATCTGCTCCGGTGTATTGGCGACCGGAAACAGTTTTGCAGTCGCCCTGTTAACCCCCACATCAGTAGCCTGGGCGGAGAGAATCACGGCGATGAGCAGCTCAAAAGTAGAGTCGTAATTGAGCTCGGTCGTCGGGCTTGGGTTCGCATCGCGCAAGCGCTCAAAAATCTGTTGGCGTTTCTGGCGGTTCATGCCGTTAATCCACCACCGGTATTGCCGGATTCGACTGTCGCTAGTTGATGAATGCTCTGGTGGCGCAGCGCCATGCGCCGGTCGAGGAGGTTTTTCAGTGCAATCAGTAACCCGAGGGCAATAAAGGCGCCGGGCGGCAGTACCGCCAGCAGAAACCCTGGGTAATCACCGCTTACAACCACGGTCCAGTTTGCTGCGGCAGGCCCAAAAAGCAAATCGGCCTGTCGCAGCAGAGTGCCGTAACCCACCAGTTCACGCAGTCCCCCAAGCACCACCAGCACGGCAGTGAACCCAAGCCCCATAAACAGCCCATCTATCACCGCCGGCAGCGGCGGGTTACGGTAAGCAAAACTCTCTGCCCGGGCGATGATGGCGCAATTGGTGACAATCAGCGGAATAAAAATACCCAGCACCAGAAACAGCTGGTAAAACCATGCGCTCATCACCAGCTCAATGGCGGTCACCGAAGCGGCAATAATCATCACAAACACCGGGATTCTGACCTCATCAGCCAGATGGCCACGCAGCAACGACACCAGCAGATTGGAGATCACCAGGGTTAAAGTGGTTGCCAACCCCAGCCCAAAGCCGTTGACTACAGTCGCGCTAACCGCCAGCAACGGGCAGAGTCCCAGCAACTGTACCAGCGCCGGGTTGTTGTGCCAGAGTCCATTGAGTATCAGCGTTCGCATCGTGTTTATGGTCCGGTCTGACCGATCTGAAAAAGCTGTGCGTATTCGCGGTCGACATATTCAAGCTGCCGGCGCACGGCGCCAACCACCGCCCGTGGTGTAATGGTGGCAGCCGTAATCTGGTCAAACTGACCCCCATCTTTGGCCACCTGCCATCCTGCTGGAGCCGGATCAACCAGACTGCGACCTTCGAACTGGTGAATCCACTCGCTTTTTTTAAGCTCAATAGCATCGCCCAGACCGGGGGTCTCGCGATGCTCCAGCACTCGCACGCCAAGCAACTTGCGGTCACCGGTGACTGCGGACAGCAGGCGAATGTCACCATTATATCCGTCAGCCGCAACAGCGGTAATCAACACGGTAGTGACCTTGCCGCTATGTTTTGCCCGATAGATTTGCTGGACACCCTCTCCAAGTAGTGGCGAACTGATCTCAGCGGCATATCGGTCGAGCGGTTCATCATACAACTGCACGGGGACCAGCTCGGCCAGGGTATTCCTCAGCGCCGCTGCCCGATTCTGCTCGGCCACCGGGCCAGCCCAGCGACTGAGTGCGGCGAGCAGCCCGGCACTGGCAAGCGCGACGACGGCCAGCATCAGTGCATTACGGCGGACGATTTCGAACAGTGAATTCAATGCCACCCCCGCTGTTGCACGACCGCCACCGCTGCGGGACTAACTGCCATAACCACGGGGAATAGTGAAATAGTCAATCACGGGAGCAGCTATATTCATCAGCAACACTGCAAAGGCAACACCATCCGGGTAACCACCCCAGCCGCGGATCAGGTAGATCAATAAGCCAATACCGGCGGCATAGACCAACTGTCCCCGTGGCGTGGTTGCTGCACTAACCGGGTCGGTGGCGATAAAGAAGGCTGCGGCAATCACCCCGCCGCTAAAAAGGTGATAGAGCAGCCCCGCATGTCGAGCCGGTTCCAGCCAGCCGCTCAGCAGGGCAAATAGCGAAAAAACTGCGAGCAGGGTTAGCGGAATGCGCCATTGCACGGAACCGGTGATCAGCAGCAGCACACCGCCAGCCAACCAGGCAAGCGATAACAGGGCACTGATGCCTGACGGAAACAATCCGAAAAGTGGACTTGCCGCCATCGCTGAGGCCACCGGGTCGCCAGACACCACCAGCGTACGCAGACTATCCAGCGGCGTGGCACCAGTAACTGCATCGCCCATGACCCCCACTTCGATTGGTGACATTCCGCCTGCGAAAGGGTCATGGGGAACCGGCCACTGACTTAACTGCGCGGGAAACGCAATCAGCACCACCACGTAGCCGGCCATCGCCGGGTTAAACAGGTTATGCCCCAGTCCGCCGTAAAGATGCTTGGCGACAACAATCGCAAACAGCACGCCAACCCCCGTCACCCATAGCGGTGCGATGGGTGGCAGACAGAGGGCAAGTAAAAGAGCGGTAACCGCCGCACTACCATCTGCCAACGCCCTGACCACCGGCCGTTGGCGTAGCCTCATGATCACAGCCTCGGCAAAAACAGCAGTCGCCACCGCTACTGCCAAATGTATCAGCACCCGCAGACCAAACAGCCAGGTGGATACTGCGATCACCGGCAACAACGAAATCACCACCCAAGCCATCAACCGGGTAACCGATCCGGTCCCGTGCAGGAAAGGTGAGCTGATCGGACGGCCTGGAGTCATGTCTCACCTCCAGACTCGTCGTTGCGGTTCTCGTTGCTTTGCTTCTGCTGATTCAATGCGGTAGCCCGGGCAATAGCAGCGGCGACTTCGGGAGAGGTTGCGCTCTGTTCTGGTGATGCTGCGCTGCCTCGTTCGGCCCGTTTGCGCTTACGCCGCTCGGCCGCTTCCTGCTGGCGCCGTTGAAGACGGGCGTCGCGATCAATCATGCGCTGACGGGCAATATCTGCCTTCTGTTTGGCAACCTGCTGCTGACGAATCTCATCCTTGGCCGCTCGGTAGTAGTGGACCAGCGGTATGTTGCTGGGACAGACATAGGCGCAAGCTCCACACTCTATACAGTCAAACAGGTGGTGGCGCTGTAGCTGCTCTGTCTGCTTCGATTTGGCATACCAATAGAGCTGTTGCGGCAAGAGATTGGCCGGGCAGGCAGTAACACAGGCACCGCAGCGAATGCAGGGCTGCTCGCTCTCCAGCGACGGCAATCGCTGTGCCTGCCTGACAAGAATACAGTTGGTGGTTTTGACGATCGGCGCACTGGGTGAAGCAAGCGCATAACCCATCATCGGCCCGCCAATTACCAGTTCGCACTCTTCACTGACAAGGCCACCACAGGACTGCAACAGATCGGAGACGGGAGTGCCCAGCAATACCCAGCGGTTCTGTGGTTGAGCGATTCCGTCTCCCTCAACGGTGACCACCCGACGGGTCAGCGGCTGTCCCACGGAGACCACTGTGTTGATCGCATGCAAGGTTGCCACATTGATGCAGAGCACACCCAGGTCCGCAGGGTAACCACCGCGCGGCACCTGCAGACCAAGCAGGTTTTCGATCAGCTGTTTCTCGCTGCCGGAGGGGTAACGGGTCGGTAGAGAAACCAGCTGCAGCAGCGAATCGGCTGAACACTTCTGCTTCAGCGCCGCCAGCGCTTCAGGGCAGTCATCTTCCAGCGCAAACAGTACCCGGTCCACTTCCAGCAGTGTCGCAAGTCGCTCTGCTGCATCAACCAGTACCTCTGCCTCGGTACGCATCAGCATATCGTCACAGCTGATATAGGGCTCGCATTCGACACCGTTCACAATCAACGTGGTGAAGCGCTTCTGCAGCCCCTGGGCAAGCTTTTTCCAGGTGGGAAACCCGGCACCACCCATACCGCTAACACCACCATCGCGGACCAGCTCTAACAACTTTTGCAGTGAAAGTGATTCCCAGCCTTCGGGGTGAGATTCGACCTCCACTCCGCATTGATCCGGTAGTAGCACCAGAGTCGGCACAGCCATTCCCGCAACATGCGGCGCCGGATGATCGACTAGTTCCGCTATTCTTCCGCTCACCGGCGCATGCCAGGCAACCTCCCGACCTTGCTCAGACTCAGTTAGCGGCTGCCCCGCGGCGACCCGGTCACCCGCCGAGACCAGCGGTTTGCCGCTAAAGCCTGTCACCGGAAAGTAGAGCCGCGATGGAATAATCGCCGGCTGTATCGGCAGACTGGTTGCCGCATTCTCACCCGTTGTTGGTGCAAGATCGGCGAGGCCGCCAGAAAAACCAAACAGTCGCATCACCAGGCCCACCTGCCAAAAAGGTCAGCCATGCGGTGACACCGATTGTGGATTGCTATCAGGCTGCGCCGCCGACGCAGCATTGGCGGTTGATGCCGGCTGTGGCCAGCGCCAGTCGATTAGCCCCTCGGTCTTCGGCACCATGTAGATGCAATCCACCGGACATGGTGCTACACAGAGGTCACAGCCGGTGCACTCTTCCACCAGCACCGTATGCATTAGTTTATTGGCACCTAGAATGGCATCCACCGGACACGCCTGAATGCACTTGGTACAGCCGATACAGACCTGCTCGTCGATCCAGGCGACCGAGGCAACTTCACTCTCCTCACCGCGCTCGGGGTCCAGCGGTTTACTCTCCACCCCGAGTAATTCGGCCAACGCATCGATGGTCGCCTGACCGCCGGGCGGGCAGTGGTTGATATCTGCCTCTCCGGCGCGAATTGCGGTGGCATAGGGCCGGCAGCCGGGAAACCCACACTGACCACATTGAGTCTGCGGCAAAATCTGGTCTATTCGGTCAATCAGAGGGTCACCTTCAACCTTGAAACGGACCACAGCGACGCCCAGCAGCCCACCGATCACCGCTGCCAATAGCACCAGCACTCCAACCGCAGCCATCGCTTATCTCACCAGCCCGTTGAAGCCCATGAACGCCAGACTCATGATGCCGGCGGTGATCAAAGCGATTGCACTACCCTGAAAAGGTTGCGGGACATCTCCGACCTCAAGACGCTCACGCATGGCGGAAAACAGCACCAGCACCAGCGCAAAACCGAGAGACGCGCCAAACCCAAACAGTAACGATTCAAAAAAACTGTTCTGCTGCTGGACATTAAGCAGCGCCACACCAAGCACCGCGCAGTTAGTAGTAATCAGTGGCAAGTAGATCCCCAACACCTGAAATAATAGCGGGCTGGTTTTGTGAATGAACATCTCGGTGAACTGCACCACCCCGGCAATGACCAGAATAAAACTGATGGTACGCAGGTACTGCAGATCTAACGGCACCAGCAGGTAAGCATGGACCAGGTAACTGCAGGCGGAAGAGAGGGTCAACACAAACATGGTCGCCAGCGCCATTCCCAGCGCCGTTTCGAGCTTGCGAGACACTCCCATAAACGGGCAGAGGCCAAGAAATTTTGCCAACACAAAATTATTGACCAGTGCGGTACTTACCAGAATCAGCAGATAACCTTTCATGACCTAATCAGCGGGGAACAACCCTGAACAGACGTTGCGACAGCCCGTCGATAGAGATGCGCGGTGGAACCAGTCAGGCAATTATAGCCGTGACTCACTATCGAGGCCTGCCTTGCAGGGCACCCACAGCACTTAAAGGTCAGCCAGAGCCTCTGTTATCAGTTACAGAGCTCTTCGTAGCGCCTGCGTAGTTCCTGCGCCTGCTGCTTGCGCTCCTGGTCACTAACGAATTCCTGCTCACCAGCTTCGTTAAAACGATAGTAGACCACGTAACCATGCTCCAGCTCCCAGAGGTCGGTTTTCATCACGATACACTCTTGCCTGAGACGCTCTTTTTCCGCCTTTCGTTCCGCTGCCTGCTGTTTTTTCGCCAAACGCTCCTCAGCCATTATGTCCAGAAGCTTTTGCTCAGCAGCGCGACGCCCGCTGTCGGGAGCGGCCACAGCAGGCGCCTCAATAACCCGTCGCTGAGCTTCGGGGTGATTTGCCCGGTCACCAAAATGGAGCCGCCCGGCCTCATCGCGCCACTGATAAACTTCGTTGCCACTGGCAATACTCATCGACAGAGAGGCCAGCAGTAAAGCAGACAAACTGTAGCGAGTTATCAACCCAACCTCCTTGATTAGCAAGTGCGCCACGCCACCGATTTGCTCAACCACTAAATTTAAACCGGTAACTTAACGCAACCCGTCCATCATTACCCAAAAGGATCAAACAGTGACCCCCGGTACCATTCCTCCCCTGCAGCCGGCCCGAAGACTTGCCGGCATTGAGCCATTTCACGTCATGGAGATGATGGCACTGGCGGCACAGCGGGAGCGGCAAGGTCTGCCGGTACTGCATCTTGAGGTCGGCGAACCTGACTTTACCACCGCCGCCCCGATTATCGACGCCGGTATCGAAGCACTGCAGCAAGGCGATACCCACTATACCCTTGCCACCGGCAGACCAGAACTGAAGCAGGCGATTGCCGACTGGTACGCCAACCGCTACAGCACGACCATAGAACGGCAACGGATTGTGATCACCGTAGGCGCCTCCGGTGCACTGCAGATGGTGCTCTGGACGCTGATCAACCCAGGTGACGAAGTGCTACTGGCCGACCCCGGCTATCCTTGCAACCAGAACTTTGTACGCCTGGCCGACGGCGTTCCACGGCTACTGCGAACCCGACCGGAACAGGAGTGGAAAATCACCCCGCAACTGGTCGAAGCCCAGCTGACCGATAAAACCCGGGCGCTACTAATCGCGACCCCGAACAACCCAACCGGCACGGTGATGACCGGTCGTGAACTGGAAGCCATTGCGACGCTTTGTAGCCGTCACGGCATCGCCCTGATTGTCGATGAAATCTACGCCGGACTGATTTACGATCAGCCCGATTTCAGCGCCTGCCAACTCGGTAATGGAGTCTTCGTCATCAACAGCTTTTCCAAGTATTTTGGCATGACCGGCTGGCGTCTCGGCTGGGTAGTCTGTCCCGAAAATTTTGTCCGTCCGCTGGAAAAGCTGGCGCAAAACCTGTTTATCTCTCCACCTACCGTGGCCCAACAAGCGGCACTATCGGCGTTTTCAAATCAGAGCATTGCGATTCTGGAGCAGCGCAAAAGTGAGTTCAGAGAGCGACGCGATTATCTGATGGCCGAACTGCCGGCACTCGGTTTTGAAATCCCTCACCAGCCCGCCGGAGCGTTCTATCTGTTTGCGGGAATCGGCGGTTTCGGCATGCAAGCCGAGCCCTTTTGCCGCTATCTACTGGAACAGGCGGGAGTGGCAATCACCCCGGGGATCGACTTCAGCAGCGCCCATGCCCACGACCACGTGCGTTTTGCCTATACCATTGAGATGGAAAAACTGCAGCAGGCAGTGGAAAACATGCGTGCGGCGCTAATCAACTTGCGCTGAACCACAACTCGATATCCGCGCTCCACCATAGCGTCTCTGGGATTCAACCTTTAACGATATTCAATTATTTCAGTCAGCGGGCGGCGCGGTGTCAGCTCTGGTAACTCGGCTGGGTAGCCCACCGGAATGATTGCAATCGGTTGCAGATCAGCGGGCAACTCCAGCAGCTGATGCAACGGTTCCGCTTCAAAAGCACCGACCCAGGCAGATGCCAATCCGGCCGCTACTGCAGCCAGTTGCGCGTAGGAAGCGACGATGGTCGCATCCTGCACCGCAAACAGCTTGCCCGCGTGTTCGCCAAAAGTCTTCACCGAACTGGCTGGATCAGCACAAAACACCATACAGACCGGCGCCTCAGCGATAAAACTGTGTCGCGGAGTACAGGCCAGCAACTGCTCCCGCAGCTGCTGATCGCTAATCACAATAATGCGGTAAGACTGTAAATCACCGGCCGATGGAGCAGCCGTTGCGGTTTCCAGAATCGCGTGAAGCTTCTCCTGCTCAACCGGCATATCAGGCTCATACCGGCGCACGGAATGGCGGTTGCGTACCGTTTCAAAAAAGCTCCACATCTGGACCTCCCTCGGGGTAACCCCTGCTATGCAATTTCGATCGGACCGACCCTGGCACTATTTTCGTTATTAACTCGCGCTCTGACTTACGACGAAAGCCCGTGCCTGACTGGTAGCCGGATGTTCGGGGTAGTTGAGCTCCAGCACCCGCAAACTATCAGCCGCCAGATCAGGTTGGTCCAGCAACCGATAAGATTTCACCAGCAGCGACAGCGCATCAGGAACGGATGGAGTACCGGGAAAATGCTCAATCACATACCGTGCGCGGCCATTAACCGCCACGTAGGCCTCCCGCTTCATATAGTAGTTGGCAACATGAATTTCGTGGGCAGCCAACCGGTTTCTGAGATAGATCATCCGCTGACGGGCGTCCGCCGCATACTGGCTGTCGGGGTAGAGGTTTAGCAGTATCAGGAATGCATCAAACGCTTTTTGCGCAGATTCCACCTCCCGTGCGGAAACATCCTGCGGCATGATGCGCTCGAAAATGGAAACGTCGCGACGAAAATGGACCAGCCCGCGCACATAATAGAGATAGTCGATATGATCGTGCAGCGGATAAAGCTTCACAAACCGGTCGATTGCGTCCAACGCAGCTTCGGGCTGGCCATCCTGAAAGTAAGCATACGCCAGATCCATGCGCGCCTGCTCGGCGTAAGGGCCATAGGGATAGCGCGCCAGCAGTTTTTCGTAGTGATCTACTGCCGCGGTAAACCCCCGGTCGAGCAGATATTCCCGCGCCTGGTCGTAGAGTTCTTCCGCACTCCAGCTCGCGGTGGTATCAGTTTCCTGAACGCCAACGGTACAACCGCTGACCCCAAGGACCAGCAGCAACGGGAAAAGCCATCGCTTAAGAATTTGCATTACTTTATTAACGTGCCTGATCGTCCATAATAGTAGTTTAGCTGAGCACTTCGGAAGCGTCTGGGTAAAAATCGGGTTAACGGACCTGTCCACCACAGTCAGCCGCCAAAGCGCCCTGCTCACCGAAGAATTCCGCGCTGATAGCCAAACTGAGCCGCTCTTCAGCGCCT
>JBPEXY010000244.1:0-5599 GCA_052031065.1 Immundisolibacteraceae bacterium | reverse complement strand
AAAGAACGATCTGCAGGCCATGGGGAACAAACCATGCCGAGACCAGCGTCAGGAACACACGCGTGGCATTGGTTGCCGCGGCTACGCCGTCGGGATGTTCGACGCGCTGTTCAACGGTTTCAGCCTCTCCTTTCTCGGCCTGCCCCTGCCTTTGCCCTGCTGACACCGGATGTTCCTTTCCTGGATATGTTGGTCGCTACCCGAATAGATTGCGCATCTGTCCAATTGCCACACTCTAGCGCGGTTTTCGGGCGCGCAAGCATAGCACTGACCTCAAGCGGTTCGGTGCACGACCAAAAACCCTGGGAGCTTCACCAAAAACGGTTCGTTCAACGCCAGCAAGGCTGGTCGCGCCACCAAAAAACCGGTTCTACCAATTTGAGGATTAGCGTTCCAATTCCGCAAGGATCTCCATCAAATCGCTCCTTGCAAAAGGTTTGATTAGTGGAGTGACCTGGTTCAACTCATCAATACCCGCATCGGGTGAGCAACAGACAACCACTTTGCCCGGCATACGCTCTCGCGGCAGGTTGGTTAACCAACTGCAAAACTCCAGGCGGGTCGGGCCATCATCCAGAACAACCAGTTGAAAAGGTTCTGCGGCGTCTAATAGAGTACTTTTCGCCCGCTCAGGCTGATCCTCAATCACCACACCCCAACCACTATCTTCAAGATACTCCCGTAGCAGTATTGCAACAAATGCATCGCTGGCAACTACCAGCGCTCTATTGGGTCCGGACGAACTCACTGCAACGTGTTCATGGAGCGCCTGTTCAACAGCGGGCAACAGTATCTGAAACGCGGTACCGCTATCGTTGCTGTCGACATATAAATGGCCCTGTAACCGATGGACAATATCATCCACAACCGCAAGCCCCATCCCGGTACCTTTCCCCGCTGGCTTGGTTGAAAACAGCGGCCTGAATATTTCACTACTTAGTTCAGGGTCAATGCCTTTACCAGAATCAGACACGGTCAGGCAGATGAAGTCCCCCACAACCGATTGGCCGCAGGCAGCGCAGGGCTCACCCTCACCACGGAATAGATCAGTAGTGACCGAAATCGTCCCCTGTCCGCCCATCGCGTCGCGGGCGTTGATGCACAGATTCATCACCAACTGGTAGATCTGTACCTTATCGATCAGCGCCAGAGGCAACTCCGGGTTATAACGGCTATCGATGGCCACTGTTGCAGGCATGATCGGACGCAACATGCCCAACGCACCATCAACAACGGGACTCAAAGCCGACGGTTCTGCCTGTTCCGGCATGCCGCGACTAAAAGCCAGTAACTGCTCCACCAGTTCCTGGGCCTTCTCGCCGGCAGAAGCGATTTTGTCGAGATACCCGGCCAGCTGAACGTTGCCAGGAATGAGATCCAGGCGTTGCGCCATGCTGGTAAAACCTATAATCACCGACAAAATGTTGTTGAAGTCGTGGGCAATTCCTCCGGTAAAGCGCCCCAGAACCTCCATTTTCTGTGCCTGCTGTAGCTCAAGCTGCAGTTTCTGCGCAGTTTCATGCTCCTGTTCCAGCTGCCGGGTCCGCCTGGCCACCATTTCTTCAAGTAGCTCATTGTGGTGAGTCATTTCCGACATTAACCTGCTTAGCGCCAGTTGACTTTTTACCCTGGCCCGCACAATCGGCGGACTGAAGGGTTTGGTGATGTAATCAACCGCACCGAGACTGAACCCGTAGGTTTCATCCTCAACACTGCTGCGGATGGTGAGAAAAATCACCGGAATCTCCCGGGTCGCTGGGTCACTCTTCAACTTGGAGCAAACCTCATAACCGTCCATGCCGGGCATCAGCACATCCAGTAAAATTAAATCAGGAGCAGGTGTGGCGTGCGCCAGCTCCAGCGCTTTTTCCCCGTTTCTGGCGACAACGACCGTATAGTCATCTCCGAGCAGCTCCATCATGACATTGATATGCAGCCGCTCGTCATCGACGACCAGTATTCTGGTTTTGTCACTCATCTAAACTCCACCCTGGTTGGTTATGGCGCTGGATTGCATGCGCATCTCACCAAGAGTCTGTAAAGCGGCATCAAAATCAAATTCGCTTATTTGACTCCTCAAGCGTTCGACCCAGCTGCTATCAACCACCATTGATAGCCGGTCCATGGCCTGATCAAAATACTTCACTACACCACTGTTACCCTCTTTGAGCAGAGACTCAATTTGGTCCAGTTCCGGCGGCCATTCGATGGCTGCCTTCACTGCACCGCTATCACTACCAGAGTTCCGCCACTCACCGATTGCATCCATTACCCGGGTCAGCTCCACCAGAAACTGCTCAAGTAGAGTCGGGTCGCTAATCTCATCTGCCAGATCACCGACCGCACTCTGCAACCTCCGCGCACCGAGATTTCCCGCCACCCCTTCCAGTGTATGCAGCACCCGCTTCAGCGCATCGATATCGTTGTTAGCCACATACGCCCTGATCAGATCGGCATCGCCGCGATGATCCTCCAGAAACTCGATTATCAGTTGTCTGTATAACTGGGTGTTACCACGTACTGTCTGTAACCCGGCGCCAACATCAAACGCTAGCCTCAGTGTCTCCCATCCGGGTAACGGCCTCGTCGTCAAGTCTGCTTGGCTATTTGAAGGAGCTGCTTCGATCCAGCGACCCACGACTCGATAAAAATGTTCTGGAACAATGGGCTTGGAGAGATAGTCATTCATCCCGGCATCAAGACAGCGTTCACGGTCACCAGCCAGCGCCATAGCCGTGATCGCAATGATTGGTAATTCCTGCAGGCGCGGTATCCGGCGAAGCATTCGAGTCGCCTGAAAACCATCCATGTCAGGCATTTGCATATCCATCAATATGAGACTGAAATCCCCTTCGGTAGCCATTCTCACCGCTTCTGCTCCGTTGGCAGCCACCGCTACTTCCGCCGCACAGATTTCAAGTAGGTCTCTGAGCACCTGCTGATTAATACGATTGTCCTCCACCACCAGCACCTGTTTACCATCTAAGTCTGGCGTGACTGGTGGACGGGTCTCCGATGACCTGCGTGCAACCGCCTGCCGCTCACCCAGCAGCACCCTGGCCATTCCTTCACCGAGAGTCGATGCAGTGACCGGTTTGGCGATACAGACATTAATCCCGGCCTGACGTGCTTGCTGGAGCTTTTCCGGCTCACTGCCATCAGCCAGCATCAACAGGATTGACAACCCCTCGAATTCGGTACTGCTGTGAATCAGCCGGCTCACCTCTATGCCGCCCATCCCCGGCATCTCACTGTCCACTATCAGCAGATCGAAACCGCCTGGTTGATCATCTGCCGCCGACTGCACCTTCTCTAACTGCGCCATCACAGCTGCTGCATTGGCCACCGATTTGACACGGCATTGGAGCTCTTCAAGCATGTTCTGCACGACCCGCCGGGTGGTGGCATTGTCATCAGCCAGTAACACCTGCAAACCTGCAAAACTTGATCTCTGCTCGGTTGCTAATCTCGATGTCTTACCAATCACACCGAACCGGGCTGTAAAGCGAAATGTGCTGCCTTTACCGGGTTCGCTTTCGACGTCGATTTCACCGCCCATCAGCGTGACCAGTCTTTTACATATCGCCAGTCCTAATCCGCTACCCCCATAACGGCGGGTGGTTGATCCATCTGCCTGGGTAAAAACCTCGAACACCCTGAGTAGTTCTTCGGCTTCAATTCCTATACCAGTATCGGTGACACTAAATTCAAGTTTCGCACCTCCCTCACTGTCACCCAGAAATCTTACCGACACTAAAACCTGGCCGCCTGAAGTGAACTTCATCGCGTTATCAATCAGATTGATCAGTATCTGAGCAAGACGGGTCGAATCTCCTTCAAGCTGCGATGGAACATCGGCATCAATGTCGTAGATTAGCTCTACTGACGATTCGTTGGCGCTTCTCGATCTGAGCGTAGTAAGTTTCTCGAACAACTGATCGAGTTCAAATGGAACGTTCTCCAGTTCAAGACGCCCCGCCTCGATACGGGAAAAATCGAGAATGTCGTTAACCAGCGTTAACAGCAGCTGCGACGAATAATCGATTTTCGCCACGTAATCACTCTGCCTGGGAGTCATTGCAGTTAGCCCCAGCAGGTGGGTCATGCCAATGATGGCGTTCAGTGGCGTGCGCACCTCGTGACTCATATTTGCGAGAAACTCGCTTTTAAATCGGTTAGCCCGTTCAGCTTCCTCACGGGCATGACGCAGACTGGATTCGCCCTCCTTCTGCGGGCGGATATCGGTAAACATACTGCCGACAAGACTCGACTTGTTGTGTTGGTCGCGCAACAGAAAAAAATTGACTACCACCGGGATCTCTTCACCTTTCCGGTCAGTAATGTAAAGCTCGCCTGTCCACTGGCGATTTTCGGTCAATGCAGCACCAATTTCGCCCTCAAACAGGCTGATGATGTCCTCGGAAAAGTAGTAAGCGTAGTCATTGTCATAAATCGCTTCGACCGAACTTTCGCCAACCAGCTGCCGCATGGTTTCGTTGACATAGACCACCTGCCCCTCCAGTGTGGCAATCGCCATACCCTGACCGGAGGTATCCGCGAAACGGCGAAAAACCTGCAGATTCTCTTCCGCCTCGACCCGCTTGGTAACATCGGTATGCACGCCGACCGCGCGCAGCGCCCGGCCCTGTTCATCCGCCACAACGTGACCACGGGAATAGATATGCCGGTAGGAACCGTCCTGACACCTCAATCGAAACTGGTGTTCATACTGGCTTGCACTTTCGGCGATCGCCCGCTCAACTGTCGCCTTCGCCTGCCGCCGATCTTCCGGGTGCAATAACGTTTCCCAGATCTCGAAACCATGCTTGAACTCTTCTGGATCATACCCAAGCATGGTGAAATAACGCGGACTGTAATAGACCTCATTGGTCCGAACGTTCCAGTCCCAGACCCCTTCGGAAGCCGCCATCGCCAACTGAAAACGCTCCTCACTGATGCGCAGTCGTTCCCGCTGGCGACGCACCAGTTGCAGCCAGAACCCGCCGGCGACTAGCAGCAGCAAACCCACAGCCAGGGCGCGCCAGAACAGTCGGTAGTCAGTCTCAAGATCGTAGCGAACCCCTACCCACTTCTGCTGAATGGCATTTTTCTGCTGGGGCGACATGGTGTCGAGCGCTCGTTGCAGAATCGGTACCAGTTCTGGCCAGTCCTTGCGGACCCCCATGTGCAGACGATATCCATACTCTGTGGGCGCCGCCACCTTGAGACTGGTGTAGCCACGGCTACCGATGATATGACTGGCGACCATCAGGTTACCGACGTAAGCATCAGCCCTGCCCTCGACCAGATAACGTAATGCAGTTTCACTATCCGCGACCAACAGCAATTCCAGCGCCGGATGGTCCGTGGTCAATAATTCGTGCGCCAGATAGTCGCGTTCAACCACCACGCGACGACCGGCAAGATCGTCGAGAACGCTGACGTAGGCGCCGTCTACCGGGGTATAGACCACCAGCGGGAAAGTCAGGTAAGTCTCGGTGAAGTTGAGAAACGCCTGCCGCTCTTCAGTCTCCGCCACCGCCGGTAGCAGATCAATCTCACCGCGTCTGGCGGCTGCCATCACCTGATCCCAACGGAG
>JBPEXY010000243.1:0-2971 GCA_052031065.1 Immundisolibacteraceae bacterium | reverse complement strand
TGTTCTCCTCACTCCCCGGACATGACTTTTTTGTAGTGGCGCCAGATACCGCGCTGGGTGGTCTCGCCGAGGTTTTGCGACGTCATGGCTTCAACGCCAAAATCATCTTTTTCCATCCGCTGATCGGACAGGCCACGGTTGAGGTAGATCCAGGGATCGCTGTCGCTGACGGTGCCGGCCTGAGTGCGCTCGAACATTTCCATGTCGTCGGGCGCCAGGAACCCAGCCGGACCAAAGCCGGTCTGGTGTGACATGATGCGTGCGGTGTTGATCTGCTGGGAGGCGCCCTTGAGCTGCGCCGGGTGGTAGTAGATGACCGATTCCAGCAGACTGACCGGCTGAATGGTACGCACCGCGTCCCACAGAATCATCAGGTTGGGGAAGACGGTGATGTGCGGCGCGCCGCCGTGGGTGAGCCAGATGGCTTTTTCTCTTGACCCTTCGCGCTCGGCCAGTTTGCCGATGATCTCTTCGGTCAGAGTCCCGGTTGAGCCGGTAAACCGCAGCTTGTCGCCCTTGCTGCGGTTGAGGGCAAAACCATCGAGTATAGCGTGGCCGCCGCCAAGGTCGCGCATGGTGGAAATCTGGTCTTCCAGGTCGCCACGGTCGGAGAAATCGGCATCGCCCTCTGCGGATGAATTGGCGGCAAAGGCAGCGAGCGCGGTAGCGTGGGTATATTCTGCGTGATAGGCGTCGGTAAGGTTTTCCAGCTGCATTTTCCAGTTGCCTTCAAACGTTACCCCGTGGCGCCCGGCGGCGAGGGAAATTTCGCCATCGGGTGCCAGATCACAGTAGCGGTCGATGTAATCGGCGGCACGGCCGAGATAATCTGCAAACGCCTGCCCCTCAGCGGCGAGGCTGGCAAAGATGAAACCTCGATGAATGCCAATGCGCGGGGCTTCGAGCAGATCCATTTCACCGGCCGCTGGCATCCGCTCACCATAAATAGAGGGATGGGTCATCTCAGCCAGTTCGCCGGTGTTGGAGTAAACCCAGCCGTGGTAGGCACAACGAAAAAACTTGCTGTTGCCGCGCTGCTCCTGACAGACAGTGTTGCCCCGGTGGCGACATTTGTTCTCCAGCACCCGGATCTTGCCGTCCTGCCCACGACAGAGCACCACCGGACGCTGGCCCATCACGCGGACGACAAAATCGTTGGGGTTGGGGATTTCTGACTCGTGGCCCACGTAAACCCAACCCTTGTAGAAAATGCGCTCCATCTCCTGCTGGAAGATCGCTTCATCCTTATAGAGGTGATGATTAACGCGAAATCCGAATGAAGGGTCTTCCTGAATCAGGTCATCGTAATTGATGTAGTTTTGAGTGGGCGTCAGCATGCTCTCCTCCTTTTCAAGCGCTCTTTACAGCTGGCTCCAACGCCTGCCGATTAAGGAAATGTTAGCACTGACCGCTAGCCAAATGGCTTCAATCGATGTTTTTTGGGACTGCCGTAAGCGTTTACCCCATTGTGAACAACTAACCACTCCAACTCAGAGGTTTCTGGATGCTTAAATTTGACGCAGAAGAACGGATTAAAAAGATCGACCGGGATATTGTGCTAACCGGCATCATTGATGCACCAGGCTCACTACTGGTGGGGCTTGGTCTCTATGCGAAATTCGCCGCCAACGGCGACGCATTTCATCCGCTGCTGAACAATCAGGATGTTGTTAATCTGATGCTCGCGGTGGGTGGGGCTATATTGATCTGGGGTGGCGTGAGGTCGGTCTCGCTGGTACTGGAAAAAGGTCGGCTGAAGCGGGATTTCGACCTTTAGCCACCAGCCACCGGAAACGGGACCGAAACTTGCCGACTCAGCGTGTGAAGAGATTGCCCTGGCGGGCCGTAGTTGCCGACAGACCGGGATCGTTGCAAGTCCGCGCTTATGCGGCGTTGACCTTAAGTTTCCAAACTCGTTTGAACGGACATGACCATTCTCCCCTGTTGCGCTGAACGACATTGCGCGAGAAAGCCGGTTTATCACTCCCAAATACCCACCGACTACCAGCAGGAAAGCTCTTGCTGGTTGCAACAGACAAACTGGCAGCCCGGCGGGGCTGCCAGCTTAACCGGCTAGCGTGCGGATGCGCGCAGTCGCGTTCCTTTTGGTGTGGTCAGTTCACCCCAACGTTTTTCCACCCGCTCCATCATTTCCGAAGTCGGTCTCGACATAGCCGGATAGCCTTGCAGCGGCGCTGTCGCATCGATCCCCATTTTGTTGGCGATATCACTGCCGGGGTACTTTTGCGTTGACGGGCCGATCGTACACATACCATCAACCACCATCACATCACGGGAAGCATGGCAGCGCTGGGCAATCGCCCAGTAGACGAGCTCTGAGTTACGCGGATCGATATCGTCGTCCACGACGATCACGGTCTTCCCACTACGGGTCGACCAGAGGTCGTAGATGACGTGTTTAGCCTGCTCTTCGTAGGTCTTTTTCAGCGAAACGATGATGGTATGCATATCCAGCGGGCAGTAGACATCCTTCACCGTCGGCGCCGTTGAGGCTCGTAGCCGCTGCAGGTACCCGGCCTCGCCCATCATCTGCCCCATGGCATGGGTTTCAGTCGGCGGCAAGCCGAGGTAGGTATATGCGTACAGTGGGTCCTTACGGTGGGTGGCGTGGTGGAATTCAATGACCGGCTGTTCACCCACCGGGCCGTAATAACCCGGGTATTCACCGTAGGGTCCTTCCGCCTCCTTGAGATTGGGAAGAATATGACCCTCCAGCACCATCTGACAGTGAGCAGGCACTTCCAGATCAACCGTGTCGCACTTCACCATCTCGTAGGGTTCACCACGCATTGCCGCAGCCAGCTCGATTTCGTCGACACCAAGGTCAAGCCCGGGAATCTGTGAAGCGACATAGAGCAGTGGATCGGCGCCGATACAAACTGCCAGCTCTGTCGGTTTATTGGCGATATCGCCCTTTACGCGGATGGTGCCACCGTGTGAGGTGGGGCTG
>JBPEXY010000242.1:0-5307 GCA_052031065.1 Immundisolibacteraceae bacterium | reverse complement strand
CTCGAACCCCAGTCTTCAACACCGCGTGCTTCGCCAGTTGCTTGCCCAGTGTATTACACCAACGGTCTGCGGCTATCCAGCCGGCCCTAGCCAGCCAGAGCCCAGCCCGGCCAAGCTCCAGGCCAGTGATGCCATTCAACTCTTCAGCATCTACCCAGCGCACCAGACTGTCGGGATACCATTTGCTGTCAGCAATACTTTTTAAACGTTTTTCCTGCCTCGCATCCGTGGCCAGTCGCACCTGCCCGACCGGATGGAACAGGCCATCGCCAACACTTCCCGACATGCGTTGATGCACCAATTCAAATGCGGCGATAGAAAAACGACTGGCTGGATTAAAGTCAGCACTGATAACCGGCGCGATGATTCCGCCCGGATTTCCACTGCCCTGCTGACCCACAGCACCATGCTGCTCAAAAAGCTCAACTTCAATGCCCCGCTCCAGCAACGCCACTGCGGTGGTCAACCCGGCGATGCCACCACCGACCACCGCCACCTTCCCAACAGCTTCTGCCTGCGGCCAGTAAAACCACGGTTTGGTTACTGCCGCAGCCGCAAGCCCGGCGTGACTTCCGACCAGCATCTCTCCTTTACGGTCAAAACCGGACTGTTTCTGGAACTCGAAACCGGCATCGACAAGCGCACCGCGGACCGCACCAGCCACAGAAAATGTAGAAAAGGAGCCCCCGGGCCGGGTCAGTTTGGCCACCTGGCGCAGCAACTCGGGTTGCCACATCGAAGGATTAACTCGTGGAGAAAAGCCATCGAGGAACCAGGCATCGACCCGTTCTGCCAGTGCACCCTGCTCCACGCCACGGCCGTACAACTCCAGCTGTTCGGTGGCATCTCCCCATAGCAGGGTTAGCGTAATCGAACCGGCTTCGAAAACGATCCGGTGACAACCGGGAGTCAGGGTCGGATAAACATGCAAAAGCCGCGCAGAGTCGCTACGCAGCTCGGGCCATAACCGGTGTATTTCACCTAGTTGGTCAGACGATATTGGATGCTTTTCAACCGCCAGATAATCGAGGCGCCCGCTGGAACCCCTGATTTCTCGCCACAACTGGCAGGTAAGCAGAAAATTAACCCCGGTTCCAAAGCCAAGTTCACCGACGGTAAATTGATAATTACTATGAAACCGCTCGGCAAGCCGATTCCCTTGCAGATAGACATGTCTCGACTCATCCAGTGCACGGCTCGACCCGAAATAGCCATCTTTAAACTGGTCTGCACGCAGCGATCCATTTTCAAAACGGGGCCGCGCCGGATTAATCGGCGCAAAAGTATGAATCATTGCTGCCAGCGCATCTAAAAATCAGACTCTCCGTCGCAACTCGAGCACAAACTGTCACGCTGTAGGCAGAAGGATTGACCCCCTGCAGACCACTGCCGCATTACCGCTTACACGAAGCGGCAGTTGTTCCCGCCCCAGATTATCCATCTCAACATGTAACAGGCTATGGCGGGTCAGGCGACTACCGCGCTCAACCCCAAAAGGATAGGTTCCCTGACGAATATGGTCGTGCTCACAAAGCCAGCAAGCCAGTGCCGCAAGCGCACTACCCACCGGAGGATCTTCGGAAACACCAATGGCCGGCCCCACCAGCCGGGCGTGGAAATTCGCCTCGTTATCCTCACACTCCGTCGACACCAGCAGGATCTCCTGAGCCAGCATCGAAGGTGCTGATGACAGACTCCAACTGGAGTAATCAAAGCGGGCCTGCCGTAGTGCAGTGAGACTCCTCACCCCGACAATAAGGTAAGGCCTTGGGCTGGCGACCAGCAGCGGACGCAATTGATCGGCGGTATCAAGATCATCCACCGAGAGGCTGAGAAAAGCCGCCAGTTCCGAGCGAGCAGGCACGAACCGGTCAACACGTGGCGTAACCTGCAGTGCATACTGCACTCTCTGCAACTCGCCATTGGCAACCAACAGCCCCAATTGGGCAGATTCCACGCCGTTACTCACTTGCAGATCGTTGATACCCGGCTGCAGTTCCAACAACCTGTTCGCGCCCAGCAGATGACCGCAGGCAATCAACGGGGCGCCAAAAACCGACGTTTCTACACTCCCGGCAAACACCCGCAATGAAACATCATCAGCGTCATAGCGGATCAAGAAAACGGTCTCGTCCAGCTTTAATTCTGCGCTAATTTGCTGCATCTGCCTGGCGGATAGATTACCGGCATCCGGTAACACCGCAATCTGCGCGCCCTGAAACGGCTCCCGCGTGAACGCATCGACAACGAAATATTCAAGTTCCATAGCATTCCCCCAAAGAACTAGAGTTCGAGGAATCGAGCCCCAATACCTTCTGAGCCGGCGTTGGCCAGAGTTCAAATCCACAGTTCAAATCCAGAGTCCAGATCCAGAGTCCAGATCAAGTTTGCTCGATTGAAGAATTAAACCACTTTAATTGATCGCGTAGTGCCACCACGTCGCCGACGATAACCAGCGTCGGCGCTTTCACCTTTTCTCTGCTGACCACCTCTGCCAATGTTTCCAGCGAGGCAGAGATCACTCTCTGGTTGGCTGTCGTGCCGGATTCAATGAGCGCCGCTGGCGTGTCCCGATCACGGCCGTGATCAACCAGCTGTTGGCAGATCTCCGCCAACCCCACCAGGCCCATATAAATAACCAGGGTTGCTGGCAGCCGCGCTACCGTTTTTACATCCACGTTGACTGAATTGTTCTTCAGGTGACCGGTGACAAAAACAACCATTTGCGCGTGGTCGCGGTGGGTCAGCGGAATTCCCGCATAAGCCGAACAACCGCTGGCAGCGGTAATTCCTGGCACCACCTGAAATGGAATACCAGCGTCCGCCAACAGCGCGATCTCTTCACCGCCGCGCCCAAAAATAAACGGGTCGCCCCCTTTTAGCCGCACCACCCGCTTACCCTCGTTGGCCTGGTCTGCCAGCAACTGATTAATCTGCGGCTGTGGCAGTGCATGGTCAGCGCGCTGCTTGCCGGCGTAGATCATCTGCGCATCCTTACGCACCATATCGAGTATCTGCGGCGAAACCAGCCGGTCATAAACCACCACATCAGCCCGCTGCATCAACCGCAGAGCACGAAACGTAAGCAGGTCCGGGTCGCCCGGTCCGGCACCAATTAAATAGACCACCCCAGCCTGCTGTTGCGGATTATCAAGCAACTCGTTGAGTACCTGCTCGGCCTGCTGATGCTGTCCAGCAAGAACCAGATCAGCGACCACCCCTTGCAACGTATCGGTCCAGAACCGGTTGCGCTCCCTGCTACTCGCAAAACGTTGCCTGACCCGCCCACGATACCGACCCACAAGCTCTGCCAGTTTGCCCCAGGCCGCAGGTACCAGGGTTTCAATCCTGGCTTTTAGCAGCCGGGTTAATACCGGTGCCCGCCCTGCTGAACTTACCGCAATCACCACTGGTGAACGATCAACTACTGCCGGCATGATAAAACTGGACAGCGCTGGCTGATCAACCACATTGACGGGCAATCCCAGTTGCTGCGCAGCCCGCGATACCCATTCATTCACCGGTTCTGAATCGGTTGCCGCGATCACCAACCTCACATTTTGCAAATCCGCCGCCTCAAACTCCCGCTGCAGAACTTCGCCACCGGAATCTTCAGCCAATTGCCTCAACCCCTGGTCAATGACCGGGGCCACCACCCTGAGGGCAGCACCACTGCGGACCAGCGCCCTGGCCTTGCGCATCGCAACAACACCACCGCCAACTACCAGGCAGGGTTGGCCGCGCAAACTCATGAATATCGGAAAATAATCCATCCTTTTACCCTGCGGTTTTACGGCATTTCAATGGCGAATACGGATATCACGCGCCACTGAACCAGAGCCGAAATCACCACCAGCGCCAACAGATTCAGCCATGCGCCAGCCCGAGACATCTGCGGAATCGTAATCCTGCCACTACCAAACACAATCGCGTTTGGGGGAGTTGCTACCGGCAACATAAAGGCACAACTGGCGGCAATTGTCGCCGGAGCCGCAAGCAGCAACGGGTGATAACCACCAGCGACCGCCAACGCGGATACCAGTGGCAGCATGATGGCCGTCGTCGCCATGTTACTGCTGAGTTCGGTCAGTAGAATCACAATCAGCACTACTGCCGCAATCAGCAGCGGCAGCGACCAACCGTTTAGAAAGACCAGCTGCTCCCCCAGCCAGCGTGACAGGCCGCTGCCGGTAACCGCACCCGCCAGGGCCAGTCCACCGCCAAACAGCACCAACACACCCCAGGGCAGATCGCGCAGATCCTCCCAGCTGAGCACGAAGCGGCCGCGCCGCCAGTCTAGCGGCAGCAGAAACAGTGCAACCGCACCGGCCATGGCAATACCGGTGTCACTCAACTGCAGCGCCGGAAACGTTGTATTCAACCCGCTACGCATAACCCAGAGTAGCGCCACAGATACGAACACCAGTGCCACCAGTTTCTCGGCACGGCTCATGCTGCCAAGATGTTGGAGTTCCCGGCGGATATAGTCATCCTCACCCATGCCACCGGTAACCTGTGGCGGATAGACCCAGCGGGTCAATAACCACCAGGTGACGATCATCATGGTCAGCGAAACCGGCAGGCCAACAGCCATCCACTGCATAAAACCGATTTCGATATCGTAGGTTTCTGCCATATAGGCGGCAATAAACCCATTGGGTGCGGTTCCAATCAGCGTCGACACGCCACCCAGCGTGGCACCGTAGGCGATACCAAGCAGTAGGCAGAGTCCAAAATTTCGCAGTGATTCGCCGCCCACACCACGCTGCTGCTGATAATCAATCAGCGCAATCCCAATCGGCAGCAGCATCATCGTGGTTGCTGTATTGACGATCCACATGCTCAAAAATGCTGCCGCCAGCATCACCCCGGCCACCAGCATCACATCGCTATGGCCGGTACGATAAACAATATGCAGCGCAATGCGCCGGTGCAGCTGATGGCGTTGCATCGCCGTACCAATAATAAAGCCGCCCAAAAACAGAAAAACCAGCGGATGGGCATAGGCTCCGGTCGCCACCTTCACCGGCGACACCCCTAATAGGGGTAACAGCACTATCGGCAACAGCGAGGTGGCGGCTATCGGCACTGCCTCGGTCAACCACCAGCAGGCCATCCACCACACCAGCGCCAGTGTGTGCAGCGCTGCACGGGGCAAACCGCCGGCTTCAGCATCAACCACACTCTCCCCATAACTACCGGCTAATATAATTATCAGCGCCCCCAACGGACCAAGCCAAAACCCCAGTTTCTTCAACCAAGTAAAACCCGGCACCGGTTCAGCGACGACAATATCGGATTGCGGAT
>JBPEXY010000241.1:0-8808 GCA_052031065.1 Immundisolibacteraceae bacterium | reverse complement strand
CAGGCTGTGGTCTGGCACCTGTTGGCCGGCTCCACCAATCTTGATCGTTGGTCCATCCTGGGATGTTGACCAGATGCTCTGGGCAGTGGATTTTATGACCCCGTCGCTGCCTATCGCGGGTGCGTCGATAGCATCGATAACCTCTCCAAGGGTGCAGCTCCCAGTACCATCGCAAATTTTATACTTCTTGATGTTGCCATCCCAGCGGAGGTTTTTAGACGGCTTAAACAGTGAGAAATAGACTTCGTTGCGGTGGAACAGCTTGTTGAACGCGTTCACCGTCAGCGAAGGTGCCGCAAAGGAGCTGGAGTCGGCGAAGATGTTCTGCAGGATTGCCTGAAACACATTCGAAAGCTGGGCGGCTGTATCTGCGGTATGGAAAGTCCCGCCACCATCGGTTGCCAGTTCCTGCATGAAAGTTTCGGTTGCAGTTCCGGTATTAAAACCAATGGTGTAGGTAGTGACCGTCTGGTCGCCTAGGATTGAGTTGCTCTGGTCCTTCTCGTGTAGATACTTGAGCAGATCGCGAGCGCATTTTCCCGAATTGTTTGCCGAATTAGCAACACAGTCGGCCGGGGTTGAGAGCGTTGGTACCAGGTTGCTGATCAGGTCCGGTGCTTCATTATTCTGCGTGGGGGCACCATCCGATAAAAAGATCATGTAGTTTGACTGGCATTCTGCAATAGAAAACGGTGAAACATAAATCGGCGGTCCATCGGTCGGGTGGTCATCGATAACTTCGGCGAAACAGGCTGCCGCATCCAGGTTTTCACTCGAACAACCCATCGGTTGATTAAGCAGTCCACCGGTATAGGAATCGGGATGGCTGACGCGGCCGTAGTTCATCCCTTCGTCAGGATCGGTATCAAGGGAGCCATCTTTGGCGATAGTGTTATTGTCTTTCGCACCACCATCATCATGGATATGAAACGCATCCAGGTCATTGGGGTTGGTAATGCCGTTAGGAAACCCTCCCTGTCCACGATGGCGGCCGTAATAAACTTCATCCCCGCGCCAGTAATTGGCCGCTTCATAAAGTGTTTCTACGGTAGGTGTTCTATTAAGGGTAAACAGCTGTTCGTTAACCAGCTGCAGCAACCGTTGCCTGACGTCGGGCTCTGCTCCACCGGCGACTACCATTACCAGTCTTGGTGAAAAGGGGATGTTTGAGTTATAAGAGTGAAAGCGCCTTTCGCTAGAGCCTCCCGATATAAAAAGGTTGATGGCATTATTGGGTGCCCAGGCAGGGTCACTAATAATTTCAGTGATAATTCCACTAATATCTCCAGACCGTACCACCTCACCTTCCAGGTTGTCCTGGGTGATGGCCAGTGTCGCTGATGTGGAAGTCCGTGGTCTCAGGCTGTTATCGGAGAGATTACTGGTGACGGCCTCAAATCTGAGCCCATTGTCGGTTTTCTCTCCGTGGATATCGAGTGTTGTGGCACCCGTGCCCGCGCTTCTCAACGTCAGCTCCAGATAAGCTTCGAGAATGGTCGAATTCTGCGCCAGGTTGATATCGGGGAAACGCACACCAGTGACCGTGGTGGTTGGCGTTGCATTGTCGTAGGTGAGAGTATTGCCTGTGCGCAGGTGGTTATTTATCTTGACAGTGTTGTCAACCAGTGACTCGGTTGCATCGTCCTTGGAGTGACCGGGTTGGTAGGAAAAAGTTTGCCGAATGCAGCCGGTATCGGCACCGGTTATCCCGTTCATGTCGTACTCAACCACCAACCGCGGCATGCGTTGCACCGGGTCGGATGGGCTGGTGGGGCTATCAAAAGATTTCAGGCGGCGTACCGTGGCCAAGGTCGAAGGATAAATGATAAAGGACATGGCATTGCCACCGCACCAGTCACCGCGGTCAACAACTGTCTGGACAGCGCTGGTAAGGTCCATATCACTCCCTGATCTCTGGATTCTGACCTGGTCAAATTCAGCGCCAATAGCAGGTATGTTTCCGTTTTTCCAATTACCCCAGGCGCGCGGTGGAGAGGTGAAGCTAGGATCCACCATATCAAAAGCGGATGTCGTAAATGGCGCAGAATCACCAGTGTTTTCGATTCCGACCCAGAGTTGTGGATCGGTAACAGTGTTTCCCGCCGGGTCCGCGGCAGTGAACTCCAGATGGGCACTGGTAATAGTTGCCCCTTGGGGAATCAGCACATTCTGAAACCTCAGCCCCTGAGTCTGAATGTCGCTTGATGCATTTGGTTCACTGAAGGTGACCGTCAATGTGGGCGCTTTGGCCGGATCTTCGTCAAAGCTGTAGGCGCGTCGCTTGGCAGAGGTAGCCGGGTCGTCCTCCTCATCTTCAAACAGCAGTACCACGTCGTCGCCAGCGGTCCAGCCGCTGGTGCCCGCTGTCAGGTGGCTGAATATTGGTTCCAGATTGGGTGTGTTAAAGGTTTGCTCGGGTAACCAGCCACCGGGCAGCCATCGTACTGTCTGGGTGGTTGCATTGTTGAATCGACCCTGCAGGTCACCATTGGCACCGGTAAAGGCGGCCGCGGCGGTCGGCGAGGTCGGGTCCTCGCCACGGACCAGAATGGACATGGGCTTGGAGTCAGAGAATTTGCCGGTAAATTGAACCGTGGCATTGATAATGGTTGCGTCTGCGGGGATGTTGACATTCTCAAAGCGCAGACCGATCCGTTTCTGGCCGCTGTTTGATTTTAGATCCTCAATTTTCAGCTGGCCAGCCAGGTCATTTTTGAAGGCTCCGTTAGGCCGCTCCTTGGCATCGTTGGCGGACGTAGTGATGCTGTAAGTTTGAGTTGTTTCGATGGTAGGTGACTGGTTGGCGTCCAGTGTGGTGCTATTGAGCGCCATCTGTCCAGCGCTGGTCCCGGTAATCATTTGGGTTGCATCATCTGCGCTTTCGAGAATCGGTACGGAGATACCCCGGATCGAATTGGTTTCGCTGGGAACAGTTGAAAGCGGTGCGTCAATATCGGTAATCGGGAAAATTACCGCGCCCCCGGTCGGCGTTTGGTTGTCCCCTTTGCGTCGGCCATTGAAGCGCATCAGACCGACATTGATGTTGTCCACATCGAGCAAAATCTGCTGCATCGATTCGCGCATGTTTTCCAGGCGGGTCTTTCCAGTGCCGGGTACCTGCACGTTCATGCTGTCTGAGGTATCCAGAACAAACAGGAGATTGGGGCGGATAACGTTGGTCTGGTCACCGAGGTAGATGTCGGTGTCATCGGCGAGGACTGCGTTTGTGTATGCTGCGCTGAACAACAGGCTGGTCAATAATAGTCGGACAGAACCCCTGGTAATCATGGTAGAGCTCCTTTGGTTAACTACCGCCGGGCGCGATCTGAAAAGCGCCAGCATGTAATACGGTATGTGCGTTGGAATCGGTGGTGCCGGTACTGGTCATTTCAAAATGAGCGGCGGAAAAACTGGAGGCGCTGTATCCGGAACCGCGTGGCGGCTGGGTCCACATCAGAAACGCGGTACAGACCGTGCCATCTGCTGAGTAGTCACCGACATTAACAAGGTCAAGTTTTGAGCCACTGCCAGTCGGGCAGTCGGTGAGGCTTCCATCCTCTGTGAGTACAAACAGGCTGGCGTTGGCGAAGGTGTTGGCGAGACCGGTCTCTGCGGTGTGAAAGGAGCGGTGGCGCTCCTGGGTGTTGCCAGCCATTTTTTCTTCGATCCCGCTGGTGTTGAGAGCGGTTATGGCGATAAAGGTCAATACCGACAGCATCACCAGCGCGACGATCAGCACGACCCCTTGCTGATTCGCCGGGCTGCAGAAATGGGTAGATTGAATCGGTTTTCTCACTGTGGGTTCCTCAGCGCGACGGTGCTGGTGAACAGCCGCCGCCGACGGTTGTCGTTCTGTGCTGGAAATTCCTCGCCGTTAACATAGCGGACCGTGGTGTCCTGCTGGCGGCCATATTGATCGACGGTATGCAACAGCATGCCAATCTTGACGGTTGAAATCGCAGACCAGTTGGTGACGTTGTCAGCATCGTTGTAGGCATCGGGGACACCATCACCCGTACTGTCCTCACCGAAGGTGATCTGCAATGAATCGATACCGTCGATGAGTGCCTGGGTCTGAGTGACAGAATTTCCACCGCTGGGCGCCACCATTAGCCGGTGCAGCGTTGGGCTGCCATCACCGTCGTCATCGGAGAGGTAGTAGCGGACCGCTTTGAGCGACATGATTTGTGCCCCTTCGTCATAGGCTTTACTGAGACAGTTGGGTGCGTTACAACCGCTGAAGTTGAACTCGACATTGGCGTTGACGTTACCGGGCGTGCCAGTACCGGAGTTGTGTTGCAGGTGGAGACTGCCAGACTGGACTGCAGTCAGCTGAACAATGTCGGCGCTGGCGCAATCGGTGATGGCTACAATCTGGCCATCAACCAGATTACCTACCGAAGCCACTTTCATTTCGGCTGATGGTCTCGGCATGGCATCATCCAGCTCTACAGCGCTGCCAGGGTCCAGATAACGGATGGTAAGGCCATCGTTGCCCGGCAGGAAAGTGATCCCGGCCGCGTCGACATCAGCGTCCACCCCGGAAGGTTCCCACGTTGCTGATGGGTGATAATTGTTCATGCCTTCAATACCGGCGGCACTATCGAACAGGTTTCCAGGTGCGCCGTTATTGATGTGATCCCATATATCGCCATTGTTGGCACTGCAGCCAAAATAACCGGCCATGCGGATATCCTTGATCAGCAGGTCCATGGCGAAACGGGCGTTTTCCTGCAGGCGTGCCAGGTCATCCTGTACCTCGTAGGTGTCCTTGCTGTTAACCATGATCGTAATCGCACCCATGGTCAGCAGTGAACCGATCACGAGTGCCGTCAGAATTTCGACGATCGTAAAGCCCCTTTCAGCGGACTGGCGGAGCGGTGTCTCATTGGTGGCGCGCATCAGCTGATCTCGACTGTCCAGGTTTGTGAAACGTTGGCGTTATCTGCCCGGTCGTACCATTGCATGGTGATTTCGTACTCAAGGGTGTTGCCGCCCCCGGGGTTGTTAACAATCGTTGCGGTTCCGCCGGGCAATTCGGCTGCTACCCTTTGGTGCCAGCAGCCCAGAGTTGCATTGACAAGATTGTCACCCGCTTGAATTGAGCGCGGTTTGTTGCTCACATCAACCGGACAGACATGAAGGGCACTGTCGTAGGCCGCCGCGTAATTCACTGCATTGCCGGCGTCCGCGCGCATGGCATCAATAATCTCGTAGGCTAAAAAGGTACCCTGGCTGCGGGTATAACCACCCTGGTTGAACTTTAACGACTGGCCGATCATGCCGGCGAGGCCGAGCAGCCCGATGGAGAGGATCAACAGGGTTACCAGGACTTCAATAAGGGTGAAGCCACGCTGGTCGACCGGGGCTGAAAGTGGATTGGTGGTTGACGACATGGCGATTCTCTTCGGTCGGGTTCTAACGCAATCTGGTTTAGGGGGTAGCATCATTGCAGTCAGTGTTTGCAGCAAATGTTTTACTGATCCCGGGTCGGCCGGTGACACTGAGTTCCAGCTGTCGACCGTGGTTAATGCCGCGGTCGTCACACAGGCTGAAGTAAATTTGTCCGGTTGATAGAAAGCCATCGCGGGCGAAAGCCAGGTTGCCCGCACCGACAACCATTTCCACGCTGCCCGACGGCTCTCCACGTTGAAGTAACCGTTCCCCCGGGTCATAAACGCGATCGTCATCGTTATCGACAAACACCAGCCAACCCAGATCCCAGTCGGTGGTGCTGTTATTGCAGGCAGGTGTTGTTGCCTGGGGCGTGTTGGTCTGGCAGACGGTAGTTGGCAGGTTGCGCTTAACCGCTTCACTTCGTGCCAGGTTGATGTGGCCAACCAGGCTGTTAACGTCACCAACCATCTGGTTGTTCTTGAGCAGATTGGGGAAGGAGGTTACTGCCAGCATGGTCAGTACTCCGCCGATGGCGATGGCCAGTAGCATCTCCGCCAGTGTGTATCCTGCAGCATGTGTCGCTGAAATCTTCATGGCTGTTGTTCTACTCCCGGTGGTTAAAGTCGTCACGCATGAACTGACGAACGGTTATTATTTCCCGACCAGCGGTAGGAATTCGATGAAATAGGGAGCCTTTTTGGCAATGATTGAACACAACGATGATCCCGGTACCCTTGCTATTCGGGTGATTGCGATGCCTGCAGATACCAATCCTTCTGGAGATATTTTTGGCGGCTGGCTAATGTCGCAGGTTGACCTGGCCGGCGGTGTTATCGCCGGTCAGCGGGCGTTGGGAAGGGTGGTCACCGTTGCGGTCAAATCCTTTGAGTTCCGGCAGCCAGTTTATGTGGGAGATCTGGTCTCTTTTTACGGCAAGGTGACCCACGTTGGTAACACCTCGTTGACGGTGATGATTGAGGCCTTCGCCCAGCGGTCAACTAGTGTAGATAAGGGGGTGAAGGTAACCGAAGCGGCGCTCACCTTTGTTGCTGTTGATGAACGTGGTCGTCCGCGTCAGGTGCCAGAAATCTAGCCAGATATAACAAGCCCTATTGATGGCGTTTATGTTGCCAGAGCCTGTCCTCGAGCCCCGCTATCTGGTTGAGCCGTCGCGCAAGCACAAACAGTAGATCAGAGAGTCGGTTGAGATAGGCCAATCCCTGGTTGTTAACGGTGTCTGTCCGCATGAGTGCCACCATGAGTCGCTCCGCACGCCGACAGACCGTGCGGGCCACGTGACAGTGGGCTGCCGCTGGTGACCCCCCTGGCAGGATGAAGTCTTTTAGAGGGTCGAGCTGGTCGTTGGCTGCGTCCAGTTGTTGTTCCAGCCAGAGCACCTGGGCCTCGGTAATCACTTCGTGGCCGGGGATGCAGAGTTCAGCTCCCAGGTCGAGCAGGTGGTGCTGGATGTCAGTGAGCTGATCGGTAAGTTGTTGACTGTCAGCTGTGGCAATCACCACACCGATGGTACTGCTGAGTTCGTCGACGCTACCGTAGGTCTCTACCCTTAACGAGTCCTTTTCCACCCGTGATCCGTCACCCAGCCCGGTGGTCCCATCATCACCGGTGCGGGTGTATATCCTGGTGAGCCGATTACCCAACTGCTGTATCGCTGATGGATGCTAATTCGGCCTTATTACCCGCCGTTGGGTAGTGAACTCTGTGTTGGGCGATGACCGAGAATGAAGTAAACCGTGCAGGCCAGCCCAACATAGAAGAACGCATAGCCAATATAGGCCGGGGCGTAGGTGATCTCTCGGGCGATAAAGGTGCTGAAGGAGGGAGCCGCAAACCGGCCAGACCAGAGATAAAAGCTGCCACTGGAAATAACGTGAGCAACCAGACTGCTGCACAGTAACGCTGGAACTAAAGCGCCGATCATCGCTTTGCCTTCGCGTCCGCGACTGGCGACCCAGAATCCGCCCATCCAGAGGGTGGCATAAGTTGGCACCAGCATCAGGTAAGCCTCGGAAATACAGAAACTGTTCACCCCGTTAAAGGTGATTGCCCAGTAATCGATCGTGGCGGCGGCACCTAGCAGCGCGACAAAATAACCCAGGCGATGCCGCATAAGCAGGCCGGCGAGGAAGAAGATCGCCACGCTGGCATCCGCGAGGTGCAGGGCCGAAGCGATATGATGACTGCGGGTTGCCACCATGAGCAGAATCATCACGAGCAGTGCGCCAACCCGGTGTGCCGGTTTATTCAGGACCATCAATGGGTAACTCCGAAGATTGCAAAAAACGTAAAGCGCAAAGTCTACAAGAATCTGCAACTGCCGACGAGCTGGCGAAAGCTTGCAGATAGTCGCTGTGACGACCCTGGCAGTTTGAAGGCATTCTTTGCGTTGCGTCTCCCTGCTAAAGCGGATTGACCTAGAATCTGCATCCATAATGATAGTTGACCAGACCATTGTAGATATCCTCCGCTATGGCCGCGCAGTGCCAGGCCATCGTTTTGCGGACAGTCTTAACGATCCGTTGAAAGCGATTGGGTGGCGACATATGCGTGGCGCGTCGAGAACCGTCGCTCCCTGGAACCGGGTGGTCAGCAGTAGTGATGGGATTAGCGAAACGGCGGAACGTCTGGCCAGGGAATATCGACTGCCACTGGTGGTTGATGACGGCTTTGATGAAATTGACCTTGGGTTATGGAGCGAGCTTGAAATCGAAGAGTTGATGGCCCTGGATGACCAGCGCTTGACGGCATTTCAAACAGCACCAGTGACCGCGCTGCCGCCCGGTGCAGAAACACTGCCGGATTTTCAGACCCGCATACTGACAGCCTGGCAACGGATGTTGGCTGAATACAACGGTGAGCACCTGTTGCTTTTGTGTCATGGTGGGGTGCAGCGCGTTCTGGTTGCAAATGCCCTGGGCCGGCCGCTCGAACAGCTGTTTGCTTTCCAGACCCCCTATGCGGGGTTGAGTCGGTTAAATGTTGTCGATATGCCGGAATCGGGCCTGACCACCCAGCTACTGTTTCAGTCCGGTGTGCATTAACGGTTGATCAGTTTAGACCTAGTAATTCGTCGAGTAGCGACCAGTCGAGATGGGCTTCGATGCAGTCTGCCAGGCGATTGAGAGACCCCTGGCGCAGGGTCGCCTGGTCCGGTGAACGGTGATCGCTATTAAGTCCAGCCCACCCCAGTAGCGAGTCACATGCTTCCTGGTCATCAAACAGACCATGCCAGTAGGTAGCGATTATCTGCCCGTCTTCCGACATTGCCCCTTCGTTGCCCTCTGATGTTTTAATAATGGGCCTGCTAAATGCAGTGCCGCTGCTCGCGCCGTGGTGAATCTCGTAACCGCTGACCGAAGTAGTACCAAACAGGGTGCCAGAACAGCGGCG
>JBPEXY010000240.1:0-2731 GCA_052031065.1 Immundisolibacteraceae bacterium | reverse complement strand
ACCGGGTTGTCGATGGGTGGTCCGAGAAAGCTGATCAGAAATGCCTGTACCGTTGCATCGACGGTGTGCGGCTGGTCGCCGAGAAAGAATGGCTGGTCGCCAAGTAGGATTTCGAGGCTGTCGATGTCCCGTTTTGCCATCGCCATTTTTTCTTCACGGTTGTGGCGACCAAAGCCCTGACCAGCAAGAGCCTTGCGCAGACTTCGGCGCACCAGTGGCGGTACGATCAATCTGAGTGGTGCAGGCAGGTCGCCAAATAGTGCTGGGCGGACCTGGTTCCAGCCATTCTCTTCCATCCAGCGGCAGTGCAGCAGCGCCCAGTAAAAACTATCGTGCATTAACCGGATTAACAGATGGCTGGTGGCCTCCTGCTCAGCGCTGAGGTCATTGTCTACGGTATCACCAAACCGCTGTTTCAGTGCATCGATAATCAGCTCGGAGTCGCCGATCGCCTCCCCGTCCAGCTTGATGTAGGGTAGTTTGTTCTTTGGGGCCTTGCGGGTATCGCCGTCGACCACATCCTGGTATTCGATACCGGCCATCTTTAGCCACAGTTCCAGCTTGAGTACAAAAGGGCTGGGGTCGGGAAGTCCCCAGGCGGGACCAAATCGGTAGAATTCAATCATTAAGGTTACCTCTTGCTGGTGGCCGGTTTCTCGGTGGTGGTCACGTCGGTGCAGCGCGTCTGAGGTGTAATAACTCCACGGGTGAGTATCGCGCCGGTGACGCAATCAGGACTGAAGCACACAGACAGTTGCAATGAAACGTTAATCTGACTGTCATAATATGCTCAGGTCGTTATTACACAAGGTCCGCAGGAGCTTTCTAGCGGCTTTTGTGTCGACAGGCCGATCGATTACAGGGGCCGTAGCAATAATTTGGCTTGGTAATAGCTGTCAGCAACAGATTAAGGAAGTGATATTTAGCGTTTCGGGTTAGTCGTCAACAGTCGGGAGGTAGTCGTGGAGGCTTTGCACCAGGAAGTCCTGAGGACCGATGTGGCTGGAATGCCGCTGGAGTGGATCAACTATCAGGAGGCGGTTCGGCTCTATTACGATGAGCGCGTCGCCTATACCTGCGGTACCCCACTGTATAAGGTGCGTGGTGGCGTTAATGCCAAAACCCGCCAACGCAGTGTGATCGAGATCAACTCCATCATTGCCACCTTTGGTACCAATCGTGGTGGCCCCGATCATGTTCCGCCACTGAATAACCCGACCCTGTTTCGACGTGACCAGCAGCTCTGCCTCTACTGTGGCGAGCGGTTTCGTTTTAGCGAGTTGTCTCGGGACCACATTACACCGATCAGTCGTGGTGGTGAGGATGGCTGGAATAATGTGGTTACTGCCTGTCGGCGCTGCAATAACCATAAGGCCAACCGCACTCCTGAAGAGGCAGGGATGCCGCTGATTGCGGTGCCCTTCATCCCGACCCACGCGGAGTATATTTACCTGAAAGGACGGCGCATTCTCGCTGACCAGATGGAGTTTCTCAGTGCCCATTTCCCGCGTAGCAGCAGACTGCGTAAACAGCTCGAAGCGCAAGCGCTGTTGAACTGAGCGCCTGCGGTCCGCTGATCGATCTTCACAACCCGAACAGGGCGGTGCTGTTGCGGGTTGTCTGCTCAGCCAATACGGCAGCCGGGACCTGCAGCAGCCCAGCCAGGGACGCCAATATCTCGGGCAGATATTCCGGTCGGTTCAGTTGACCACGGCGCGATGCCGGCGGCAGGTCCGGTGCGTCACTCTCCAGCAGCAACCGTTCAACCGGTAACTGCACCAGGGTGTCGCGCAGGCGCTGCTGTGCAGGATAGGTAATGGCCGCAGCAACACCGATATAAAACCCGAGATCAATGAGCCGTTGTGCCTGTTGCAGGCTGCCGGAGAAGCGATGTACCACCCCCCTGCTTGCGTTGGCTCGCCGCAACATTCGGGTCACCTGGTCGAGGGATTTATGGCTGTGGATGATCAGCGGCAGCTGGCGCTCTCGCGCCAGATCAATCTGCTGCTGAAAAATGTGTTGCTGCTGTTCTGCCGGCGCCTGTTGCAGCCGCCGCCGGTCAAAATCGAGGCCACATTCGCCGATGGCGACTGCTGGATGTTGTTCAATCATCTGGCGTAGCCGGCCTAGAGTGGTTTGATTCGCGTCTGCGCAGTACCAGGGATGGATACCAAAGGCTGTGTGCAGTGTGTCGAAACGGTCAGAGAGTTGGCCAAGCAGAGGCCAATCAGCTGGGTCCGCGGCAGGAACTACTATCGCGGTAACCCCCGCTGCAATGGCATGGTCAATCAGCTGTTGCTGTTGGCTGCCAAAACGGAGGTCGTTAAGGTGACAGTGGCTGTCGATCATCATGGTTGTGGGGGCTCTGCCTGCCACGGGTGGCTAGGAACATCGTTCCGAGCCAATCTGGGATAATGGCGCTTTCTCGCAAATTTAGTTAACCAATAGCCGCTGCTGCACAGTTTATCCATGCCCACCCCTTTTGCACGAACGGAGATTTTACTTGGTAAGGAGGTTCTTGCCGGCTTGCAGCAGTTTAATGTGTTGCTGGTTGGGCTCGGCGGCGTGGGTGGTCAGGCTGCTGAACTGCTCGGTCGTTCTGGCATCGGCCGCATGACTATTGTTGATCACGACCGGGTGGCGCCTTCCAACCTCAATCGCCAGCTGGTGGCACTGCACTCCACTCTGGGACGTAAAAAGACCGAGGTGATGGCGGAACGACTGGCCGATG
>JBPEXY010000024.1:0-21572 GCA_052031065.1 Immundisolibacteraceae bacterium | reverse complement strand
GTAGAGGAAGGCGGCAGCCTGACCATCATCGCCACCTCGCTGGTGGAAACCGGCTCGCGGATGGACGACGTGATTTATGAAGAGTTCAAGGGTACCGGCAATATGGAAATTCACCTTGAGCGCAAAATTGCCGAAAAACGTATCTACCCGGCAATGAATATCAACCGCTCCGGCACCCGCCGCGAAGAGCTCATGATCCCCACCGAAGAGCTGCAGAAGATCTGGATCCTGCGCAAGTTGCTGCACCCGATGGATGAACTGGCAGCAGCTGAATTCCTGCTCGAAAGAATCAAGGCATCCAAATCCAATGCCGAGTTTTTCGCCTCAATGAAAAGTTCCTGAGGGGCGAGTCTCCACGCCGCTGCCGCCTGACCCATCAAGTGCATGTTCGGCAATTTCGTGACCCGCCCTGGGGCTTCAGCACAGATCGGGTTACCTGTTTGGGTGCAACGCCGCACCTGCTTTATAGATTTAACCCGGATCGAACCACAGCTGGCCGATCCCTTTAAACAAAAACTGTTGACCCGACTTCCGTCAACCAGACCACCCTGGAGGTAAGCTCATGAAATCACCTGTCCGCGTCGCTGTCACCGGTTCTGCCGGTCAGATCAGTTACTCCCTGCTGTTTCGCATTGCGGCGGGAGATATGCTCGGCAAGGACCAGCCGGTGATATTGCAACTGCTGGAGATCACCCCGGCCCTGAAAGCACTCGAAGGGGTAATCATGGAGCTCAACGACTGCGCCTTTCCGCTGCTGCAGGATGTGGTGGCTACTGATGACCCCAATGTCGCTTTCAAAGATGTTGAGTATGCACTGCTGGTGGGTGCCCGTCCGCGCGGCCCCGGCATGGAGCGCAAGGACCTGCTCGCGGCAAACGGCCAGATATTTGGCCCACAGGGCAAGGCGATCAATGACCATGCAAGCCGTAATGTCAGGGTGCTGGTCGTGGGCAATCCGGCCAACACCAACGCGCTGATTGCGCAATCCCACGCACCCGACCTCGACCCACGGCAGTTCACCGCCATGACCCGCCTCGACCACAACCGCGCGATGAGTCAGATCGCCGCCAAACTCGATCGCCCGGTCACCGACCTGAAACGGGTAACCATCTGGGGCAACCACTCATCAACTCAGTACCCCGACATCGACCAGCTGCTGGCCGCCGGCGAGTCAGTCAGCTTTGATCAGAGCTGGTTGGAAAATGAATTTATTCCGGTAGTGCAGAAACGTGGTGCCGCCATCATTGATGCCCGCGGCGCCTCCAGCGCCGCATCGGCCGCCTCAGCTGCCATCGACCACATGCGTGACTGGACCTTCGGCACCACCGACGGTGACTGGGTCAGCATGGCAATACCCAGCGACGGCAGCTACGGCATACCCGAGGGAATCATTTACTCGTTCCCGGTTACGGTGACCGATGGCGAATACAGCATCGTACAGGGTCTCGACATCAGCGACTTCAGCCGGCAGCGAATGGATGCCACCGCTGCGGAGCTGATGGAAGAACGTGCCGCAGTTGAAGAGCTGCTCGGCTGACTGAACTGAAGCAGTACTGCACGGGATTGATACCAATGCCGATGCCACCCTTGTGGCGCCATCGGCATTGGCGTATCATTCGCCGCCCGATTATCGCCGTATCTTGCCTCGACTGATGCTGAATCAAGGCGACAAGATGGCCAGCCAAGACCCTTACCAAGATCAAGTTATCCGGAAGTAGTAGACATGAAACCTGACATTCATCCCGAGTATCGTGAAATCACGGTCACCTGCAGCTGTGGCAACAGTTTCAAGACACAGTCCACGCTAAGCAGTGATGAACTGAAGCTGGATGTCTGCGCCGATTGCCATCCGTTTTATACCGGCAAGCAGAAAATTTCCGACACCGCTGGCCGGGTCGAGCGTTTCCGCCGCCGCTACCAGCAGTAACGGTATCGCACTATCGCCTGCCGATAGTGACGCAGCAACATCTAAAAAAGGCGCTATTCAGCGCCTTTTTTGTTTTTTTTCTCGCCCCCACCAAAACGCTCGCAGCGACATCGCCCTGCCTGCCCCACCAGCCACAATCTAGCGGTACGGTTGGCTACATCAACGATGGCGATACGCTGAAACTGGAGGATGGGCGGCGCATCAGGCTTCTCGGCATCGATACCCCCGAAATTGACCATGAAGGGGAGAACTCGCAACCCCTTGCACACCAGGCTAAACGCAGGCTGACCCAGCTTGCACCGGTGGGCTCACGCATCACCCTGCAACCGGGAAAACTGCAAAAAGACCGGTTCGGCCGGTTACTGGCCTATCTACGCAACGCCGACGGCTTTGACCCGGCGGAACAACTACTGCGGGAAGGACTGGCGACGCTGCTGATCATCCCTCCCAACACGGCAGCAGCCGACTGTTACCAGCGCGCGCTAAACAAGGCACGGGCGCATAAACTTGGACTCTGGTCGCTGCCACAGTTTCAGCCGGTACGAGCTGCGACCCTGCCGCAGCGGAGCAGAGGTTTCCGAGTCGTTTACGGAAAAATCATGGCGATTGACCGGACCCGCCATTTTTACCTCCTGAACCTTGATCAGCGCCTGCAGGTCAGAATCAGCAAGGGGGATTGGCTCGCTTACTTCAGCACCGCCTACCCCAGCCGGGGTAAGACAGCGGAACCCACGTTTCTGACCGCTAGCAATATTCAGGTCATGGGCAGAATTTACCCCTCACGTGGAAACGCGCCAGGAGCGCTACGGATGCGCCTGTTCCATCCATCAGGGTTAGAATGGCCGCCATGAACAGAGTATTGATTTTCCTGCTACTGATGCAACTGCTGCATGGCTGCGCGATGAATCCCGTCAGCGGCAAGCAGGATATTGTGCTGATGTCGGAAAAACAGGAAATTGCCATCGGCCGGCGCAACCATCCACAGATTCTCGCCCACTACGGCCGTTATGACGACCCCGATCTGCAGGCTTATGTCACCCAGGTCGGTAATCGGCTGGCAGCACAAAGCCATCGCAGCGAACTGGTCTACCGCTTTACCGTGCTCGACAGCGACGAGGTCAACGCCTTTGCGCTGCCAGGCGGATATATCTATATCACCCGCGGTTTGATGGCCTACCTCAACAGCGAAGCAGAGCTGGCAGCAGTGCTCGGCCATGAGATCGGCCATGTCACTGCACGACACTCGGTACGGCAACAAACTGCGGCTACTGCTGCGGGTCTGGGTTACACCCTGGCCTCGATTTTTGTTCCTGAACTGGGCAACAGCCAGTCTCAGAATCTTTATGGGTTACTCAGTAATGCCCTGCTTAGTGGTTACGGTCGTGAACACGAACTTGAAGCCGACCGGCTGGGTGCCGAATACCTGCAGCGCACCGGACGGGATCCTGGAGCCATGCTGACGGTAATCGGGGTGCTCAAGGAGCAGGAACAGTTTGCCCACCAGCAGGCCCGCGCAGAAGGTCGGGATTACCAGGGTTATCATGGGCTGTTCGCCACCCATCCAGACCATGACACCCGCCTGCAGGAAGTAGTCAATGCAGCTCGCCTGATTCAGACCAGTGAAACCTCAGACAGTGAGGCCAGAGCTACCTATCTGGCAAAAATTGACGGCATGGTGTTTGGTGACAGTGCCCACCAGGGCATTCGCCGTGGTAACCATTTCCATCACGCGCCGATGGGGTTCAGCCTCACCCTGCCAGAGGGCTGGTCGATCAAGAACCTGCCAGACCGTATTATTGCCATCGCCCCGGCCGGCAAGGCGCAGCTGCAGATCGAGGTCGAAGATATCAACAAGAGGATTTCACCGCGCGAGTTCATCCATCAACGCCTGGGACTCAAACATCTGCAGCAGGGGCGAAAGATTACCGCTAACGGACTCGACGGCTACAGCGGCCTGACACCACTAAGAACCCAGGCGGGCAACCGAACCGGCCGGGTGAGTGTGGTCTATCTCGACCAACAGGCCTATATTTTTACTGGCGCTGCAGTGGATGAATCCATTGCCGCCAGGGTCGACGAGCAATTTCTTGATACCGCCAGAAGCCTGCACCGAATCACCACCGCCGAACGCAAGCTCGCTCAACCCCTGCGATTGCAGATAGCTACGGCACGACGCAACACCAATTACATGAAACTGGCCGCAGAGAGCCCGATAGACAGTTATGCAGAAGCCTACCTGCGACTGCTCAATGGCCATTACCCAACTGGCCAACTGCAAGCCGGAACACTCTATAAAATCGTAGATTAAGCCCCTTCTGCTTTTGTTGCCGGCGCAAGCTGGCGCGGTGCTGCTGGGTTTTCGAGCCTGAAACCAGACTCCTGCAGGGGTCGCCCATACAACAACGACAGACCATTCATGGAACAACAGGATATCCTCGCCGGGCTTAACGAACCGCAACTCGAAGCGGTGACCAACCCGGCACCGGCAGTGATGGTGATAGCTGGTGCGGGCAGCGGTAAAACCCGTGTGTTGACGCGGCGTATCAGCTGGCTGATCGATACCGGTAATCTCTCTCCCTACGCGATCCTCGCGGTCACCTTCACCAACAAGGCCGCTGCAGAGATGCGCTCGCGTATCGAACAGCAGCTCAACATCAGCACCCGCGGTCTCTGGGTCGGAACTTTTCACGGTATCGCCCACCGTCTGTTACGGATGCACTGGAAGGAGGCTGAACTGCCGGAGCAGTTTCAGATCCTCGATAGCGACGACCAGAAACGGCTGGTGAAACGGCTGATTCAGGCACGCGAACTGGACCCGGCCCAGTGGCCACCGGCACAGGTACAGTGGTGGATCAACAGCCGCAAGGACGAAGGTCTGCGTGCCAGCCATATCGACCCGCAGGATGATCTCTACCTGGTCCGCATGACCGAGCTGTACCGTGATTACGAGGCTGCCTGCCGGCGCGGTGGCATGGTCGATTTTGCGGAACTACTGCTACGCAGCAACGAACTCTGGCTACAGCATCCACAGTTGCTCGACCACTATCGGCAGCGCTTTGCCCATATTCTGGTCGACGAATTCCAGGACACCAACACCCTCCAGTATGCGTGGATCAGCAATCTGGCGGGGTCCGATGCCAACCTGTTTGTGGTTGGCGATGACGACCAGGCGATCTACGGCTGGCGTGGCGCACGGGTGGAGAACATCAAACGGTTTGAAAGCGACCACGCACCGGTTGAAGTGATCAAACTGGAGCAGAACTACCGCTCCACGCAAACCATACTCAGCGCCGCCAACGGGTTGATCGCCCATAACCTGGACCGTCACGGCAAAAACCTCTGGAGTGACGGCGAAACCGGCAATCCGATTCAGCTCTATGCGGCCTTCAATGAGCAGGAGGAGGCCCGCTACGTGGTTGAGCAGATCGACCAATGGGTTGCCGGCGAGGGCCAGCGTGACGAATGTGCCATTCTCTATCGCTCCAACGCCCAGTCACGCTCGTTTGAAGAGCAACTGATGCAGCGGGGAATTCCCTACCGGGTGTATGGTGGCCTGCGGTTTTTTGAGCGCGCCGAGATTCGAGATGCCCTCGCTTACCTCAGGCTGATCGCCAACCGTAACGACGATGCGGCCTTTGAACGGGTGGTCAACCACCCACCCCGAGGGATTGGCAACCGCACCCTGGAACTGTTGCGGGAACAGGCGCGCAGACTCGACCAGAGCCTTTGGCGCAGCGCGGCGGATGCCAGCAGCTGGGGGTTGAGCAGCCGTGCGGCACGGGCTCTACAGGGATTTGCCAAACTGATCGACGAGATCGACGAGCAGACCAGACACCAGTCTCTTGCGGAACAGATTGAAACGGTGATTCAACTCAGTGGACTGGTGGAGCATTTCAACAACCAACGTAGCGAAAAAGAACAGGCGCGAGTGGAAAACCTGGAAGAGCTGGTCAACGCTGGCAGTTTGTTTCGGCCGCCGGAAGAAGAGGAGGAGTTACCGCTGCTCTCCTCGTTTCTGAGCCACGCTGCGCTGGAGGCCGGAGAGAACCAGGGGGCCGAGTGGGAAAACTGCGTGCAGTTAATGACCCTTCACTCCGCCAAGGGTCTGGAGTTTGAACGGGTCTACCTCACCGGCATGGAAGAGGGGCTATTCCCCCATAACCGCTCCATTGAGGAACCGGGACGGCTGGAAGAGGAACGGCGGCTCTGCTATGTCGGCATGACCCGGGCCCGCAGGCAACTGGTGATTACCCACGCCGAGAGCCGCCGTATTCACGGTGAATCGATGTTTACCTCGCCGTCGCGCTTTGTCAGCGAAATTCCAGCTGCCTGCCTGGAAGAGATCAAACTTCGTGGCCAGGTGGCCGAACCGCTTTACCGGCCAGAGTTTAGTCAGGATAGCGGCTACCGCCTTGGTCAGTCAGTAAGCCACCAGAAATTTGGTGAAGGGGTCATCACCGGCATTGAAGGCGATGGCGCTCGCCAGCGGGTGCAGGTGCAGTTTCAACAGGTTGGCAGTAAGTGGCTGATGACCGATTACGCCAACCTGACTGTGAACTGATCCACTGCAGGGTATACCGCAACAACATCAAGATTTCGGACCGCCGCCCGATAGAAGCAAAACAACTATGACTTCAGGGGCATAGACACGAGCACCTGCATGATTGGTTATTCGGGACCAAACAGGAGGTCATCGGCGATGGGTCGCCTACAAAAGATTTCTATTTTCGTTGCTACAGTCCTACTCGGCCTGCTGCTGGTGAACCAGTGGTTGCTGTTCTCAGCCCTGAGCGAGTTGCTACAGGGTGACACACTTTCCCGCCTGCATAACGCAACCATTCGCACCATGGTGATTGGCGGTATCGGTAGCACTGGTTTGATCGCGCTCGTCTGGCGTCTGAAAAAACAGAATGGTGGACCAAAAGATTCACTGTTAACCACTCTGGACAAATTTGCCGACGGCAACTTTAAGCGCCATTCAACAGGAAACAGCTCAGTCGAGGGTAACGCACTTGAAACAGCAGTGGATCACGCCAGTGCCTCCCTCTCCAGAACCATTGGCAGGTTACTCGGCACTACCAACCACATGGACAACCTCTCCGGCGGGCTAAATGCAACAACCTACTACACCCGCACCCAGATGGAACAACAACTCCGCGAGTTCGACCAGGCGTCAGATAATCTGGCCGAAATGCTGCAATCCAACCAGGAACTTGCTGCCCGTATCCAGCGGGTCAGTGAAAACACACAACAGACCAGTAGCGCCGTTGCCCACGGTAGAACCGTCGTCGTGAATAATGCCGAAGAGACAGTTCAGCTGGCCGGTCAGCTTAAACAGATCAGTGAAGTAATCGCCACCCTGGAACAGAATACCGATAGTATCGGCTCAATTCTGGAGACCATTCATGGTATCGCTGACCAGACCAACCTGCTGGCTCTCAACGCTGCCATCGAAGCTGCCAGAGCCGGTGAGCAGGGTCGTGGATTCGCGGTAGTGGCCGAGGAGGTACGCACCCTGGCACAACAGACGCAAACTTCCTCCAGCGAAATCCAGAAGGTCCTGACCCGCTTTCAGGAAGATGCGCGGCTGGCCCGATCCGCTATTGAGGCCGGTGAGCAGCAGGCCTCAAGCAGTGCCGCCGAAGCTACCGAAGCGAGTCAGCTATTACTATCAATCAACGATCAGATCGATAGCATCAACGAAGAGGCGGCGGCCATTGCCACCGCAACACAACAACATGCAGCCACCGCCAGCACCGTAAACGACAGCATTTCGCGGGTATCGGAAATTTCTTCCGAGACCCACCGAAGCATTCGTGAAGCTGCGGTAGTCAGCCACAATATCTCAGCGATCTCCAGCGAGATCCGGGCGGTGATGGGCCGCTTCGAGATCGACCCGGATGCGGGCCAACACCCGGCATGGCAGGCGGCCAAGCTGTTTGACTGGAACGATTCATTCGCCACCGGGATTGGCGAAATTGACCGCCAACACCAGCAGCTGATTGAGCTGGTAAACACCTGCAACTACCAGATAAAACGACAAAGAGGTGCTCAAGCCATTGGTCGTACCTTGCAGGGAGTCATTGACTACACCCACACTCACTTTAGTTACGAAGAGCAGCTACTGCAGGAACACGCCTACCCCGACTTTGACAGCCATATCGCCGAGCACCGAAAGGTGGTAGAGGATGTGAAACGGCTACTGACGGAACTGCAGTCCGGTGAGAAAAACGTCGAACAGAAAATTCTCGCCTTTCTCACCGACTGGCTGACCCACCATATCAAGGTGTGTGACCGTGCCTATGCGAGTCATCTAAAAGCTGCCGGGGTTAGCTAACGCCAGCAGTTCCATCTCAGTAGGAGCGATGCGGCCAGCAACGCGCTAATCGTAAACGATCACACCTCTGGCATTGATTCCCGCTTCCAGGTCGGCGAAAGCCTGCGGCGCCTCATCGAGGGTATAGGTACGGGTTACCATACGATCCAGGTCGAGTTTGCCACCCTGATAAAGCCCCAGCAACATGGGGAAATCAACCTTGAAATTGGCGCTTCCATACATCGAGCCCCTGATCGTTTTGCCACTCAGTGGCAAGGTCAGCGCATTGATCGAAAAGCGCTCGCTCATGGGGCCGACACCCACCAGCACAGCAGTTCCACCACGGCGTGTCGCCTTGATGCACTGTTCGATCACCTTGGTATTGCCGATCACTTCAAAACAGTAATCAACGCCGATACCATCGGTTCTGGCCATAATTTCCTTAACAAAATTGCTACCCGGATCGACGCTTTCCGTGGCACCGACCGCCATCGCCATCGCCATCTTCTCCTGCGACAGATCAACAGCGATGATCCGTCCGGCACCGGCGATACGGGCGCCCTGCACCACCGACAGGCCAACACCGCCACAACCAACGACAGCAACCGTGGAACCGGGTCTGATATCTGCCGTCTTGATCGCCGCACCGACGCCGGTCATCACCCCACACCCAACCAGCGCAGCGGCCTGAAAACTGACATCACGCTGCACCGCCACCACACAGGCCGCCGGCACCACCGCATACTCAGCCATATTGCCCAGCCAGGACATCACCGCGATGGGTTCACCATTCATTTTCACCCGGGTGGTGCCGTCAAGCTGCATACCAAGTTCCGGTTTACCGCCAATACAGAGGTGTGGCTCTGCCCGCTCGCAGTGAAAACATTCGCCGCAATTGAGCACAAAAGAGAGCACCACATGGTCACCCACCGCGACATTGGTCACCCCGTCGCCAACCTGTTCAACGATTCCTGCCCCTTCGTGACCCAGTACGGTAGGGAAGGGGTTGGGAATGGTACCGTTGATCAACGAAAGGTCTGAATGACAAACCCCTGTTGCCATCATCTTCACTTTAACCTCGCCCGCCTGCGGTGGGTCGAGGGTCACCTCCTCCACCGAAAAACGGTTTAATTCATGCGCAACGACTGCCTTCATGCGTTCCTTCCTCCGGTAAAACGACTGATGATGCTTCATGCACAGAGCCCCGTGAAAGCGCCCTGGTTAACCGCATTTGCTCACAGGTCAATTTAACCTGCCGATCGGCCTCTGGCGACCCCAGCCAGCAGATAATTCATTCTGTCCACCCTGGCCCCACTTCATCCCCTGCTCTACCGGTAGTCAGTTATTATTCTCCTGACGCTGCTGTGGAATCAGCAAGCAGACTTGAGGAGGAGACCGGGAAATGAGCAAACCATCGATGGAAAACAAGCGGTGCGTGATCACCGGCGGTAATTCGGGCATCGGTAAAGCAACAGCAACCGAACTGGCGCGACTGGGTGCCAGCATTACCCTGGTTTGCCGTGATGAGGCCAAAGGGGAAGCGGCGGTTGCAGATATCCAGCAGCAGTCGGGCAATGCCCAGATCGACCTGATTAACGCCGACCTCGCCTCCCTCGATTCGGTGCGCCAGCTGGCCGCAACGATTGACGAACGTTTTGAGCAACTGGATGTGCTGGTGAACAACGCCGGAGTGATGTGCGAAAAACGCCAGACCAGCGCCGATGGATTTGAACTGCAGTGGGCAGTAAACCACCTCGCACCGCTGCTATTGACACGCCTGTTACAAGAACCCCTCGCCGCCGCCGGTGGCCGCGTGGTCAACGTTTCCTCCCAGGTTCACCGGATGGGGCTGATTCAGCTTGACGACCTGCAGTGGCAACAGAAATACAAGATGTTCAAATCCTATGGTCAATCCAAACTGGCGTTGATCATGGCCAGCAACCACCTTGCCAAAGCCTGGCAGGGTCTCGGCATTACCGTTAACTGCCTGCACCCGGGGGTCATCGCCACCAATCTCGGCGGTACACCAAAGTTGATGAAGCTGTTTCTACGGGGGCCGGAGGCGGGTGCCCGTACCAGCATCTATCTGGCCAGTGACCCCGCAGTTGCTGGGATCAGCGGGCAGTACTTTATAAACTGCAAGCCGGCAAAGACCTCTGCCGCCGCCCAGGACAGCAAGATCGCTGATAAGGTGTGGAATATTTCCTGCGAGATGATCGGTCTGCCAGCAGAAATCAGCTAACTCTACAACGGCCGAAGTTGACAGCTCTTGTTACGCAGCAGCAGATCCGGCGCGCGACCGTCGGGAACCGACTCGCCAAACCCCGGTCATAATCGGTCGGATCATCAACAAACCAGTCGGCTGCACGGTCTCTTCGCCCCAGATCAGCTCCCAATTAACCCAAAGCAGTTCCCTAAAACACTATGACTCAACTTTTTGCCCCCACCAGGCGAATTCTGCAGGTCCTGCTGGTCCCGACATTAATCCTGCTTTCACCCACCAGCCAGAGTGGCGCGATCGACTGGCAGCCATGGGAGCAGGAGACCTTCGCCACCGCCCGCGACAAGAACCGCTTGATCTTTGTCGAGGTGGGGACCCAGTGGTGTCCTGCCTGCAAGCGGATGCACCAGGTGACTCTCGCCAACACAGACGTGATTGCGCGGCTTCAGAGTCATTTTGTTGCCATCTCAATTGATGCCGAGGCACAACCGGATCTCAGCGAACGTTACGCCGCCTGGGGCTGGCCGGCGCTGATCTTTTTCAACCCAGACGGCGCGCAGATCAAAGCGTTGCGCGGAAACTACAGCCCGGAAAACTTCATCGCCATTCTTGACCAGTTGATCGAACAGCACCAACAGCGAGGCAATAGAGTTGCTGACCCCTTTCCGGAAACCGGGAAAGCAGTGGAAACCTCTTTAGGGGAACTATTGCTAAACACGGAGCAGCGCCTCGACAGCTTTTATGACCTGGCCACCGGCGGCTGGGGCGGTAAAACCAAAAGCCCGCTGCCGGCAGCCGTCAGTTATGCGCTGCGCCGCAGTCATAGTTCCGGTGATCCCGAGTGGCTGGAACGGGCGGTGAAAACCCAGAACCGTATTCGCGACCTGATCGACCCGGTCTGGGGTGGCGTCGCCGCTGCAACTGAGAGTGGTGACAACCCGGACGACTGGACCAAAGGCGTGGCTAACGAAAAGAAAACGGCACTTCAGGCCGGAGTCCTGGCCAATTTTGCCGAGCTCTATCACCACACTGGCGATCGACGCTGGCGCCAGGATGCTGAACGCATCTACAGTTTTCTCAACCAGTTTCTGCGCTCGCCCAGTGGCGCCTATTACGCCAGCCAGGATGGCGAACCGGCCAGATCGATCACCGCTAGCCCGGCAACAGTGCGCAACGACTACTACCTGATGCAGGACACAGACCGGCGCGCGCACGGCTTGCCGGCGGTTGATAAAACGGTGTTCGCCGATATCAATGCGCGGCTGATCAGCGCTCTGGTGAGCCTCCACGAAGCCACCGGCGACGATCAATATCTCCAACAGGCAGAGATTACCGCCACTTATCTGGTCACGCACCATCTGTTGCCGGATGGCTGGTACGCACAGACTACTCAGGATCCACCACCCCGTTACGGCGAACGTAGCGCAGAGCGTCTGCGGCAGCTGCCGGGCCGACAGAAACTCTACCTGCGCACCCAGGCACTGACCGGCCAGGCCCTACTCGCTCTGTTTCGCGCCACCTCGAATCCGACCTGGTTGAGACGCGCACAACGTCTGGGCGAGGCGACTATCTCCTACCTGTACGATCTTGACGACGGCGGCTTTTACGCTACACCGCTAATGCCAATCAAGCTGGGAGAGCGCAGCGCAAACTACAAACCGTTTATCGACAACGCCTTAATGGCCGATTTTCTGATCGACCTGGGCAGACAACTCAGTGACCGAAGATTTACTGAGCTGGCGGAAACCAGCCTGAGGGTCATTAGCCACAACCCGGTACTCCAATATCAGGGCTACCAGCTGGGCGAATACCTGCTGACTCTCGATAAGCTGGTCCACCCGCCAGTAGACATCCGCATCGTAACCACCTCACTGGATCAACAAACTGCGGAACTGCATCGTGCAGCATTGGCGGCCTATGAACCGACCAAGGTGATTCGCATCGAACGGCCAGGAAACAGGCAGGACCTCGGCAAACCAGCCATTTACGCCTGTGCTGGAGAACGCTGCAGCGATCCGATCACCAGCCCGACAGCACTTCCGGAGGAGCTAAAAAGGCTCAGGGCAGAGCTGAAAAGCGAGTAATGCTTCCGGGCAAAACCCCAAACTAGTCGACCGTGACCTTGAACTGAACGGAACCCACTGCGTCGATTAGTGCTTTTTTTTCAGAGACTGTTAAAGCCTTGATCTGCCACTCGCGCCGGGCGGCACAGCCGCGAGTGGCGGCCGGTTCAGAATAGACCAGTTCAACAGGACGGCGGCTACGCGTATAGCGCGCACCACGACGACCGCCATTATGTTCACTAATGCGCCGATCAAGATCAGTGGTGATACCGGTATAGAAAGTGTTGTCAGCGCAACGCACCATGTAGACCTTCCAGTTGCCGAGTCCGTCCATCTATCCCTCAAAACGATTTTCGCGCTTAACGGCATACCCGTCTGCCAGCGCGATAGCAATTCTACCGCCGGTCGGCACTGCGGCTGGAATGACAGCCTATCCCGACCAGATTTTGTTTTTTTTTCATCAGCAGGAGTATGATCGCCTCGACGGCGTCTTGAGGAGAGCAGGTAAAACACGACGTTGTCTGCTTATATTAATCAGGAGCGTCCAGGTGACGAGGAGGAGACACTATGGCTACAGCAGCGACGGAAGCAACCAGCTATCTAACAGACGTTAACAGCGCCTGGCTGAACAAGCTACGCGATAAGATGTTGATACCGATGGCGCAAACCGGCTACAACCATCCGGTAATGGAGCAGATACGCACCGGCACTTTCCCCCGCGAAAAACTGATCAAACTACTTTCAGATTTGTGTTGGGTGATCACCGGTTTTCCTGAGTATGTGGCGGCGCTCGCAGCCAGGGCACCAAAAAACGATCATCAGGCTAAAGCGGCGCTGCTGGAAAATGCGTTTATCGAACGTGACCACCCATTTATGCTCGCTCATGCCATCAACAAGCTGGGTGGTGATGGCGACAGTATCGTCAATGGTCCCGACTGGGAATACGACTACTCGGATTTTATTTTGCGCCTGCGTATGGTCCTGGAAGCCTACTGCTACCACCGCCCATGGATTGAGGGAATGGCTGCGGCAGCGGTGGGAATCGAAACTGTAACACCACAGATTTTTGGTGGCATGGGTAAGGCGGTGGTCGCCAACTACGGCCTTGAGGAAGCTGATGCGGAGTGGTTCACCATCCACGGCGGTGAAGTGGAGATGGAGCACGGCAATGATGGGCTGCGTATGCTCGATGCCTACATTGATGAAAATGACACCGAGACCCAGGCCGCCTGTATAGCGGCGATCAAACTGGTCTGCACCGGCATCGCCATCGACCTGTTCGAGGCTTATCAATAAAGACTAAAAGCCCCATTAACGATAAACGGAGCGAGGCAGCTGGGCAGATTCAATTGCCCTGCTGCCTCTTTTATTCCTCGCTGAGAAACCGGCCCGTTGTTACCCGGTGTTAATTAAAAGCAGCACCACCGTCCACCAGCATCACCTGCCCGGTCATGAAATCGCTATCAGCAGAGGCAAGAAAAACCACCGTTCCGGTCATATCCTCTGGAACCTCGCGGCGTTTAATCGCCTGCAACATCACCACCCCGTCGCGGAGCTCATCACCCATACCGCCGGTAACCCCGGGGGTGGTGGTTAGCCCTGGGGCAATACAGTTAACCTGAATGTTGTGCTCACCCAGTTCCGCACCCAACGAGCGGGTCAGGCCGATCACTGCGCCCTTGGTCGCGACATAGGCCGAAAGTCCCGGACTGCCCATAAAAAAAGTACCGGAGCTGATATTGATAATTTTGCCGCCGCCGTTGGCTTTCATGTGCGGAACCACCGCGCGGCTGCACATGAAGGTTCCGGTCAGGTTGATGCCGATAATCCGCTGCCAAAGTTCATTATCGGTCTCTTCGAGCGTTGCCAGCGGGTAGATGCCGGCATTGTTGAGCAGAATGTCGATCCGGCCGAAACGCTCCATTGCCGCTTCAACCATGGCATTGATATCACTCTCACGGGTGACATCGCAGTGAACCGACAGCGTCTCGCCACCCAGTTCGCCAATTGCCACGGCGGTCGCGTCCGGATCGACCTTGTCCGACAGCACCAGTGACGCGCCTTCGCGCGCCATGGCGACACTGAATGCCTGCCCAAGCCCCGCTGCTGCACCGGTCACCAGCGCCACTTTACCTGCCAATCTCTGTGTCATTTTCCTCTCCCGGGGATTCTGGCTCATCGGCAACGAGCGCTGGTTTAACTGGTATGAACCTGTCAAAAACGCCCGTGGCGGAACAGTCACCGGCTTACCATCAGCCAGTCAGCGCGCGATTCTGGAAGGCTCAGGTCACCAAGGGTATCCAATTACTGCCTGGGTATCCAAAAACTATCCGGCCGGAAATAATTTAAGCCCGCCACCACCGACAGCTGATGCAGCCGCTACACTTGCACCAGAACACACCAACATTTGTAACTGACGCCCGATGCATTGAAAACCGGCATCAGCGGATATCGCTGACACTGGAAAAACTCGGCAGGCCACCCTCGCTGTCACACCATCTACTTCATCGACCACAACTGGAATCATGTCCACCCCCTCTAATTCCGCGCTTTCTCCTCGCATTGCCCTGCTGTTACTGGGAGTGATCATACTGCTGTGGGGCGTTAACTGGCCGATCATGAAAACCGGCCTGGAAGGTATCGGCCCATTCAGTTTTGCCGCATCGCGCATGATTCTTGGCGGCGTCGCGATGTTTATCGTCGCCGCACTCAGCGGTCAGCTGAAATGGCCCCACCGTCAGGACTGGCCCATCGTGATCAGCGTCGGGTTAATCCAGATGGCAGCCTTTATAGGCATGGCCACCTTCGCGTTGCAGTATGTTCCTGCGGGGCGTTCTTCAATTCTGGCCTACACCACGCCGCTCTGGGTGCTACCCATCTCTCTGCTACTGCTACGCGAACCGGTGAGCCGCTGGAAGGCGGTGGGGTTTCTGCTCGGCCTGGCAGGAGTGATGGTGATGTTCAATCCCGGCAGTTTCGACTGGCATGACCGAAACGTGCTCATCGGTAACGGCACGCTGATGTTCGCTGCGCTACTCTGGGCAATTCTGATTGTGCAGATTCGCGGTCATCAATGGCACGGTACACCGCTGTCGCTTGCCCCCTGGCAATTTGCCATTGCCACCCTGGCGCTGCTACCCATTGCGCTGATCGTCGAAGGTGACCGACCGATTGCCTGGAGCGGCGAGCTCTGGGCGATTCTGCTTTACAACGGCCCCATCGCCACCGGATTCTGCACCTGGGGAATGGTGACGGTAACCCGCGCGCTGCCGGCACTAACCACCTCTCTGGGGACCCTCGGAGTACCCGTAACCGGCATGGTGGCTTCAGCCATGGTACTGGGCGAGCCGATTACCGGCGACAACCTTGGGGGACTGGTGCTAATCGTCGGCGGACTGGCCACGCTGACTATCGCTGAGACCCGCAACCGGGGGAAAAACAGACACACAACACTTAACGACGATAAGTGACCGCCCCCGCCTACAGCTCCTGTCCCTGGAACATCGCCGCGAATTCCCGGGCGATTTCCAGCAGTGCCACTGACTCCAGATAGAACAACACCAGCCCGTAAAAAAGCACCACGGCAATGACGATCAACAGGAGTGAAACCAGATTGCAGAGACGACGCATCCGCTCTGCCCTATCGCCTTCCAGCAGCTCGGTGGGGAACAGCACCTGACTCTGAGCCGGCGGATACCGGCGCTGCTCACCTATATTGCGGGCCAGCAGCGCCAGCCGGTAGGAGAGAAACCAAACCACCAGCACCACCCCGGCGTAAATCAACAATACAAAGCCACGGGTTTGCTCAAAGCTCTCCAGTAATAGAGGTTCCACCAGCAACGACCGACCAAGGTGATGGTATCGGCTCAACAGGGGGGCGAGCACCAACAACGGCACCACCATCGCCACGCCAAGCATCAGCATCCGCAGCCGGGCACCACGGCTGGGCTGAATGATCACCTGCTGCCGGCTGAAGGATTGTTCTGCTGGTTCCTGCTCTGAAGACTTATTTTTTGTCGACTTATTTTTTGGCGATTCCTGTTCTGGCCACTCAGGCACTGGATTCCCCCCTGTCTTTCAGAGCCGGTGGCAACCGGGCGATGACGTACTCTTCCAGCTCCTCATCGTCCACCACCGCCTCACTGATCACCTTACCGATGACCGAGATACCAGCATCATGCACGCTCTGTTGATCCCCCGAAACCAGTGGGTGCCACTCTGCCAGAGGCTGGTCCTGGGCACGCAATCGATAAGCACAGGTGGGAGGCATCCAGTCCAACTGACCGGCGTTATCAGGGTCGAGTACCACACAGTCAGGCACCCGTTGTGATCGATTGGGGTAGTCGCAGCAGCGACCCGTTTGCTGATCAAGCAGGGAACAGACCACACTGGTGAGGTAGCGATCACCACTCTCCTCGTCCTCCAGCTTGATCTGACAACAGCGGGCACAGCCATCGCAGAGCGCTTCCCATTGTTCGCGGTTTAATTCCGCCAGCGGCAGGTTGGTGAAATCAGCATTCTGTTTGCGGTTATTTGTCATTCTAAAATCAGCCAACATTACTGCAGCGGTGCAGCGCCGGTGTCCAGATCCAGAATACGGCGTTCCACTTCATGACGAAACGGAGTTTCATCCAGTAACCCACGTAATCGGATCAACTCAGCGAGAGCTTCCGCCTGCCGGTTGAGCTGTTCGTAAACGGTAATTCGTTGAAAGATCTCCCGGCTGTTGTCGGGGTCAATCAGTAAAATGCGGTCACAACAGGCCAGCACCCGCTCAGCTTCACCCCGTTGCAGATAGATACCACGCAGATTATTTAACATCCGCTGCAGGATCTCGCCGACCGTGCAACTACGGTGCAGGGAAGCGAGCAAACTCTGTTGATCACCGGTCTGCTGTTGCAGCAGTTGCTGCAGCTGCGATTCGCTCAAAGGCTGGCCGGAGAAAGGGTCGATCAGCGCCCGTTCCTGGTCACAATCAACCGCGACAAGAAAGTGTCCTGGAAAGTTGACCCCCCTGACATTCAATCCGGCGCCGTTGCCGACGTGGAGATAAACCAGCGCCAAAGAGATGGGAATACCCTGCCGGCGTTGCAGCACCTGATCAAGGCAGCTGTTATCCACCTCATAATAGTCGTCCTGGTTACCCAGAAAACTCTGATCACCAGCCAGAAACCGACACAGCAACCGCGACTGTTCAGCCGCTGAGCCGGGGTTGGCCGATTGCAGCTGCCGCTTCAGCCCGGCAACCAGCGCTGCCAGCTGGTCGCGACTCGCCGACAGGTCGACCGCACCGCGCTCCTCTTCGGCAATGGCAAAGGCAAGTTCGGTCAGGTCGAGCGCACCTGGTGATCCCAGCAAACGGGTAAACCTTCTGCGCGCCGGATTGACTTCGGCCAGTTTGATCACCCCTTCATCGGTAAACGGGTTAGCCATTAAAATCGCTGCCGTTTCACTATCGACATCATGTCACCGTTCTCAGCGGGATTTCTCCGCCGCTTTCACCTCGTCCCAGGCCCGATCCATCTGTTCCAGGGTCGCACACACCGGATCGATTCCGAGCTCCACTAATCTCGATTCAACGGCGCGAAAGCGGCGTTCAAATTTTTCGTTGGCAGTCTGCATCGCCGGTTCCGGCTCAACCTTGAGATGGCGGGCGAGATTGACCACGGCAAACTGCAGATCACCGATCTCCTCCACAATGCGACTGTGATCGCCGCTGGCTGCGGCCTCGCGCACCTCCGCCAATTCTTCAGCTATCTTGTCGAATACCGGCTCCACATCGGGCCAGTCAAAGCCGATGTCCGCGGCTCGGCGCTGTAGTTTCTCAGCACGCATCAAACCGGGCAGCGCCACGGTCACCCCGGCCAGTGCGCTGGTGTCATCAGCTGATTCAGGTTTACCGCGACGCTCCTGCTGCTTGATCTGCTCCCACGCCTGGCGCCGCTGCTCATCGGTATCAAACACCACACCGGCAAACACATGGGGGTGGCGTCGGACCAGTTTATCGCTAATGCCCCGTGCGACCTGCTCGAAATCAAACAGGTCCAGCTCTTGCGCCATCTGTGCGTGAAAAACCACCTGCAACAGCAGATCGCCCAGTTCATCAAGCAAATCCCGATGATCTTCTCTACGGATCGCATCGGCAACCTCGTAAGCCTCCTCGATGGTATAGGGGGCGACCGATGAGAAATCCTGGCGCAAATCCCATTCGCAGCCGTCCTCAGGATCGCGCAGTTGCGCCATGATCTTCAATAACCGACTCGTCTGTTCCATTTCCTTTGCCTACAATTCAGGTCCACTCACGATCATCAATCCGCCACACCTCATCGGTGGCGATCAAAGATTATCTTCATGGGGTCCAGCCGTGGCGACTGAAATTGAAATGAAATTCGAGATTGACCCCCAAAACGCAGCAAAACTGGCGACCTTGCCAATGCTCAGCCGTTGCCCCGTGGAAACTCTACAACTGCATAACACCTATTTTGACACTCGCGATCTGCAATTGAAGCAACAGCGAATAGCGCTACGCACCCGCTTTGACGGCCGGCACTGGTGGCAAACCCTGAAAAGCGCCGGTGAAAGCGTTGACGGACTGCATATGCGCGATGAGTGGGAGTGTCAGGTCGACAGCGGCGAACTTGACCTGGGAAAGCTTGAACAGGCTGGCGCCAGTAGCAGGACCCTGGACTGGCTCAACGGTCTCTCTCTGTTGCCGGTTTTTACCACCCGTTTTCAGCGCACCCTTTGGCTGTTCGAAGATCCGGGGCGATCGATTGAAATTGTGCTCGACCGGGGTGAGGTTAACGCCGGGGATCGACAGGAAAACATCTGCGAAATAGAGCTTGAACTTAAAAAAGGTGATCTCGCTGCACTTCAACAGCTGGCCCGACTGTTAGGGGGAACACTGCCGTTGCACCCTTCCAACATCAGCAAGGCTGCCCGCGGATACGATTTGTTGCGGGCATGATTGCTGATGTTGGAAGGGGCCGACTCCGGCTTCACCCCTGGTTTTGGAATATAAAAATAGCTATTTATTCTTTTATAGAATAAATAGCTGGCCACTACAATTGCTGCCATGATGAGCAGCCATCCCACCATCAACACTGCGCAGCCCCATGTTGCACTGGCAATCAGCAGGCTGAAGCGGGCCGAGCTGGAGCTGGCGCCAACCACTCTGGCGACCGCATTTGGACTGGAAAGCGGCATCATGATCCATCTGATCGCCCGGCTTCGACTCGAAATTCCCGTTTTCTCTATTGATACCGGGCGACTGCCGGATGAAACCTACCAGGTCGCCGAGCAACTGGAAGAGCGCTACGGGCTGAAAATTCAGTGGCTGTTTCCTGCCACCGGAGATGTGGAACAGTATGTTTCCGAACACGGTATCAACGGTTTCCGCAAATCACCCGAGCTGCGGCGTGGCTGCTGTCATGTGCGCAAAGTACTGCCACAACAACGTGCCCTGATTGGGAAAAAATCCTGGCTTTCCGGGCAGCGCCAGGCCCATTCAGCCGAACGGGCGAACCTGCAAGCTGAAACCTGGGATCCCGCACGCCAGCTATTCAAAATCCTGCCGCTGCTTGAGTGGAGCGATAGCCAGGTTTGGGAATTCATCAGGGATTTTTCAGTACCCTACAATGCACTTTACGACCGTGGCTACTCCAGTATCGGTTGCGCCTCCTGCAGCCGGGCGATTACCAGCGGCGAGCCGACCCGTGCCGGTCGCTGGTGGTGGGAAGATGAGCAATACGGAAAAGAGTGTGGACTGCATGTGGACTACTTCAATAACGGTGACGGAATCTAGTTTCGAGACGCAGTCAGCTATCAAGCACGGTTATTCGGTGAAAAAAAAAAGGATTCACAGAAATTTCATCTTCCGCGATGGCCCGCGCTCACCCCGATTCCAGTATTCTTTATACTTGACAGCATCGTTTCAGGTTTTTAATCCATCCTTTGCCAGCTTTCATCGTGACCCCACCAGATCCCACCAGCAAAAACATCGTCGCTCATCATTCCCTCATTTCCGCTGAACAGCGCCAAAGCCGACTCAAACAGCGTGGCTGTGTGCTCTGGTTCACCGGCTTCAGCGGCTCGGGAAAATCGACGGTGGCTACCGCACTGGAAAAGAGCCTGATCGAACAGGGCCATTTCGCCTACGTACTTGATGGGGATAATGTTCGCCACGGGCTGAACAGCGACCTCGGTTTCAGTGCTGAGGATCGCACCGAAAATATCCGCCGTATCGGCGAAGTGGCCAACCTGTTTGCCGATGCCGGGGTGATCACCCTCACCGCCTTCATCTCACCTTACCGGGTGGATCGGCAAATGGCGCGCGACGCTGTCGGCCCTAACCGATTCCGGGAGATCTACCTGACCACCCCACTGGAAGTTTGCGAAGAGCGCGATCCGAAAGGGCTTTACCGCAAAGCTAGAGCCGGAGAGATCGCCGAATTTACCGGCATCTCCGCCCCCTACGAACCACCGGAAAACCCTGAAATCACCATCAATACCGCCGAACATGGCGTGGAAGCCTGTGTCGCACTGCTGATAGATCAACTGCGCAGCGACCAGGTCATTTGCGACAAACAGCAGGAATCCTGAGTTTATGGACAGCTATCGATTAAGTCAGCTTCAGCAACTGGAAGCAGAAAGTATCCATATCATCCGAGAAGTGGTCGCCGAATTTGCCAACCCGGTGATGCTCTACTCCATCGGCAAGGACTCTTCGGTAATGCTGCGGCTGGCGGAAAAAGCTTTTGCACCGGGTCCGCTGCCGTTTCCGCTGATGCATGTGGACACCACCTGGAAGTTCCGCGAGATGGTGAAATTTCGTGACGACACCTGCGCCGAAAAGGGTCATAAGCTGATCGTCCACACCAATCAGGAGGGGGTCGAACAGGGTATCAACCCGTTTTACCACGGCATTCATCCCTCCCCCCCCCCCCCCCCCCCCCCCCCCCCCCCCCCCCCCCCCCCCCCCCCCCCCCCCCCCCCCCCCCCCCCCCCCCCCCCCCCCCCCCCCCCCCCCCCCCCCCCCCCCCCCCC
>JBPEXY010000239.1:0-4701 GCA_052031065.1 Immundisolibacteraceae bacterium | reverse complement strand
CAGGAGGGTCAGATTGATGGTGTGGGTGATATCACCGGGTGTGAAGTCTTCGAGCACTTCGTTAATTTCGGCCAACAGTGGTGGTGAATTGATGACACCATCGCCGACGTCTTCAATGTTCTCATCGACACGAGACTGTGCCTTGGCGAAGGTTGTGTGCTGCACCAGTGATGGGATAGGGCCAACCTCAATGTGATCATGGGTTACCTGACCAGCACTGTTCATGTGCTGTATGCGCCAGACACCGCAGAGCACACCTTCCTGAATACGGATATGACCGTCACCGCCAAACAGAATACTGACTTCACCTTCGCCAAGTACCTGATCGACCAGATCGCGGTTTGCAGCATCCAGGTCATCCACCGCGATGTCGACATTGGCTTTGCCTGCCTGCCACTTTTCCATGAGTGCCAGAAGTTGCTCCAGACGTTTGATGCCTGTGGTCAGGTGAGAGACATCTTCGGGCTCTGGCAGTATCGGTTGTTCGTAGGTATCCATGCCAGAGGGCAGTTGCAGGATGTCCAGTTCGGCACCGTCGGTTTCAGCGGGCTGGCTGCCCGGGCCAGTCATTGCCGTGGCCGCATCGGTGAAGATGATGGAGTCTTTATCGGAGCTCATGCGCTGGTTTCCTGCAGGTTGATGAGTGGGATGGAGGTTGGGGAATCAGACAGCAGATCCGGGATCTGGGTGGTGTAGTCGTCCCAGTTCTGGATGCCGGTCATGTTGCCGCGATAATCGCCGTTCACGAAAAACGCCAGCGCCGGCCAGCGGGTGAAATCAAACTGCTTCTGCAGCTCGCGCTCAAAACTGCGGTCAATGATGGCGCCTTTCAGATCCGGGTATTCTTTGAGGATTTCTGGAAGCACCATGGCGACGTCGTTGCTTTCCGGATAGCGTTCCGGGTTTTCGCAGAAGAAGAGTACAACCTGCTCATTGTCGGCCAGAAAGGCGTTGTAGGTCTCTGCGGTGATGCGTGGCAGGCCTGTGCGCTCCAGCATGCTTTCAACTAAAGGGGATGGCATCAGGAATCCTCAGTGGTTTCAGTGTTGTTGTTATTCATTGTCTCCGCAGGGGGAGCTTCATTCGTGGTGTCAGGCTGGCGCAGAAACTCCGGCAGCTTAGGCTCGCGGTTGATCAGGTCAGCAAACAGGTGCTCGAAGTCTTCGCCACGCTGGACTTTCTCCAGTGCCTGCAGAGCCTGAATGGTGTTCATGGCCTGCTCTGCGGGAATTACTTCGCGGGCTGTGTTCAGAAAGGTCATCACCCAGGTGCCCGGTGTCTGTGGGCCAACCAGCATGATGTCGATTTCGTGTTGCTGGCCATTGCCGTCCGTACAGAGGGCAAGGGCGTTGTGGCACTGTTCAATCTGCATGGGTACACCAATGCACATACGTCATTTCCTGTGCTTATTCGTCTGTCGTTGATGAGCTGGCGGGTGAGCTACCAGAAGTTGAGCTACAAGAAGTTGAGCGATAGGGGTCAAGATGGTGGTCGAGCGCAACGCTCATGCCTTCGATGTCCGCCGGACGGTACTCCACCTGAAAGTCTTCTGAATACAGAACACGCTCGTCACCGTCCCTGCGGGCACGGCTGGCGGCAGGACGCTGCTGCTCATACAGGTTCATGTCAGCGATGCTGCCGGCGGCTTCAATCGGAGCTTGCAGGGGTTCTTTGCGCAGGCGGGCGGTAATGCCAAAGCCGCCCAGATAACTCAGGGCAGTATTGATAGCAGGTTGAATCTGGGCTTTTACCGCATCATCGAGGCTGCCGCCAAAATCCTCAAGCAGCACAGGCTGGACTCCGATCAGTATCAGCTTTTCCGGGTAGTCGCCCATCATTTCTGCAAGGGCCAGAACTTCCTGAAAACCAGTCTGGTGCAGGCTGACTTTTTTTGCGCCAAGGAATTTCGGGACTTCGTCGCCTTCAACGATCTTGAGGGTGCCGCCGGGCAGGCCGTAATCCACGGCATCGAACACCACGAGTACATCGCTGTCACGGATGTACTGCACCAGGTAAATGCCTTGAGTGCCGCCATCCATTAACTGGACGTTGTCGGGGAATTCGTACTGGCGCTGCAGGGTTTCCAGTGCGCGGACGCCAAAACCTTCATCGGCCCAGAGAATATTGCCGATGCCCAGAATCAATACGCGGGGAGTGTTCCCGTCGCTCATGTTTGCTCCCTGTTGTTGTTATGGCCATAACGGAGGGGAAAGCCTCTGTCAGGCGGGGTAGCGTTTCAGTGAAATCACGGTATCTCCTGATAATGGCAATGGCTGTGCCAACACTTATGACTTAAATGACATTTGTAAGTAATTGAAATATATGGAGAAAGCTTTGTCTGGTACTGGTTGGCATGCATGGTGTGGTTAGATATATATCGATAGTTACATAAACTGGAATGTAAATATCCACATATAAACTATGCCTATGAATACCTGGTTGCCAGAATAAGGTGTGCAGTGGTTATTCTTTAACCGAATCAGTTGAGTAAGTATAAAAAAAGCCTGCACCGGGAAGGGAGCAGGCTCAGCAAAACGCTGAAGAGGCGAAGGAAAGCGGAGGTGTGCAGACGGTTGTCGCTCAGTCGCGACGGTCGTCCTTAAACATTCTCCAGCCGCTGATCATAGTGCTGACAATGCTCTGGCGGGACATGATGTCCTCACGCACGGCCACATACACATGAATCATGACAAAGATGGTGATAATCCAGAGGCCCCAGTGGTGCCACATGCGGACATCCTGGCTCTGGCCGACCAGTGGAATCAGCCAACCAAACAGCATGTCCTGCCAGCTCCCCAGACCTTCCTGTTCTGCATAGAGTGCAAAGCCGGTCAGGATCATGGCGAAACCACCGAACACGACCACCACCAGCATGGCCAGTGAAGCCAGCGGGTTGTGTCCTATGTACTTCTTAGGCTCTTTGCTGATGAAGGCGTACCACTTGATCTCGTGCCACAGCTCATCCCAGAACTGTTTGGTGTGCACCTTTGGCACAAAGAGCTCACGCGAATGTGAATTACCGACAAAGGCCCAGTAGATACGGCCGATAAAACCAATGGTGAACACATACGCTGCGGCAAAATGGATAAAGCGGATATAGCCCATCACAAACCAGTCACTGGCTTCACCAGGAAAGGCGGGCAGTGGGTGTGCGATCAGGTAGCCGGTGATGGCCAGCAGGGTAATCGAGAGTGCATTTATCCAGTGCCAGAGGCGCACGGGCGCCTCGTACACATAGACCGCAGTCTGTTTTACGGTTTTAGTATCTTCCATGCTGGACCTCTTCTCAGTGAGTGTGGTTGCTGGAACCGTTACTGTTCATTTTGCGGGCATCGAGGCGGCGACGATACCAGGCATAGCCTGCACCTGTGATGACCAGCAGAATGAGCGGAGCAGCCCAGTGATCCGGGTTGGCACTGAGGTGCGCCAACAGACTGGTCAGACCATTTTCGTGGTGGCCTTCGTGCGCTGCTGCCGTCTGTGCAAACAGGGCTGAAAAAAGTGTCGCTGACAGGGTGGTTGTGATTATTTTTTTCATAGTATTCTCCGGACGTTCGCTCAGCGGACTTTGACGTTGGCCAGTTCCTGACCGTCTTCGCTCATTACATGGGTTGAGCAGGCCAGACATGGGTCAAAGCTGTGCAGGGTGCGCAGGATTTCAACCGGCTCTTCTTTGCGCTCAACTTTGGTGTTCATCAGTGCCGCTTCAAAGGCACCGATACCGCCCTGGCTGTCACGTGGCGAGCCGTTCCAGGTGGTCGGTACGATGCACTGATAGTTCTCGATCTTGGTGTCTTTGATCTTGATCCAGTGACCCAGTGCGCCACGCGGTGCTTCGGCAAAGCCAACGCCTTTGACTTCTTTCGGCCAGGTCGATGGGTCCCAACGTTCCGTATTGGCGGTTGAGATATCGCCCGCTTTGATGTTGCCCATCAGTTTATCCATGAAGTAGCGCATCTGGTCGGCACACCATTCGGCTTCCAGTGCCCGCGCAGCGGTACGGCCTAAGGTTGAGAACAGGCCTTCCAACGGGATATCCAGCGTCTTCAGGGTGAAGTTCACCTGCTCGGTGATGGCTTCGTGCCCCTGAGCGTAACCAACGATATAACGTGCCAGCGGGCCCACTTCCATGGCGTGGCCTTTCCAACGTGGCGCTTTGATCCAGGAGTATTTGGCGGTTTCGTCGATCTCTTTGATGTGGGTGCGAGAACCGACGGTGTTTGGCCCCAGCTCATACTTAGGCTCGGTAATACCGTCCCATGGGTGCAGACCTTTGGCTTCATCCGGATACTCGTACCAGGAGTGGGGTACGAACTCCTGAATTTCATTCGGATCACGCAGATCCACCGGATGCACTTCGTTCAGCTTGCCGTTAATGATGGCGCCGACCGGCATCATCAGGTTGCCCGGAGAATAATCGTTGGCTTTATCCGGAATATCACCGTAGGCCAGCACGTTCATGCTGGAGATGCCGCCGCCGTACATCCAGTCTTTGTAGAAGCTGCCGATGGCGAGGATGTCTGGTACGTAGACGTTGCGGATGAATTCCTGAGTCTGGTCGATGATGAAGGAGATCTGGTTCAGGGTAACCATGTTCAGTGGCGCACCGGCGGCCATGTCATCGTTGATGTTAATGGCGCAGGGTACGCCGCCAACCATCCAGTTCGGATGCGGGTCTTTGCCACCAAAGATGGTGCGGAT
>JBPEXY010000238.1:0-5585 GCA_052031065.1 Immundisolibacteraceae bacterium | reverse complement strand
AGCCCTGTTCAGTGGTCGCAGAATCTGGTATAAATCCGCGCCCTGTGCCAGCAGGCCCGCCGGTATCCGTTACAGAATCGATAATGCTGTTTGTGGAAACTCCGGCCAGACCCTGTCATTCGCACCACCTTATTTTGATTTTGAACAGTTCGACGGAGAAGTACCGATGTCCCGAGTATGTGAAGTTACCGGCAAGCGGCCGATGAGCGGTAACAACGTCTCCCACGCCCACAATAAAACCCGGCGGCGTTTTCTGCCCAACCTGCAGACCCACCGGTTCTGGGTGGAATCAGAAAACCGTTTCGTAAAGCTGCGGGTATCCCGGGCTGGTATGCGCACCATCGATAAGAAGGGTATCGACGCGGTGCTGGCCGACATTCGCGCACGCAAGGGAGCTTAATGATGAGAGATAAAATCAAACTGGTTTCGAGTGCTGGCACCGGCCATTTCTACACCACCACCAAAAACAAGAGACTTCACCCGGAGAAGGTTGAAGTGCGCAAGTTTGATCCGAAAATCCGCCAGTATGTGACTTACAAGGAAGCCAAGATCAAGTAAGTCCGGCTCAACCGAACTGGGTTCGCCACAATTCTTTTTGCGGCCAACCAGATAGTTAAAGCGCTGCCCCTTCTGGAGCAGCGCTTTTTTTATGCCCGCAACCGCACCAGACCGAGCCGATGCGCCGGGCTGCGGGGTTGATTTCAACCGCCGTAACCCGATACCTTGCCGCTATGTCGACACCAGCACTACTTGAAGTTAGCCACCTCCATCGCCGCTTCGGCGATACCACGGTGCTACACGACATTAATTTTTCCATCGGTCCGGGGCAGGTAGTTGGTTTTCTTGGTCCCAACGGCGCCGGCAAATCCACCACCATGCGGCTGATCAGCGGCAACCTGGCACCCACTGGCGGCACCATTACCCTCGGCGGCTACGACCTGCAACGCCAACCACTCACGGCGCGACACCAGTTTGGCTATCTGCCGGACACGCCACCGCTCTACCGGGACTACCGTGTCGACGAATTTCTCCATTTCTGTGGTCGCCTCCACCAGCTTGCCGGCAGAAAACTTAAACTGGCAGCGGAGCTGGCAGTGGAGCGTTGTGGTCTGACCGAGGTGACTGACAAGCTTATCGGCCACCTCTCCAAAGGCTACCAACAGCGGGTGGGTATTGCCCAGGCCATCATTCACGAACCGCCACTGGTGATTCTCGACGAACCGACCATCGGCCTCGATCCGCGACAGATCGAGGAGATCCGCCAGCTGATCCGCGAACTTGGGCAGCAACACAGCATTCTGTTATCGACCCACATTCTCAGCGAAGTGCAGGCAGTCTGTAGTCATGTGCAGATCATCAACGCCGGCAGGCTGGTGCTGCAGGGCGCCCTGGCTGACCTGCAGGCAGAAAACGGCGCGACCTATCTGCTGCGTTTTCAACAGCCGGTTGACAGTGACAGCCTGAAGGAACTCACCGACGTCGTGAGCTGTCGAGCCGGCACCACCACCGGCCAGATCGAAATCACTCTGGCGGACACGGACCGGGCAGTGGACCAGCTGTTACAGCAGTGCGCCACCCGAGGCTGGAAACTCCGCCAACTCTCACCCACCAGCCAGTCGCTGGAGCAGCTGTTTCTGCAAATCACATCACAGGACGGTGCGGCCCTAGCAGAGCCAGATAATGATCCAGACCAGCCGATTCCCAAGGAACAGCAAGAATGATCATGTTGATCGCCACACGGGAACTGAAGAGCCTGCTGCGCAGCCCGCTGGCCTGGGCAGCACTCTGCGCGATAAGCGCGATTCAGGCATGGCTTTTTCTGATCCACCTGGAACAGTACGACACCTACCGTTCGCAGCTGCTGGCACTGACCAACCCGCCGGGGGTCACCGAGCTGGTATTTACGCCCCTGTTTGCCGCTAGCGGACTGCTGATGATGATGGTGTTACCACTAATCACCATGCGCAGTTTTGCCGAGCAGCAGCGCGACCAGACCCTGGTCCTGCTAACCAGCGCACCGGTTGCGTTACCTGCCATCGTGGTGGGCAAGTTTGCTGGCCTCTACCTGTTCACGCTGCTGCTTAATCTGCCACTGCTGGCAATGCCACTGAGCCTGACTGGCGCTGTTGATCTGGACTGGGGCCTGCTCGGCGCCAACATGCTGGCACTTGGCCTGCTTTGCGGCGCCTTCGTCGCTGTTGGCCTCTGGGCATCCTCATTGACCCGCCACCCCGCTGCTGCGGTGATGATCTCTTTCGCACTACTGCTCGGCCTCTGGCTGCTGGAATCTGCCGCTGGCGGCAATGGCGCACAGGCGCAGGCGCAGGCGGCACTGTTGCCGACGCTCTCAACCCTGACCCACTTTCGCGCTCTGCTGAGCGGCTGGGTGGGCAGTGGCAACCTGATCTACTTTTTACTGCTGACCGCTCTGCCGCTGGGACTGACCATACTCAGGCTGCAGAGTCAGCGACTGACAGGCGCCAGTTGATGGCTGGGCAACGCCTACACCCCCGCTGGCAGGTGGCAATATCGATTCTGTTGCTGGTTACGGTTACGCTGTTGGCCGGCGCTTTGGCCCTGCAACGCAACCTCCACAGCGACTGGACCGCCGCCGCTCGCCACACGCTGACACCAGCAAGCGTGCAAATTGTTAACCAGCTGTCGCAACCGCTCACCGCCACCATTTTTACCCGCGACAAGGCCCTGGCCCGGGCTGTTGAGGAACGGCTCGGTCGCTACCAGCAACACTCTGAACAGATCAGTTTTCGCCACATTAACCCTGACCGGTTCCCTGCTGAAGCGGCCGCCGCCGGGGTACGCCAGGATGGTCTGCTGCACCTGCAGTTTGGTGAACGTAGTGAAATCATCAGTCAACTGGATGAGCAGTCCCTGAGCAACGCAATTCTGCGACTCAGCCGGGGAACCGGTATCGAAATCAGGTTTATCAGCGGCCATGGTCAACCGGCAGCCGATGGTCAGGCTAATCATGATTTTGGTAGTTTCAGTCAGGCTCTGCGCAACCAGGGATTCAGCGTCATTGAAGCGCCGATCAGGCCCGGCCAGCCGCTGCCAACCGCCGGAACGCTATTGGTGCTGACAACACCGCAAACAGATATGAGTGGCCACGAGGTCGCCGCACTGCTGGGGTACATCAGCGAAGGTGGGTCACTACTCTGGCTCGGCGAGCCGGCGGCGCCGGGCAACACCGGCAAATCTCTGCACGGTCTGACGCCACTGGCGACCGAGCTGGGTATCCGGTTTTTGCCCGGCACTCTGGTCGATCCTGCCGGCATGGAGCTGACCGGCAGTGGCGCCTTCACCCTCGCCACCCGAGCCAACTACCGGGAGCACTCCATTCTCGGTCGGTTTGAACTTTCGACCCTGTTCCCGCTGGCCACCGGTGTATCGCCGACCGACCAGCGCTGGCAGTCACAACCGTTGATCATCGCCGCCGACCAGGGATGGCTGGAACAGGGACCACTCACCGCTGATGTCAGCTTCGACCCACAGCAGGATCTACGCGGTCCGGCAACCATTGCACTGGCCATGGAGCGCCCTGCGCAGACCGCCAGCCAGGAACCAACGCCGGCCAGAACCGCGCGGGCAGTGGTGGTTGGCGACGGGGATTTTCTCTCCAACGCCTACCTCGGCAACGGCGGTAACCTGCAGCTGGGAGTCAACATGATTAACTGGCTTGCCGGAGATGAGCGACTGATCAACATTCCACCGGTTGCCCGAACGGATCTTGAACTGGATCTGTCCCCGACCCACGCCCTGTTTATCGCTGGCGGTTTCCTGTTTCTGCTGCCACTTCTATATGCATTGATCGGAGCAAGGACCTGGTGGCGCTATCGCTAAACCGCATTAACGCTTTTCTGCTCGCACTTGCCGCACTGCTGGCGGTACTTCTCTGGCGGGGAACAGAGCCGTCGACGTCAGCGGGTGAACCGGGGCGGCTGCTCGCCAACCTCACGCCGGAAGAAATTGATCAGCTGACGATTAGCACAGCGGACAAAGAGAACATCACCCTGGTGCGCCACGGTGACGGCTGGCAACTGCAAACCCCCTATACCCAGCCGGCCAGCAAGCTGAAAGTAGAGGCGCTACTGGCGATGGTTTCGGCCCCCGTTTATGAACGATTCACCCCTACTGGCATGGAACACCAGCAATTTCAGCGCGACGGCGCTGAGGTGACCGTCTCCTTTGCCGATAGCCGATTCGTTTTCGGTCGTCGCAGCCCGGTGGGCCAGCGGCGCTACGGTTTCAGCGACGGTGATGTGGTGCTGATTAACGATTTCTACTTCCACCACGCCAACTCCCGCTGGGTCGACTGGGTCGCCAACCGCCTGCTCAGCGAACAGAGTCGGCTAACCCGCATTGAGCTTCCCGGTCTGGTCATTCATAACACCCAACAGGGCTGGCAGGTACAGGGCGATCAGCCGCTGGAGCTGGACCTAGACCAGTCGCAGCTCAACGCACTTGCGCAGCGCTGGCAGCATCTGCACACCATGGGCGCAATACCGCTGCCCGACGGGAGCGAATTTGGCGCCCTGCCGAAGATCAGACTCGACTGGGTCGACAGCGGTAGCGGCGAACGCCAGGAGCTCACCCTGTTCTGGCTGGAACAGGGTGGTGATTTTGGTCTACTCTGCCCGCAGCGGGGTGTCGCCCACCAGCTTGAGCCGGAACTGGCCAAACAGCTGTTACCGGAAACTCCCACACCCAGCCCCTAATCAACGGTACGACTTCCCCATGCCTGAGCTTCCCCATGCCTGAACTACCCGAAGTGGAGACCACCCGCCGCGCGTTGGCACCAATCTGTGAAGCGCAGACAATCCGCCGGATCAGGGTCCACGACGGCCGCCTGCGCTGGCCAGTGCCAGAAGAACTACCGGAGCGCTTCGCCGGCCAGACCATTACCGGGTTGCGCCGTCGTAGCAAATACCTGCTCATAGATACTGCGGTTGGCAGCCTGATTCTCCATCTGGGCATGTCGGGCAGTCTCTGCCACCTGCCGGTCGGCAGTAGCCGTCGCAAACACGACCATATCGATATTGAGCTGGGGAGCGGGCGCACCCTGCGCCTCCACGACCCGCGCCGTTTCGGTGCGCTGTTATGGGCACAGGAACCGGAAGCCCACAAACTGCTCGTCCACCTTGGCCCCGAACCGCTGGAACTGTCCGCTGACGAACTGGCGGACCACCTGCACCTGGCGGCGCATGGCCGGCGGATAGCGGTAAAAAACTTCATTATGAATGCCGATGTGGTGGTCGGCGTCGGCAACATCTACGCCAATGAAGCGCTGTTTCTTGCCGGTATCAGACCATCAACGCAGACACGTCGGCTGAGCCGTCGCCAGTGGCGGGATCTGGCCGTGAAGATTCAGCAGCGGCTCAGAGCAGCCATTGATGCCGGGGGGACCACCCTGAAAGATTTTCAGACCGGCGATGGCAAACCGGGGTACTTTGCCCAGGAGCTGGCTGTTTATGGCCGCACCGGCGAGCCCTGCCTGGTCTGCTCAACGCCAATCAAACAGCAACGCCACAACCAGCGCAGCAGCTTCTACTGCCCCAGCTGCCAGCATT
>JBPEXY010000237.1:0-4678 GCA_052031065.1 Immundisolibacteraceae bacterium | reverse complement strand
GGGGTTTATCTGGTCTTCGCCAGTTTGATCATTCCGGCATTAGCTGTGCGGTTTCTTGAAGTGGAAAGGCAACTCACGTGGGGCTATCTGCTTGGCGGCCTGGGTTATCTGCTTGGACTGCTGATCTCTGCCGGTTTCGATCTACCTTCGGGACCCACCATCGTCTGGAGTCTGGCGGGCGTGGGTCTGTTGGCGGTGCAGCTGCGGCGGGTTATTGCTACTGGCTAAGATAATTCTTCGGCGATGCAGTTGCGCACCTGCGGGGATGATCTGTCATACACTGCGGTCATGACTGATCTGAATTTTTCATCGTTACCCTTATCTCCAAAACAGTTCGATAACCTGCAATCGCTCGGTTACCGGCAGATGACCCCGGTACAGGCGGAGTCACTGCCGGCAATGCTGGCGGGTCGTGATCTGCGCGTGCAGGCGAAAACCGGCAGCGGTAAAACCGTGGCTTTTGGGCTGGGACTGTTAAACAGCGTTAACCCCCGTTTTTTTGCTCCTCAGTCGCTGGTGCTTTGTCCCACCCGTGAGCTGGCAGAACAGGTTGGTGGCGAAGTCCGCCGACTGGCCCGTGCGGTGGCCAATATCAAGCTGGTGATACTGTGCGGGGGAAAACCTTTTCGCCCGCAGGCGGCGTCGCTGGAGCATGGCGCCCATATTGTTGTCGGTACACCCGGTCGGGTGCTCGACCATCTGCAGCGTGGCACGTTGAAACTGAACAAGTTAAATACCCTGGTGCTCGATGAGGCGGACCGTATGCTCGACATGGGGTTTGCTGAAGCGGTCGACGAGATCATCGACCAGACTCCTGAGTCACGACAGACCCTGCTGTTCTCGGCCACCTATTCTGATGAGGTCGAGGATATCTGTTTCTCTCTGCTCACCGATCCGGTGATCGTGGAGCTGGAAACCCAGCATGACGCTGACGTGATTGAGCAGCGGCTGTTCAAGGTGGTTGATGACGAGCGTGATGACACGTTGCTGGTGCTGTTTCACCACTATCGGCCAGCTTCTGCGCTGGTTTTTTGCCATACCAAAAAACAGTGTGCAGATGTTGCACGCTGGTTGCGGGATCAGCAGGTTTCGGCGCTGGCGATTCATGGTGATCTTGATCAGCGCGAGCGTGACCTGGTGCTAGCGCAGTTTGCCAACGGCAGCTGCTGCGTGCTGGTCGCGACCGATGTTGCCGCCCGGGGGCTGGATATTGACGCGCTACCGCTGGTGATCAACTACGAGTTGCCGACTGACCCGGAGGTTTATCAGCACCGTATTGGCCGTACCGGGCGCGCCGGGCAGGTGGGTGCAGCGGTGAGTCTGTTTAGCCCGAGGGAGCGGCGGCGGGTGGCGGTAATCGAATCGTTTATCGGTGTTGAAATTCCCCAGGGGTCGGCCGCTGATCTCAAACGTGATCCGAGCTATTCGCTGCAGCCGGCCATGGTGACTCTGGAACTGGATGGTGGCCGCCGCAGCAAATTGCGCGCTGGTGATATTCTCGGTGCCCTCACCGGTGATGCCGGTCTGGCGGGCAGCGCAATCGGCAAAATCGATATTGGTGACCGGTCGTCGCTGGTCGCGATTGAGACAAGGGTGGCCGACCAGGCGTTGCGGTTCCTGTCTGCGGGCAAAATCAAGGGGCGTGCAATCCGTGCTCGGCGCCTGGGTGGTGCTCGTAGCCGACCGGGTCGTACGAGACATACCGGGCGCCGTAATCAGGCAGAATAGTTCGCGAGTATGTCCGCTGATCCCGCAATTATCCCGCTGGCCAATCTGGCGTTGACCCTGCTGCCGGTGGCGATTGTGCTGGTGGTGCTGCTGCGCTGGTCGTTGCAGGCCGGCACGGCGCTCTATTCGGTGGCGCGCATGGCGCTGCAACTGGCGGTGATCGGGTTCCTGCTCGACGCTATTTTCAACAGCTCCAGCCACTGGATGGTGGTGCTGGTTTTGCTGGTGATGGTGGTCGCCGCCAGCTGGATTGCGCTGGGCACGGTGGAACAGCAGCGCAGCAGGCTCTTTGGCCACGCTTTTGCTGCCATCGCTCTGTGCGGCGGTGGGGTGCTGTGGCTGGTGGTGGTGCCGGTGCTGGGAGAAGAGTCGCTGTTTCAGCCACGGGTGGTGATACCGTTGGCCGGGATGATTTTCGCCGGTGCCATGAACGCGATCAGTCTTGCTGCCGACCGCTTTCAGGCGGAACTTAACAGTGGCGAATCGAGTCTATCGGCGCGCAATGCGGCGATGCACACGGCGATGATCCCGGTGATTAACTCCATGTTTGCGGTGGGGCTAGTGTCGCTGCCGGGGATGATGACCGGGCAGATTCTCTCTGGTGTTTCACCGCTGATCGCGGTGCGCTATCAGGTGGTGGTGATGTGTATGTTGTTTGGTGGTTCTGGCATGTCCACCGCGCTGTTTCTGCAATTGGCAAGGCCGACGCTGGCAGCGATGCCGCGGGCTGGAGACTCCGAAAACGCTGGCCATGAAGAGGCTGCTGAAACCTGAACGCTCTGTTTCAGCGCACTGTATGCTGGCAGCCGTTCGCAACGGTCATCGCCAATCGCCCTCTGAATCCAGCAGTTCCGGTGGGCTGAATACCCTGATCGGCGGCGCTGCGCCGCTCCATTTTTCTATCTCCACCAGAGTGGTTTGTGAGATTGGCCCCTGCGCCAGCTGCGATGTGCCTTTGTCGAGGGTCAACATGTTCGGGTTGCCGTGCACATCCAGAGTGCCGATTTCGCCCGCCACCAGCGGGTCATACCAGGCGCCGGTCGCCAGCTGCAGCACGCCGGGGCGCACCGTGTCGGAAACAATCGCTCCCGCCAGGCAACTACCGCGCTGGTTGAAAAGGCGTACCAGGTCACCGTCGGCGATCTCTCTTGCTGCCGCATCATCGGGGTGTATCTGCACCGGTTCGCGCCCCTGAATTTTCGACTCGATGCTGTAACGACCAAAATCGAGCTGGCTGTGCAGCCGAGTGTAGGGCTGGTTCGAGATCAGGTGGAGCTGCTCTGGGCTGGCGTTGCCGAGCCACTCTGCCGGCTCCTGCCAGGCGGGGTGACCGGGACAGTCGTCGTAGTTGAAACTGTCGATAGCCTCGGAAAAAATCTCGAATTTTCCCGATGGCGTGCGCAGTGGGTTTTCAGCGGGTGCTTCGATGAAATCGGCATAGGCTGGCGTGGGTTCGCCGTGCGCCGGTAACTCGACATGCCGTTGCCTTTTAAAGACCTCGTAATCGGGCAGTGGCCAGTCGACTTTGGCCGCTGCCTCGCGCGTCTGTTGATAAATACGTTGCAGCCACTCATCGGCGCTTAGCCCGTCGGTGAACGCTTGTTCAACGCCAAAGCGGCGTGCCAGGTCGGTGAAAATATCCCACTCCAGGCGGGCGTCGCCGGGTATCGGCTGCAGCGCCGGCATGGTGTAGCAGTAGCGATCCATGAACCCCCAGCCGATATCATCGCGTTCCAGGGTGGTCGCCACCGGCAGCACGATGTCCGCGTGGCGTGCTGTGGCGGTCCAGAAACTCTCCTGCACAATCACCGTGGCCGGTTTTTGCCAGGCGCGTAGCAGACGGTTGATATCCTGATGGTGGTGGAATGGGTTGCCGCCGGCCCAGTAGATGAGTTCGATGTCGGGGTAGCGGCGGGTTTCACCGTTGAACTGGTAGCTAGCGCCGGGGTTTTCCAGCATCTCCACAATCCGCGAAACCGGAATCACCGATGACAGCGGATTGTTGCCGGGTGGCAGTCCCGGGGCACGGATCGAGGCGTTGAGTTCGCCAATGCCGCCCATAGCGCCGTAGCCATAACCAAAACCGCAGCCGGGCTGGCCAATCTGGCCAAGCAGGCAGGCCAGTGTCATCACCATCCAGAACGGCTGTTCACCGTGGTCGGCCCGTTGCAGCGACCAGGCAGCGTTAAGAAAACTGCGATTACCAGCCAGTTTCGTCGCCAGCTGGCGGATGGTGCCCGCTTCGATATCACACAGCTGCGCGGCCCATTCAGCATCTTTGGGCTGACCATCAAGGTCGCCATGCAGATAGCTGAAAAAGGGTTCGCTGCCGTGACAGTAGCGCTGCAAAAACTGTTCGCTATGCAGCCCGGTACTAACCAGCGTGTGGGCAATACCGAGCATGAATGCCACATCACTATTGGGGCGGATAGCGATCCACTGAGCACCCAGCTCCGCCATCAGGTCGTCGCGAATCGGCGACACGTTGATAAAACGGGTGCCTTGTTGATGCAGCTTTTGCAGCCACTCGCGGGTGGTGTGGCGCGACATGCCTCCGTGGGTGATCTGGCTGTTTTTCATCGGCATGCCGCCGAAAGAAACATGCAGGTCGCAGGTGCCGAGCAGGGTTTGCCAGCTGCTGGTCTGGCCCTGTCCGCCGAGAATACGCGGCAGGATCACCTCACCGGCGGCGAGGCTGTAGGTGCCGCTGGAGCCAGTAAAACCGCCAACAGTGTTAAAAAACCGGTGCAGCAGGTTGCTGGCGTTGTGTAGTTTGCCGGTGCTGCCCCAGCCGTAGGAGCCGGCATAGATTGCCTCGTTGCCGTGTTGTTCGCGGGTCTCGCCAATCGCCTGACTGACCAGGTCGAGAGCCTCGTCCCAGGGAACCTCGACAAAGGGTTCGCCGCCGCGTACCCGGCCTGCGTCGGCGCCTCCCCGCTGCAGATAGCCC
>JBPEXY010000236.1:0-2238 GCA_052031065.1 Immundisolibacteraceae bacterium | reverse complement strand
TTTTTTAAAACATTAGAGTGTTCGCCTAAGTATCGCCTTTGCACAGGAAAGAGTGGCGATAGAGACCAACCTGAAATTTTGAGCGCTATGGATCAATTTGAAGAGTTAACCGCCCAGAGTTATTTTCCCGGGTTTGAAGGTGATGATGAATCTGGACTTGGCGATGACGCCAAAGAGCAGCTGTTTGATGAGTTGGCTGAGCTGCTGCACAAGCGTGATGCGGTACTCGTTGCCCACTATTACACCGACGAGCTGATACAGGAACTTGCGGACCGAACCGGAGGCTGTGTGTCCGATTCCCTGGAAATGGCGCGCTTTGGTCATCAGCATAGTGCGCAAACGCTGGTGGTCGCTGGTGTTCGCTTTATGGGCGAAACGGCAAAAATGCTGAGTCCGGAAAAACGGGTGGTGATGCCAGACCTTGAAGCCACCTGTTCTCTTGATCTTGGCTGTCCAGCTGAGGAATTTTCCCGTTTCTGTGATCAACACCCGGACCGAACGGTGGTGGTCTACGCGAACACCAGTGCGGCGGTAAAGGCGCGGGCGGACTGGGTGGTTACGTCCAGCTGTGCGTTGGATATTGTCAGCCATCTGCGAGATTCTGGAGAGAAAATTCTCTGGGCACCGGATAAGCATCTGGGTCATTACATCCAGCAGGAGACCGGCGCCGATATGTTGCTCTGGGAAGGCGCCTGTCTGGTTCATGAAGAATTCAAGGCGCAGGAGCTCGATACATTGCGTCAGCAGTATCCCGATGCACCGGTTCTGGTCCATCCCGAATCGCCGGCGGCGGTAATAGCACAGGCTGATGTGGTCGGTTCCACCACGGCGCTGATTCAAGCGGTGGCTAACAGCAGTGCAAATCGGTTTATTGTCGCGACGGATCGCGGAATTTTCCACCGTATGCGCCAGTTGGCGCCCGGTAAAGAGTTTATTGAGGCGCCGACAGCAGGCAAAAGCGCTACCTGTAATAGCTGTGCGCACTGTCCGTGGATGGCGATGAATACGCTGGAGCGGCTGCGGAATGTATTAAGCGGTGGTGGTAATGAGATTGAGCTTGATTCCGCCATTATCGAGCGCGCGGTGGTGTCGGTGCGGCGTATGCTTGATTTTACTGCTGCCCATCAGGTACCCAGCGCTGGTGATGCCTGACTGGTCTCTTTAGAAGAGACGGTGGATGGTGAAGGCAAAGCTGGAGCGCCAGCGAATCTGTAAACTGTATAAATTTTTCTAACCAGGGAGAAGCAACAGTGAGTGATCTTAATCCACAGCAGAACGCGCCTTACGTTGAAGAGACCGAGCCGGGTGACTACTACTGGTGTGCATGCGGTAAGTCCGGCGACGAACCTTTTTGTGATGGCACGCACAAGAGCACGGCGTTTCAACCGCTGCTGCACGCGGTGAAGGAGACGGCGACGTTAGCCTGGTGCGGCTGCAAGCAGACCAAAACCCCACCTTTCTGTGACGGCACCCATAACGGATTGTAATCAGCACTTTCCACCTCGCTGTCTACGTTTGTACTGCAGCGGGGCAGCAAGTGGTTTGGAACGAGGCTATCAGCGGGCGCAGTGAGACCTAAAGTCAGGGGCCTAACGGCCGTTATAACGTGAGCAGCAGGAGAAACAATCAGGTCAGGTAATTTGATATGTCAGTGAGCGTTCAAACATCGAAACAGTCTGGAGAAGTGGTGATCGAAATTGACGGCGAGTTCAATTTCGACAAGGTGATGGATTTTCGCGAGGCTTTTTCGTCAATAGAGAACGTATCCAGCAATCTGGTTGTCGATTTGACTGCCTGTGACTATATGGACAGTGCGGCGCTGGGGGCACTACTGATTCTGAAAAGCCAGCTGGGAAAAGGTAATCTCGAAATCACCCTGCGTGTGCGGGATTCCCTGGTGCTAAAGACTCTCAAAGCAGCGCATTTCGAACGTAAGTTCTCCATTGAAGAGGTCGGTTAGAGAGACGACTCGAGGGCTTGCCGGTGCCAACACCACTAATTCTGATCGTTGATGATCTGCCGTCTAACCGGTTGCTGGTTAAACACCTCTGTGAAGGTTTCGGGTATCGGACCGCGGAGGCCGCCGACGGGCAGGAAGCGATCATAGCGGTTAAAATCCACTCGCCGGATCTTGTTCTGCTCGATATTTCCATGCCCAACATGGATGGCTACCAGGCAGCGGAGCGAATCAAGCAGGGACGCGGAGACGATTACCTGCCGATCATTTTTGTCACTGCG
>JBPEXY010000235.1:0-14229 GCA_052031065.1 Immundisolibacteraceae bacterium | reverse complement strand
CATCTGGCTGCCGCTGTGGGTACGCCGTTAATCACGCTTTACGGACCGACAGATGCTGAGTTAACTGGCAGCTGGGGTCCTCAATGCTCAAACCTGCAAGCGGAGTACCACTGCTCGCCCTGTTTGAAAAAGAGCTGTTCAGAGGTTTCCTTCTCAGAGCCACAGCCCTGCTTTTCCACCCTGACAGCGGATAGTGTTTTCACGTTGCTGAGGGAAAAGGTGAATTCCAGCTGTACTACTGACAAGCTGCAAAGCGTGGATGAGGGCGGTTGATGAAATTCGCTTTTGTCATCTACAAGTACTTTCCCTTTGGTGGTGTTCAGCGCGACTGTTTGCGCATAGCGCAGCGAGTTGCTGAGCGCGGCCATGAGGTAGAGATACTCTGCATCAGTTGGGAAGGTGACAGACCCGAAGGGCTTGCCGTACAGCAGTTTGACGTGTTGGGTATCACCAACCATCGTCGCTATCGCAATTTTGCCCGCAAGGTGCGTCGTTACTGTGACCAACAGCAGGTTGATGGCATTATTGGATTCAATAAACTAGCTGGGCTGGATCTCTATTTCGCTGCTGATGGCTGTTACCGGCTGAAAGCGGCGACCAGGACACCACTCTACCGGCTGACTCCCCGATATCAATATTTTGTAGAAGATGAGGCGTCGGTATTCGGGCCGCAATCATCGACCCATATCCTCGCGCTGGGCCGGCGCGAGATGCTCCATTATCAGCAGAGTTATGGTACGCCGCCGAAACGTTTCACCCTGCTTCCGCCTGGGATCAGTGCGGATAGAAAAGCCCCAGCAAACAGTGCGGAAATTCGTCGCAACTGTCGTCTGGAGCTGAATATCAGAGATGATCAGCTGCTACTGCTAATGGTTGGTTCGGGCTTTAAAACCAAGGGTCTCGACCGCGCGCTGCTGGCGATAAAGTCCCTGCCGTCGCAGCAGCGTCAGCAGGTACGATTTGTGGTCATCGGCAAAGATAACTTTTCTCCCTTTCGGCAGATGGCGGGCCGGTTAGGAATCTCCGAGCAGCTGACTTTTTTCCCCGGACGAGAGGATATACCCCGGTTTCTGCAGGCCGCAGATTATCTGATGCACCCGGCCTACTATGAAAACTCCGGCATGATTCTGCTCGAAGCGTTGGTGGCTGGTTTGCCAGTGCTGGCAACTTCCGCCTGCGGCTATGCCCATTTTATTGAGGAAGCTGATGCCGGCGTGGTGCTTCCAGCACCGTTTGAACAGGAGAAAATGAACGCTGTCCTGGCCGACATGCTCGTTGGAAAGAACTATTCAACCTGGCGAGAAAATGGCATTCGTTTCGGCCAAACCCACGATCTTTTCTCACTTCACGACGTGGCGGCAGAGACCATAGCGCGGGTCGTCAGCCAGAAGCAGGAGCAACTCGCGTGAGTTTCTGGGTGTCACACGAGGTAATCACCGGCTACCCGCAGCTGGTAGATTTTCAATCCGTGATGACTGCGTCGGGTGAATATTATCGTAACCTGCCGACTCGACAGACCTTGAAAATTACTGGCGGTCCGCATTCAAAAGCGTTGTTTCTGAAAAGACATCTCGGTGTTGGCTGGCGGGAGATCTTCAAAAATTTGTTACAGGGCCGGTTGCCGGTGATCGGTGCGGAAAACGAGCTCAAGGCTATTCGCAGGCTGGAGCAGATTGGCGTCGATACTTTAACCTGCGTCGGATTTGGGAAAATGGGTAGCAATCCGGCCCGGCAGCAATCGTTCATTGTTACTGAAGACCTCACCGGTAGTCTGTCACTGGAAGAATTCACCGCAGGCTGGGAGAACGAAAAACCTTCTGCCGAACGGGTGAAATTAAAAAGGCTCGTTATCCAGCGTCTTGCAATGATTGCGAGACAGTTGCACGAGAGTGGAGTCAATCATCGCGATTTCTACCTCTGTCATTTTCATCTTTGGCGCCAACAGTGGATCGCGGTGGCGGAGAAACCCGTAAATGCCGAGGAGATGACATCACCCCGGTTAGTGCTGATTGACCTGCATCGGGTGCAAATCCGCCGCCGATTGCCGTTGCGCTGGCGATTGAAAGATCTCGCCGGGCTCTATTTTTCTGCCATGGATGCGGGACTCACACAGCGAGATTGCCTGCGCTTTATTGCGGAATACGGTCGAGTGACCACTCCACCTGAAGCTCGGCCTCTGGGGTTAAAAAAATTGCTGCAGCAGGATGGCAAGTTCTGGAGTAAGGTTGATTGCCAGGCCAGAAAACTATATTACAAAGCCCACCGCCGCTATCCACCGGTGGCCTGGCCCCAACGGTGGTGCTGAACATTGGTTTTGAACATGGATCAGCCCCTGCTCGAGCCGACCTTCGAGTCGCTTTGGCGGTGTGATGCTGCCGACATCGATCAACCCAATCGCCGCGGTCGGGGTTGGAGTCGGGTTGGCAAAATCATTCTGCAAGTCACCGCGGGCAACGTAAAACCTGCTTACCTGAAAAGACAGCAGCGTTTCATCACCCGGACTCCGTTGCACCCGTTTCGTGGCATAGATACCCTGTTACGCGAGCAACGGATGATGGGTCTGGCCGCACGATCAGGCATTGGTACGCCTGAAGTGCTTTATTTTGCCCGACGGCAGGAGCAGAAAGCGCTGTTGGTGGTAGAGGCGCTTGATAGTTATGAGTCGCTGGACCATATCAAGCCGGATGCCCGGCATCGCCAGTTAATTGAACAGACCGGACGAACCGTCCGCAAAATGCACCAGGCGCGGTTGTGCCACGGCTGTCTCTATCCCAAACATATTTTCTGGTCAGAACAGGAAGCGGCGATCAAGCTGATTGACTGGGAGAAGGCTCGCAGGGTTCTGTTTCGGAAAACTGCAATGCTGCGGGACCTCGACTCATTGAATCGGCGCACCCCTGGGTGGTCGCTACGATCTCGGGCTGAATTCTTGTCGGTCTACCTGAACAAGCCGCTCAGCGACCCGCTACTGCGCCGTTGCTGGCGGCAACTCAGGAAACGGGCCCAGGCCAAAGGTTAACGGTGCTGCTGCCAGAACAATTACCTTTTCAGTTACCGCGCCAGGAAGGAGTGCCAGAGGTAGTGCTTGAAAGACTGCTGCGCAGCCTGCCTCCGCGCCGGGCTACCTATGTCGGCAGTTTTGGCGGCACGGCAGCGATCATCAAGCTGTTTTCGACCGATGAGCCGCAAGCCAGGCGCGACTATGCTCGGGAGGTCGAGGGTTTAACGTTATTGACCAGGGCTGGGCTGCCAACACCTGAGTTACTTTTTTCAGGACCAGCAGGTGACGGCGCCAGTCTGGTGGTTACCCGCTATCTCGACGGCAGCGAAGATCTGCTTTCCCTCATCCAAGCCCCGCCAGGCCGGATGGAAGAGTTAGAGGTGGGTCACCAGTTAGGTGTCATGATGGCGAGGTTACATCGCCACCGGCTGATCCACAGAGACGCCCATCTGGGTAATTTCCTCTGCTGGAAAAAGCAGGTTGTACTGATTGATGGCGGAGGGATTGGTCGCAACCGGGCGCTGTTCAAACGCCGCGCGAACCTTACCAACCTGGCTCTGCTGCTCGCTCAACTACCGGTAAATATGGGTGGTCTGGCGGGCGCCCTGATGAAAGGTTACGGTGTCGATTATCGGGCCATTGGTCGCTATTTGAATGCTCAACGTCGGGCTAGAGAGCGACGTTACCTGAAGAAATCTCTGCGTAGCTGTACGGAGTTCAAAGCTGAGAAAGGTGAAGGGCGCAGAGTGGTGGTCAGGCGTGAGTTGACTGACGATCCAGATATGCAACATCTCCTACAGAACCCGGATCGGGCTATTGAACACGGCCAGCCGTTAAAGCAGGGCAACAGCGCCACACTGGCCAGAATCAGAGAACGGCCATGGGTGATCAAACGGTACAATATCAAGTCGTCCTGGCACCGCTGGCGGCTGGCTTTTCGCCGCAGTCGGGCGTCATCAAGTTGGCTCAACGGCTACAGGTTGCGTATGTGGGGGCTGTCAACGCCGTTACCACTGGCGCTGATCGAGCAGCGAATTGGATGGTTTCCTGATCGCGCCTACCTGGTCATGGAGTACTCACCGTCTAGCAGTTGTACCGATTATCTCAAACAGGGCGATGCCAAATCTCAACAGGTTATTGATGAGCTGGTTCTTACTACTCAGCAGCTACAACTTCTTGGCCTGAGTCACGGCGACATGAAGGCGGATAATCTGCTCTATGGCGAGAAGAACATTACGATACTGGATCTCGATAGCCTACGGCGTTGGCGGCATCAGAAAACGTTACGCAGGGCCATCGCTGCTGATCAGCAGCGGCTGTTACGTAACTGGGATGAGGCAATGGACTTCCATCGCCGATTGAGCCAGCAACTGAAACGCGCAAACACGATACCGATGACAGGTTTTACTGATTAATGATTATTCTGGGAATATCCGGCGCTGTCGGGCACGACTGTTCTGCGGCACTACTGGTTGATGGACAGCTGGTCGCCGCCGTGGAAGAGGAGCGGCTGATTCGTGACAAACACGCCAAGGGCAAACAGCCGGCAGAAGCGACAAAATTTTGTTTGCAACAGGCCGGTATCACCGCCGATCAGGTTGACCAGATTGCCTATCCGTTTGCCGAAATTCCGCTTTCTTCCCCGGCCCGCTGGCATTACGCCAAGCGTCACTGGTATGCACCGGACCGCGCTCTGCAGGCCCTGTTTGCCGGTAACCGGCGCTTTCACCGTAACCTGAGTGCTGTCAGTCAGATGCTCGAACAGCTCGGGTTTGATCTGAACAAAACCCCCATTACTCCGGTTGAGCACCACCTTGCCCACGCCAGCAGTGCTTATCATCTGAGCGGGTTTGAAGGCAAAACAGCGATTCTTGGAGTCGATGGTAAAGGTGAATACGCAACGACTTTTATTGGCTACGGCGAGCAGGGACGGATCCATAAACTCAAGGAGTTTTATGAGCCTGACTCCATAGGGGGTCTCTACGGCGCGGTTACCGAGTACCTCGGCTTCGAGATGCTCGACGGCGAATTTAAAGTGATGGGCATGGCTCCCTACGGAGACCCCGGCCGCTTCGATTTCTCCCGGCTGATCAAGCGGTGGCCCGGCGGCTTTCAGGTCGATAATCGCCTCGTCAATACCGTCGGGCTGCGGCGCTACAAGGATCAGAATAAAGGTTATTTTTTTGGTCAGGGGCTGGTTGACTGGCTCGGCCCGAAACGCCAGGGCGATGAAATTGACGACCCCTATGTGGATTATGCCGCTGCTGTACAGGCACTGCTGGAGGAGGTCGTACTGGAGCTGGTCGACCACTATCTGGCGGACGTGCTGCGTGAAGGCGGAAAACTCGCCTATGCTGGCGGTGTGGCCCTGAATGTGAAACTCAACCAGCGGCTCATCGCCCGCGATGATGTCGAGGAGCTTTTTGTGCAGCCGGCAGCCGGTGACGCCGGTACCGCCATCGGAGCGGCAACTTATCTGGCTGCCGAACGGCAGCAGTCGATAGAGCCGCTGCAGCATGTCTATCTTGGGCCTGCCTACAGTAATGAAGCGTGTATTCAAGCCTGTGAACAGCATCCCGAAAAGCCCACCTGGAGGCGTTTGGAGAATACGGTCGAAAAAGCGGCTGAAATTCTTGCCGAGGGTAACCCGCTCGCCTGGTTTCAGGGCCGTATGGAATTTGGTCCGCGGGCGCTGGGCAACCGCAGTATTCTCGGCAACCCGAGTGAAGCCGGTGTGGCGGATCGTATCAATGCGCAGATCAAATACCGTGAACGGTGGCGGCCGTTCTGTCCTTCCATTTCAGATCGGGTGGCCGCTGATATTATGCAGACTGATCACCCCTCGCCCTATATGACTTTCACCTTTGACGTGAACCAAGAGTGGAAATCTCGGATTCCCGAGGTGGTCCATGAAGATGGTACCGCGCGGGTGCAGGTGGTGACGGCGCAGAGCAACCCGCGCTACTACCAGTTGCTCGACCAAATGGAGCAGCGTACCGGCAACGCCGTGTTGCTCAATACCTCGTTGAATCGTCGTGGCGAACCGATGGTCTGCTCGCCCACCGACGCGCTGAACATGTTTTTTGGCTCTGATCTGGAGTATCTGATTATGGAAGATATTCTGGTGGCTAAAGCCGCTCTGTCATAGCGGGATGAGTGAAAGCGCTTTAATTGCAGAGTGTCCACTGTGTGGCAGTGAGGGGCGCTTTGCCTATGAGGGCAGTGATCAGCTTCTGAGGCGTGGTGGGACGTATCGTTATCTCGATTGCCTCTCCTGTGGCGCAGTCTTTCTATCGCCGATGCCGGATGCAGAGACAATCAGTACCTTTTACCCGGAAGAGTATCTGGATCACGATCAATCACCTGTGGCTAAACCGCTGGGGCGAGTCCGTCGAGCGGTTCTGACTGCCAGATATGGATACCCGCTGACCGGGGTTTCAACGATGGTCAGGTGGTTGGGCCATGTTGTCAGCAGGTTCATGTATCGTGACGAAATCGCCTGGCGTGGCGGTGGCAAGGCCTTGGATGTTGGTTGTGGCAACGGCAAGTTTGTACAGAAGCTGGCATCGTTAGGCTGGCAGTCCAGCGGTGTGGAATTTAGTGATTCTGCAGCCCAGGCCGGGCGAGACGCAGGCCTTGATATTCAGACCGGCGAGCTGCAATCAGCCGCCTTTGCAGCGCAGAGTTTTAACCTGGTGTCGGCCCGCCACCTGATCGAGCATCTACCCGATCCGCGGGGTTTTATGGCGGAAGCTTACCGGGTGACGGCTCCCGGTGGGCGTCTGGTAATTCGCACCCCGAATAGCCGGGCGTTGGGACGTGGCTGGTTTGGCGTTAACTGGTATGCCAACGACCCCCCAAGGCATGTTGTTTTATATAGTGCGAAAAACCTCGGGCAACTGGCTGAGGGGGCTGGATTCAGCACAGTGTTCACCCGCACGTTCACCTCGCCGAAAATCATATTGAATAGTTGGGATTATCAACGAGGCAACGTCGGTAAGCCATCGCGGAAGAAAAAACTTTGGCGGGTGCTGGCTCGTTTATATGTCGTGCTAGCCAGCGTCACTGGTCGCGGTGACGAGCTGTTTGCGGTCTATGAAAAACAGCAATAACGGTAGTCGCACGTTACTGGTGATCGCCAAGGACCAGCATGGCAGCTCGACCCGCTATCGGGCGGGCCAGTTTCGAGACCGGCTCGCTGCAGCGGGATGGGAAATGATTGTCCTTGCGGTCGGGGACGGGCAAGCCAGTCGCGGACAAATGCTACAAATGGCACAGGCCGCAGATGTTGTGCTGGTGCTGCGCAAGACCTTTGGCCCGCTGGTGACCCGGTTACTAAAGCGCGCGTCGAAAAGGTTGTTGTTCGATTTCGATGACGCCATTTTTGTTGCCAGCAGTGGAAAGGGCTCCAGGACTCGTTATAGACGGTTTGCGCGCATGATCCGTTGCTGTGATCAGGTCTGGGCGGGTAATTCGTATCTTCAGCAGTGGGCAGAAAAAATTAATTGCGACGTGCAACTGGTGCCCACGGTGGTCGACGAGCAGAGATATCCGCTGGCGTCGCAGCAACCGGACGGAGAGGGCTGGATTGATCTGGTCTGGATCGGTAGTCGATCCACTCGTAAGTATCTACAGACGCTGATTCCGGTGCTGAATCAGCTGGCGGAGGAGCGTTCAAACATACGCCTGAAGATCGTTGCCGATTTCGAACTCGAAGGTCTGCAGCTTCCACAGTTAGCCATTCCCTGGAGCGAGCAAAACGAGGCTGAAGCGCTGGCAACTGCACATATCGGTTTGGCGCCACTGTTGGATAATGACTGGACGCGCGGCAAGTGCGGTCTCAAGGTGCTGCAATATATGGCCGCCGGTTTGCCGGTGGTGACCGATGCGGTAGGGGTGAATGAGGTTATGGTGAGTCATCGGCAAACCGGGTTTGTGGTTAACGGTGTAGCGCAATGGTGTGAGGTCTTGTTGAGCCTGAGTGGTGACGAGCATCAACGGCGTCGAATGGGCGAGGCGGGTCGACAAAGGCTGGTTCAGGGCGGTTACACGGTATCAGCCAATGCGAAACAGATGATTTCTTCGCTAAATGGTCTGTGCCCCTACGGAGAACCGGGTTAATCAGTCGTGAATACAGTGGGCCAGGAATATCGGCCAGATATTGATGGTCTCAGGGCTATTGCCGTTCTCTACGTGGTTCTTTACCACACTGAATTGGGATGGCTGCCGGGCGGCTTTATTGGTGTTGATATCTTCTTTGTGCTTTCTGGATATTTGATCACCAATCAACTGGTTCAAAGTATTTCAACGGGACGTTTCCGTTTTCGCGAGTTCTACGTGAGGCGAATTAGACGCCTGGTGCCGGCGTTTACCGCTATGTCGTTGGCGAGCCTGGTTGTAGGTTACTACCTGTTATTGCCTCAAGATTTTCTCTACCACGCCAAGCTTGCTGGATTAGGGTTTATATCGCTCGGCAATTTTTATATTGAAAACACCACCGACGGATATTTCGCTCCCGAGTCGTCAGAAATTCCGCTCTTACATATCTGGTCCCTTTCTGTAGAGGAGCAGTTTTATTTGGTTTGGCCTGCGTTTCTGGTGTTGTTTTTTCGCTTCCGTTCGTCTGTTACGAAAGTTTCGTTGCTAACAGTTATCGTGGTGCTCATGTTGAGCGTTTCTCAGTGGCAGGCAGTCAACAACTCGACGGCCGCATACTATTTGTTGCCTGCTCGGTTTATAGAATTAATGATCGGTTCGGTACTAGTTTTTAGCGGAGCTCACCTGCCACAGCCAAAGGTCGCTACAGCAAATGTAGTGGCATTATTGGCGCTGTTTGCACTCTTTGCCACCGGTTTTCTGTTTAGCGATGAGACTACATTTCCGGGAGTGAATGCATTAGTGGTGTGTGTGGCGACGGCGCTGCTTGTGCATGTTGGTCGCACCGAAAACCTGGCTTCACGCGCCTTATCGTTGCAGGGCATGGTCTGGGTTGGCCAGCTTTCCTACTCCCTCTATCTTTGGCACTGGCCAGTGCTAGCGTTCTGGCGTTATCGCGAGGGTGCGCTGACCAATGAGCAGTTGTTTTACGCCGTGCTGCTTTCATTTCTTTTGGCAATTATCTCGCTAAAGTTCATCGAACAACCTTTTCGATATAGCTGGCGCAGAGAAAGTGGTCAGACTTTTGGGTGGCTATATGTATTTCCCTTCTCAATTCTCCTCATCGTGTTTCTGCTGCTTGATGCCACTGAGGGATGGCCTTCTAGGTTTGGCCAGAAGCGGGACTTGATCGCTGCGATTGAAAGTCGCCCTGATAGTTATGAAGAACAGTGTCCGGATGTTCAGGAAAGCCTCTGCAAGAGGGTGTTGCTTGTAGGCGATTCGCATGCAGAGCATTTGGGACCCTTTGTCGAAATGCTCCGTCGAGATCAGTCAGAGTTCGCGCTAGTGTCAAGGACGGATGGTGCATGCCCACCGCTATTGGGTGTGGTTCCGGTAACAAAAAAGGCCAATGGCCAGGTCGAAACACTCTCGAATTGTGAGGAGAGAAATACTGAGGTTTTTAATAACCTGGCAGGTATAGATTTTGTCTTTCTGGCGGCTTACTGGGCGTTACCTGAGCTTAAGCTAGGCACCTATTTTCTTACCACTGAACATGAAAAGAACCGATCGGTTGAAGCTAGTAACAATGTCCTTGAAAATGCGTTAAGGATAACTATCGAAAAGATCGTCTCGGAAGGCATCAGGCCGGTCTTGGTCAAAGATAATCTGACAATCCAGAGGCAGACTCAGAAATGTTCTTACAAGCGAGCCCTGCTGAACGATACCGATCCTTGTCTGGTACCGGAGGCGCGGCTAAAAGATCAGCGCAAAACCGTCGATGCTATATTTTCCGCTCTAAAGGGAGAGTTTCCGTCGCTGATAGTATTGGATCCATCTGCAGTACTGTGCAATGAAGGGAGTTGCGAAGTATTGATTGATGGTACGCCACTCTACCGTGACAGGGATCATCTGAATGCTATTGGTGCAAAGTTGCTGGGGTATCGCTATCGAGCTACTTTTGGGACCCTTCTGGAAACGGATCGGAACAATGACATATCCATGAGCGTCCCAAGAGTCTAGTATGGATAAGCCGTCCTGCTGCTAATGGTTGAATTGGAAAAAGTGCCTGTACGATCACACAGCGGTTTCGGTGTTTTGCCAAACGAGCGTATCTCCCTGGTCTGCCTGACTGATGCGTTTGTACAACAGTAGTTTGGAGCAGAGTTACTTCATCACCTGGTCGCGCAGAATCCGATTTACTTCTCCGGGGTTGGCCTTGCCCTGGGTTTTCTTCATGATCTGACCGACGAAAAAGCCCATCAGCTTCTCTTTACCACCGCGTAGTTCTTCAGCCTGTTGGGGGTGCGCTGCAATGGTTTCTTCCACCAGTTTTTCGAGCGCGCCGGTATCGGTGATCTGTTTCAGCCCTTTGGCCGCTATCACCGCATCAGCAGATTCGCCCCCCTGCCAGAGCTCCTGAAATACCTGCTTGCCGATTTTGCCGCTGATGGTGTTGTCGGTAATTCGTTCTACCAGGCCAGCCAGTTGCGCCGGGTTGACTGGTGCTTGTTCGATCGAAAGATCTTCCCGGTTGAGTTGGCCGAGCAGGTCGCCGAGTATCCAGTTGGCAGTGATCTGCGGTTGTTCACCAAAACTCTCCAGGCTGGCTTCAAAATAACTGGCCAGCTCCTGGTCGCTGGTGAGCTGCTCCGCGTCGTCTGCTTTGAGTTTGAACTGTTTTATAAACCGTTTCGTTTTTGCATCTGGCAGCTCGGGGATCGTAGCGGCTATTTCATCGATCCAGTTCTGGTCAATCGATACTGGTAACAGGTCCGGGTCGGGGAAGTAACGGTAGTCGTTGGCCTCTTCCTTGCTGCGCATCGGCCGGGTTTCATCGGCGTCTGGGTCGTAGAGGCGGGTTTCCTGAATGACGTTACCGCCCTCTTCGAGAATGTCGATCTGGCGTTCGATCTCGTGGTTGATGGCTTTTTCTACAAAGCGAAACGAGTTGATATTTTTGCATTCGGTACGGGTACCGAGTTCCGTCTGTCCTGCGGGACGCACCGATACGTTCGCATCGCAACGGAATGATCCTTCCTGCATGTTGCCGTCGCTGATTCCAAGATAACGGACCAGTGAGTGGAGCTTCTTTAAGTAGCTGACCGCCTCTGCGGCAGAGCGTAAATCAGGCTCGGAGACAATTTCCAGCAGCGGAGTGCCGGCACGGTTGAGGTCAATACCAGTTTGTCCGTCAAAATCCTCGTGCAAGGATTTTCCGGCGTCTTCTTCAAGATGAGCGCGGGTCACACCAATGCGCTTATGCTCGCCGTTGCTGAGCAATATATCCAGATGCCCATCATGAACGATAGGCCGCTCATACTGGCTGATCTGGTAGCCTTTGGGCAGATCGGGGTAGAAGTAGTTTTTCCGCGCGAATACGGAATGTTGGTCAATCGTTGCGTCTATCGCCATGGCAAGCTTAATGGCGGCTTCTACCGGTTTGCGGTTCAGTACAGGTAACACTCCGGGAAGAGCGATATCGACTGCGCAGGCCTGGGTGTTGGCAGCGCTGCCATAATGGGTAGCAGCGCCGGAAAACAGCTTGCTTTGACTGCAGGTGAGCTGAACATGGACCTCAAGGCCAATTACAGCTTGCCATTCCATGGATCCTTTCCTTCTGTTTTTAGGCGTTAAATGCAGGGTTTTGTTCGGGGGGGACTATATACCGATTATACTGTTGTCAAAACTGGAGTTACTGGTTTCTTGGCTGATTCGGTCTGGATTCACTCACTCAACTTACACATAGGAAATGGCGTGAAAGGGATAGTTCTGGCCGGTGGTTCGGGCACGCGGCTGCAGCCGTTAACGCTTCATATCAGTAAGCAGCTGCTGCCGGTATACGACAAACCGATGATCTACTACCCAGTATCTACCTTGATGCAGGCGGGAATCCGAGAGATTCTGATTATCTCCGACCCGGTTTCCCTGCCGGCGTATCGCCAGTTGCTGGGCGACGGTTCGAAATGGGGTGTTTCATTTGCTTTTGCAGAACAGCCATCGCCAGATGGTCTGGCGCAAGCATTTACCATTGGCGCTGATTTCATTGATGGTGATCAGGTCTGTCTGGTGCTGGGTGACAACATTTTCTACGGCCATGGTCTGTCAGAGCAGCTGCGCCGCGCAGCTGAGGTTGAAACCGGAGCGGTGGTGTTTGGCTATTACGTGAAGGATCCGCAGCGCTATGGGGTGTTGAGTTTTAATCAACAACGCCAGGTTGTCGATATTCAGGAAAAGCCGGAGCGACCGCAATCAAACTATGCCGTCACCGGCCTCTATTTTTACGACAGCCAGGTAGTCGATATTGCCAGGTCGCTAACACCCTCCGCTCGTGGAGAGTACGAGATTACGGATCTGAATCGCGTTTATCTTGAACAGCAACAGCTACAGGTGGAACTACTTGGCCGTGGTACGGCCTGGCTCGATACCGGAACCCACCAGTCGCTGCTTGATGCAGCCAACTTTATCAAGGTGGTTGAAGAACGCCAGGGCCTTAAAATAGCCTGTCCTGAGGAACTGGCCTATCGTAAAGGCTGGCTTGATAAAAATCAGCTTGCTGAGATTGTGGCCAACATGACAGCAAATGATTACCAGCAGTATTTGCAGTCGATTCTGGTGGTCCCCTCGTTTTGAAGCAGGTTGTCGTCAATGAAATTTGAAGCGCTGCGAGTTCAAGACGCTTTATTGATTACCCCCGATGTTTTCGGTGACCAGCGTGGTTTTTTCTTCGAGAGCTGGCGCCAGGACCAGTACCGGGAAAAAGGTATAGGCCCAGAATTCGTGCAAGACAACCACAGCCGCTCGACAAGAGGGGTACTGCGTGGACTTCATTTCCAGCTGAATCGCCCACAGGGCAAGCTGGTCCGTTGTGTGGTTGGTGAGATATTTGACGTAATCGTTGATCTACGTCGCAGTTCGCCGACCTTTGGCCGGTGGCACGCCGTTACGCTGTCGGCTGAGAATCACCAGATGTTATGGGTGCCACCTGGAATGGCTCACGGGTTTCAGGTTACCAGCGAAGTGGCGGAGATGGTCTACAAGTGTACGGAGTATTACGCCCCGGAAGATGAGTATTCGCTACTGTGGAATGATCCGGAGCTAGCCATTGAATGGCCTATGCCTGAGATGGCGCTGCTTTCGGATAAGGATCTCGCTGGTAATACCATCGCAAGCTCCCCTACCTTTGCGTAACCCCGAATGGGCAGAGAGTCAACGATGAAGGTACTGCTACTGGGCGGCAGCGGCCAGCTTGGTCAAAGTGTACAAGAGATCGTGCCGGCGACAGTCGAGCTATACGCCCCCTCGCGCGCGGAACTGGACCTACAGCAGACTGACCGGGTTCGCCAGTGTATTGGTGACCGAAATATAGCTATCGTGCTCAATTGCTCGGCCTATACCAATGTTGAGGGTGCGGAGTCAGAAACGGTCGTAGCAGACGCGGTTAATCATCAAGCCGTCGCCGGTCTGGTCGAAGCGGTGGCCGCTAGCAGCGCCAGGGTAGTGCACGTTTCAACGGACTACGTGTTTGATGGTCGGGCATGTCATCCCTACGAGCCAGCTGCTGCAACTAATCCACAATGTGCATATGGCCGATCCAAACTGGCGGGGGAGGTGGCGCTCCAGAAAGGCCTGCCGGGCCGGCACAGCATTATCCGCACCAGCTGGCTCTATTCCGCCAGCGGCAACAATTTTATGTTGACCATGTTGCGTTTGATGGCTGAACGGCAGGAGCTATCGGTTGTTGCGGATCAGGTCGGCACACCCACTCACTGTGCAGGGCTTGCCGGTTTTCTGTGGTGGGTTGCCGAGCACAAATCTCCGCCGGTAATGCATTGGTCTGATTGTGGTGTGGCCAGCTGGTATGACTTCGCGGTGGCGATCATGGAAGAAGCTTTAGCAACCGGCGTGCTTGAGCGCCCGATACTCATCCGGCCGATCAACTCGGCGGATTATCCCCAGCAGGCTGCCCGTCCTCCCTATTCGGTTCTCGATAGTACCGCAAGCTATCAGTTGAGTGGGCTGCCCCAACACCATTGGCGCGAAGGATTGCGCGCTACCCTCAGCCAACTGGTTAACCAGCGGTAGTTTGAACTTTCTGGAGCAGTGACTTGAGTGATATCGATTCGTGGCTG
>JBPEXY010000234.1:0-2604 GCA_052031065.1 Immundisolibacteraceae bacterium | reverse complement strand
GAGGGTTTTTCCGTTCTCACTGGCGGCAACGATCTCTGCCACTGTTTCAGCGTTGATATCGATCTGGCTCAGATCGGCACTACCGGCGCTGAAGTGATCGATCACCTGGCCACTGGCCAGGTCGACCAGAACGATATGGTTGTTCTCCTGCAGGGTTATCGCAGCAATATTCTGTTTGTTGATGCTGACATATTCAGGCTCAGGGTCTTGCGGGAACAGGTCGGCAAGTCCGGTGAGCTGGGTGTCGCGGAGTGTCCACTGCTTGGGAGGCCCTTTGAGGTCGACGATAGTGAGGAAGCCGGCCGGCATCTGTGGAGGTTCGCCATTACCGAGGTCTTCATCACGTTCGTTTTCAATGGCGATAGCGGCAAAGCGCTGATCGTGGCTCACAGCAACACTGTCCGGTTGCCCGCCGAGGGGCAGGGTCGCAACGATCTGCTGCTGGTTGATGTCGATGACCACCAGTTCACCAGCGGTGTTGATGAAATCTGCTGAACGATTTACCGCCACCAGTGCGTATTTTCCGGCAACCGCAACAGAAGTGGGTTCGCCGTTAAGGTCAATGGTTCCAAGAGGTTTCGGGTCGTGGGGGTTGCTGAGATCGACGAAACCGGCTTTTTCGGTCTCTGAGTCAGTGTAGATGAGGGTTTTTCCGTTCTCACTGGCGGCAACGATCTCTGCCACTGTTTCAGCGTTGATATCGGTGTTGAGATAAACCGGGAAAGAGGCGATACGCTCGAAATAGGCTTGTTTATCTGGTTTGGCGTGGACGACCTGGTGGGATAGTGCCAGTAGGATTGGTGCCGCGTACAGGGCCCGGCGGTAGGAAAACGGCATGTTTTTGCTCCTCAAGTTGTTGCCATTTAAAGGACGTGCATGTTCCGGTGTGGAATATGCCGACTCTGGAATTTGCCTGTGCCAACTGTAAGCGGGGTTTGTGACCTGTTTGTTAAACGCGCGTTACAGAGCGATGACAGCACTGATTGACTACTGCGGTATAAATCAGGTTCGCTACGGCTGCTTCAGCACTTTTTCTGCTACGCCATTCACCTTTCAGGAGTGCCGTTGTCTCAACAACCACCAGATTCAGAATCGCTGACCCTGAAGCGCACACTATCACTACCCCTGCTGGTGTTTTATGGGCTGGGCACGACCATCGGTGCGGGAATCTATGCGCTGGTAGGGGAGCTGGCGGGGATTTCTGGCTACCTGGCGCCCCTGTCGTTCCTGTTTGCCGGATTTCTGGCCGCGTTAACCGCTGCGTCATTCAGCGAACTCAGTTCACGGTTTCCGAAGGCCGGTGGCGCGGCGGTATTTGTCGATGAAGGATTTGGTCTCACCTGGTTAACGCTGTTGGCCGGTATCGGTGTAATTGCCGCCGGGGTGGTCTCCTCTGCGGCATTGATGAACGCTTTTGTCGGCTATTTCGTCACTCTGTTTCAGCTACAGGAGATCGACCCGCGTGTTCTGTTGATTCTGGTGACGTTGGCCCTGGGTGGCCTGGCCGCCTGGGGTATCGCTGAGTCGGCCAGGGTTGCGGCGCTGCTTACTCTGCTGGAAGTGGGGGGGCTGGTTCTGGTTATCGGGGCCGGAATAGACCGGTTTGGCGAGGTACCGCTGCTGGTTAGTCGCGCAGCCGAGACGGTAGTGCAGGACGGTTTCGCCCACTCAGCGACGCTGCTACTCGGCGGCGCCATGCTCGGTTTTTATGCGTTTATCGGGTTCGAGGATATGGTGGTGGTTGCGGAAGAGGTCGTGCAGCCGCGACGAAACATGCCGCTGGGCATTCTGCTGACATTACTGGTGACCCTGTTGCTCTATATGGCAGTTATGGTGGTCTCGTTGTTGGCTGCCGGCCCAGGCGGGCTGGTGGGAGTCGATGCTCCACTTGTGGAGGTCTATCAGCAATTGAGTGGTGGGGACGGCCGGGTAATCGCCCTGATTGGCGGGTTTGCGATTATCAATGGCGCGCTGATTCAGATCATTATGGCCAGTCGGGTGCTTTATGGCCTTGCCGACCGCGGTTACCTGCCGAGACTATTAGCCAGGGTCAACCCTGCTACCCGCACGCCGCTCGTCGCGACTTCTCTGGTGGTGGCGTTGGTGCTGCTGATGGCACTCCTTGGCGATTTGGTAGGTCTTGCTATTGGCACGTCAGTGCTCATGCTGTCGGTTTTCGGGCTCGCCAATCTGGCGCTGTTGCGTATCAAACTCAGAGAAACAGAGCATCGCAGTGAGACACCGCGATCCTGGTTTAGCGTGCCGCTCTGGGTGCCCCTGGTCGGCGCACTCGCCAGTTGGCTGATGGTTGCCAGAGAGTTGTGGAATGCGCTGTTCTGATTGCGTCCTGTCCGATCAGGGCTAACTGTAATGTTTGCGGCGAAAGCGACGTTCTCTACGCGCCCGCTTTAGCTGCCGATCGGTCGGTTTGGCTTTACGCCCGGCAAAGGGGTTTTCACCCTGCCGGTAGATCAGCCGGATCTGACAGCCCTGTAGATCGAGTTTTTGCCGAAATCCATTCTCCAGGTAGCGGTTGTAGCTTTCCGGAAGCTGGTCACACTGCGTACCGTGAATCACGATGGTCGGCGGGTTGGTCCCCCCCTG
>JBPEXY010000233.1:0-7657 GCA_052031065.1 Immundisolibacteraceae bacterium | reverse complement strand
ATACATGGGTATAGAGCGCCGGCAATCCGGCGGTACAGAGCAGCTCGAGCAGATTAACCAACACCGCCACCAGGGTGACCCCAACCAGCGCGCCGATGAGATTCTCGGCCTGAATGACAGCGCGTACTCTACTGTAGAGGGTTGGCCGGGCGCCTTCGGGAATCGCCAGGTGAACACCCCGCCCCGGCGCAAAGAAATCTTTGATATGAATACCGCCAATAATGATGCCCAGACCACCCAACACCACCTGCAGGGGGCGGCCATATTCCAGCACCAGAAACAGGTTGAGCCAGGCAGCCATAAAAGCGAAATAGACTAGGCCACTGACCAGCACAAACACCCCGGCAACCAGTAACACCCGGCCACGGTTTTTAATGTTGACCAGCAGGGAGAGCAGAAACAGCAGCACCCACATGGCGCAGGGGTTAAAACCATCAACCAGCCCGAGGACCACCGTCAGCACCGGTAACTTCATGGTGGATAGATCAAGCTGCCCAAACGGCAAGGTGATCATCTGCGGGATTGCACCGGCCACCGGCTGAGCCAGCCGGTCGGATTCGATTCCCAGGGTAGAGAGGATCTTCTGGGGTGTGCCCAGCTGTTCGGCATAACCCACAATCACCAGGTCACAAATCACCAGCGTTGGCACGCCGGGGCGCGCAATACCATTGGCCTGGCTGATCTGTTCTAGCCGCGCCAGGTTCTGAGCATTGCCACTCACCTCAAACACATTGATCGTGACCGACGGATGCTCGCGCTTAACGCGCTGCAGAAACGCGCTGGCCTGCTCGCAGTGCGGACACCCGTCACGAACGTAAATATCAACGCTCTCACAGGCAGCGCTGGCCGACTCCGCCAGACCCAACAGCACGGCCAGCAGCAACAGGGGTAAAGACCGCGAAACCAAGCTAGCCGTGCTTGGTATGCATCCACCATTGCGGGAGTTCAGCAATCGATTCGAGCACACTATCCGGGTTTACCTCACCGTCCAGGTCCTGGGCGCGAAACTTGCCGGTTTTAACCAGCACCCCATGCATTCCCGCCTGCTGTGCGCCGCCAACATCACCCACAATATCATCGCCAACCATCACCACCTGAGCCGGGTTCAGTGGCTTCTGTCCCGCAGTGAGTTGCTGTATGGCCGCATGAAAAAACTCAGCCGAAGGTTTGCCCATCACCACCGCCGTTTTTCCAGTGGCGTGTTCCAGCGCTTTAACAAAGGGTCCCACATCAAGCTGCAGGCCATCATCAACGGCCCAGTAGCGGGTCAACCCCAGAGCTACCAACTGCGTATCGGGGCTGCTCATCATCAACCGAAACGCCTGGTTCAAACGCTCAAAACTCCACCCCTGCCCGAGGTCGCCAAGCACCACCGCATCAACCCCAGTGGCCAGAGAGCTATCAACCACCGGCAAACCAACAAACTCGGTGGCCGTCGCGACCGGCACAAACAGCGCGACCGATGCAACCTGTTGATCAACCAGCCACTGCCTTGCAGCCACCGGCGGCGTAAACAGCTGCTCCACAGTCACACTAACCCCCATCGCGGCCAACTTCTCAACAATGTTTTGGCGAGGCCGAGAACTGGTGTTGGTCACAAACCGAAACGGGATACTCTCTTGCTGCAGCCAGGCTACCGCCTCAGCCCCGCCATTGACCGCCTTATCGCCCTCATAGAGCACACCGTCCAGATCAATCAGCAATGCTTCCATCCCGTCACCACTCCTGAAGTCAGCAGGAATACCCATTTAACCGGTTCCGGGGGTTGCCGTACAACCACTAAATAATGGAGGCCAATAACGAAAAACAGTACCCACAGACATCCGTGGAACCTTTTCCCCAAGCAAACCCTTCGGCTTGCGGTCGATCACCTAACCAAGCTAAATTGGGCCAGCATCCATTTAATGAACCAAAGACATAACCAATTGTTAAACCGCTAGTTTTAGACCGTAAACGATAATTAGATCTTTTTAGGGACTTTGCTGAATTTGACGGCTAGTGTGAGCAGTCATTCAGTATATTTTCTATTAAAGGGCCTTGTGACACAGATGGAACTCATATCAATTAATAGAGATGGAAGCCCCGACAAACCTGGAATAGCAATTATCAACGGCACAGAGGAAGTTTTAACAGAAACATTCAATTTCTATGAGAGCGTGGGGTTTCAAAGACCCTGGATTAGCTACCTCGGAACGGTCGATAACAAATCGATTGGAATTTGCAGTTTTAAATCTCTTCCCAAAGACGGCCAAGTAGAAATTGCTTACTTCACTTTCCCAAACCAAGAAGGTCGTGGCTTTGCTACAGAAATGGCAAGAAAGTTGATCGAAATTGCAAAGAAAGAACAACAGGAAATTAGCGTCATTGCGCAAACTTTAGTAGCTCCGAATGCTTCTCACCAGGTGTTAAGAAAGCTTGGTTTTAATCCAGTTGGCGAGATCGATCATCCCGGTGATGGTACCGTTTTGGAATGGATTCTCTAGGTAAATCCGGCGCGTCTACCAGGGGGCTGCATTCGGACAAACTTTCCGACACTTCGCGGCTCCCTGTTTGCCGGTGCTCCCGGCGTTAAAAGCATCCCGACATGAATGAAATCGAATTCCTGTGTTTAAACCAGGTGAACCCAGAAAAATTCATGGTCGTCGTTAATGAAGACGCTCTAAGGACGCATTTAATTGATCACCCGTATTTTGATACCACCAGCATTCAAGCGTGGATGGAAGATAAAATTAAAACTGATTCGATACAGGGTTGTCGCATTCGAGCAGTGTTTATAGACGGAGCGCTGGCCGGTTGGTGCGGAATTCAGCCAGATGATAATGGCTTTGAACTTGCGATTGTTATCTCACAAAAATTCTGGGGTTTTGGTATATCAATTTTCAAAATCCTCATGCGCTGGGCTAAAGAATTAGGCCATAAAGAAATATTATTCCATCTGCTCGAAAGCAGACCTGAATACAGGGCACTAAATAAAATAGCCACCAAAGTTCATAAAACAGAGCTAGCAGGTCGGTGCTTTACGACCTATCATGTTTCAGTAGGTCAATGGTCCAGGCACCATCACGCCGCACAAACCATCGCTTAATAATTGATGTCCAAACCCAATTATTCCGAAATGTGGCATTGCAAGACCAGACCCCGATTGATTCGACCTTCGTGCTAGGTGATGAAGCGCACTTGATTACGACGAACCCCTTGTTAGCCATTTTCCTGGTTAAGATCGTGAAAATGTGGCGCAAGTTGGGCGCCTGGTTATGGTTGGCTACCCAGAATCTGGAAGACTTTCCCGACGCTGCCAAAAAACTACTCAGTATGTTCGAGTGGTGGATAGCGATGGTTTGTCCCAAGGAAGAGATTGAACAAATCTCACGCTTTAAAGACCTGACCGAGGAGCAAAAGGGTATGCTTCGTGCGGCAAGAAAAGAGCCTGGCAATTATACTGAGGGCGTCGTGCTATCGGATAAGCTGCAATGCTTGTTCCGAAACGTGCCGCCCCCGCTAGCCTTGGCACTAGCCATGACTGAAAAGCACGAGAAGCAGCAACGTGCTGAAATTATGAAGTCTCAGCATTGCTCCGAGTTGGAAGCGGTGTTTACTGTTGCTGATGGTTTGGGGTCGACGAAGTAGGGGAGACATTTACAGCTCCCTATAGATTTTTGGGCCAACGAGAAAATTAGCACACCCTCAAAAAGGAGGGTGTGCTCTCAAGTTTATCCGGCTTCGACACCTTGCTTGCTATGACGATGTACCCAGTGGTACAGCACGGGCAAGACAAAAAGTGTTAGCAGTGTCGACGAAATAATTCCCCCTATCACAACAGTTGCCAGAGGTCGCTGCACTTCAGCGCCAGTTCCCGTATTGAGTGCCATGGGTACGAAACCGAGGCTGGCAACCAGTGCGGTCATTAATACTGGACGCAATCTAATTAATGCACCATCAACAACTGATGTCAGAAGATCACCTTTTTCATGCCAGAGATCACGAATAAAGGCCAGCATCACTAAACCGTTGAGCACGGCGACTCCAGATAGGGCAATAAAACCAACGCCTGCCGAAATCGACAGTGGCATATCCCGCAACCATAGAGAGAGAACCCCACCGGTTAGCGCCAAAGGGACGCCGGTAAAAATAATTAGCGCATCTTTGAGTGAGCCAAAGGCCATCACCAATAAACCAATAATAATAAGCAGGGTGATGGGTACCACGAGGGCTAAGCGTTGGCTGGCAGACTCCAATTGCTCAAAGGTACCGCCGTAATTGATCCAGTAACCCGGTGGTATATCAACGTCGTTGTTAATGCGTGCTTTGACTTCGGTAACAAAGCTGCCGAGGTCACGACCTCTAACATTGGCAGTCACTACTACCCGACGTTTCCCGTTTTCGCGGCTGATTTGTGCTGGCCCCGGTGAAATATCTAATGTAGCGACTTCCTCCAGAGGGATGTAGTCGCCATTGGGCAGAGGTACGGGCAAAAACGAGAGACGGTCGATATCGCGGCGTAGCGTTTCAGGTAAGCGAACAATCAACTCAAAGCGCCGGTCACCTTCGTACAATAAGCCTGCCGATTCACCACCAATTGCCGCAGAGACCCAGTCTTGCAGTTCCACCACATTTAACCCGTATCGACCCAGGGCGGTACGTTTGGGAATTATCGACAAGGTCGGTAGGCCAGTGACTTGCTCAACACGAGCATCTGCGGCTCCCGGCACCTGGTTGATTGCCTTGAGTATATCGTTAGCCGTCAATACCAGTTGATCGAGGTCGTCGCCAAAGACTTTAATGCCGAGATCTGCACGTACACCGGATATCAGCTCGTTAAAGCGCATTTGTATCGGTTGGGTAAACTCGTAGTTATTACCGGGCAGTTCTTCGAGTGCGGTTTCCATTTCAGTGACCAGCTCATCCTTGGTTTTATCAGGATTAGGCCATTCATTGCGCGGCTTTAATATCACGAAGTTATCGGCAACATTGGGTGGCATAGGGTCGGTGGCGACTTCTGCCGTGCCAATGCGTGCAAACACCTTATCAACTTCCGGGAAAGATTTGATGCGCTGTTCAAGAATTTCCTGCATCTCTACCGCCTGCTCTAACCCTGTGCCTGGAATTCGCATGGCGTGTAGCGCAATATCCCCTTCGTTTAACTGTGGGACAAATTCTGAACCCAGCGTAGTCGCCAACCAGATACACCCCGCGATTAGTAGCGCAGCAAAGCTGACGACTACCCAGCGAAATTTAAGCGCCAGCAGTAAGAGTGGTTTATAAAAGGATTTAGTCTTGGTTATCACCACGCTTTCTTTTTCGCTGATCTTGCCGCGTAGGAAAACAGCGACAGCGGCAGGCACAATCGTCAGAGAAAACACCATCGCCGACAGCAATGCCATCACCACCGTGGCTGCCATCGGATGGAACATTTTTCCTTCAACACCGGTAAGAGAGAAAATGGGGATATAGACAACGGTAATGATCGCCACGCCGAATAAACTGGGCCGGATGACTTCAGCTGTGGCTGCATATACCGTATCCAGACGCTCGCGCAATGTTTGTTGGTTGCCATTGTGTTGTGCTTCTGCCAAACGCCGCACTGCATTTTCGACAATGATGACAGCGCCATCGACAATGAGGCCGAAATCCAGTGCACCCAGACTCATCAGGTTAGCGGAAACCCCTGTGCGTACCATGCCGGTCATGGTGGCTAGCATGGAAAGTGGAATGACCGCAGCGGTAATGAGTGCCGCCCTAAAATTGCCAAGTAGAGTAAACAGCACGACAATCACCAGCAGTGCGCCTTCAAGCAGGTTTTTGGCAACAGTAGCAATGGCCTTGTCCACCAGACGGGTTCGGTCATAGACCGGCTCCGCGCTGACACCATCGGGTAATGAGTCTTGTACGGCTTCGAGTTTGTTGGCGACATCGCGCGCCACGGTGCGGGAGTTAGCACCGATCAGCATCATCGCCGTGCCCAGTACTGTTTCCTTACCGTCTTGCGTCGCAGCGCCAGAGCGTAGCTCTTTGCCAATACCAATGTCGGCCACATCTAGAATTTTTATTGGCACGCTGTCGTGCTCGGTAATGATCACATTGCCGATGTCTTCAACAGTTCCCAATTGACCGGGAGAACGAACAAGTAATTGCTGCCCGTTGCGCTCGATATATCCCGCGCCGCGATTATCATTATTGGCTTGCAGAGCATTGACCAGTTCTTCGATGCTGATGCGGTAGTACAGCAGCTTTTTGGGGTCGGGCGTAACGTGGTATTGCTTGTTGAAACCGCCAATGCTGTTGATTTCAATGACACCTTTGACCTGGGCCAACTGGGGCTTGATGATCCAGTCCTGAATCTCACGCAAGGCTGTCGCATCATAGGGCTGGCCGTTTGCCATGGTGGCATCCGGCGATGCTTGCACGGTGTACATAAAAATTTCACCCAGCCCGGTTGAGATAGGTCCCATCTCTGGCTCGATACCTGGTGGCAGCACACTTTGAATCGCACCTAATCGATTATCAATCAAATTGCGTGCAGCATAGATGTCGGTGCCTTCCTCAAAGACGACGGTAACTTGTGAGAGACCATAACGCGATAGTGACCGGGTGTAAGCTAATTTGGGCAGCCCATATAACGCGGTTTCTACCGGATAGGTAATGCGTTGTTCTGCTTCTAACGGCGAATAACCGGGTGCTGCCGTGTTAATTTGTACCTGCACATTGGTAATATCAGGCACGGCATCAATCGGCAATTTTTGGTAACTCCAAACGCCGATACCGATCACAACGAATATTAAACTGAGAAATAAATAGCGCCGCTCAATGGCAAGGCGCAGTATAGAGTCAATCATGGTACGCCCCTTAGTGTTCGTGTTCGGCTTCGGATTTTTCGATATCTGATTTGATCAGATAGCTATTTTGGTTGACATAGCGCTGGCTCGCGTTAATACCTCCCAGTACTTCGACATAATGCTCATCGGCACGGCCAAGCGTTAAGGGGGCGAAGTGGTAAGTCTCCTCCTCTTGAATAAAAACACCGGAACGTCCGCCGAGCTGTTGCACGGCCTCTTTTTCAACAGCTAACGGCACTTTAAATTCATCAATCACAATGCGCCCCTCCACCAGTAAACCAGGCGATAGCCCCAGCTGCCTGTTATCCAGCTGTACGCGAGCGAGCTGATAGGGTTTATTAAGGGATGAAATGATATGGCTGATCTTGCCAGCAATGGTTTGTTTATCTGAGACAATCTCGACGGCTTGCCCTGTAGAGACGTTATCCCGTTGCGCTGGGTAAATACGCAGTTCGGCCCATAGCGTGTCAAAATCCGCGACGGAAAATAACACCTGATCCTTGGTGACTTCGCCGGTGTTGGCGTGGCGTTGTACAACCGTCCCTGAAATTGGCGCACGCACTGAATATTTCTTTAGGCTTGCATCGGATTCCACTTCGGCTAGCAAGTCACCCGCTTTGACGGTATCTCCGATACTGGCTTTGACGGAGGTGATCAATCCTGAAAAACGTGCGCGCATGTGGCTGAGCTGTTCCGGCCCGGTTGACAGCACACCGTAGCTGGTGATGGCTTGGTGAAGGGTTTGTTCTGTGGCGGCTGTTGTACCAATACCGACTTGGGTAGCCATATTGCTATCAATGCGGCTGGTATTTTCCTCGTCATCG
>JBPEXY010000232.1:0-24004 GCA_052031065.1 Immundisolibacteraceae bacterium | reverse complement strand
GCGTCAACAAGAGGCGTCAACGCCGATCTGCCTGGAGTCGCTGATTATGAAACCAATTGATGATCCGGATGCGGAAGTCACCCTGGAACTACGCAATTTGCGGGTGCACGAATACGACCAGATCAAAGCGGTCATGGATAACGTCTACCCGGATATGGGCGGCGCCTGGCCCAAAAACAAGTATGTTTCCATGCTGCGTACTTTCGCAGAGGGGCAGATATGTATTGAAGACAAGGGCCGGGTGGTGGCCGCGGCTTTTTCCGTGGTGGTCGATTACGGCAAGTTTGGTGACGAGCATACTTACGACGAGATCACCGGTGATGCCTATCTAACCACCCACGACCCACAGGGTGATGTGCTCTACGGTGTCGACATATTTGTCGATCCCGAGTACCGCGCCCTGCGTCTTGGACGTCGCTTATACGAAGCACGCAAGGAGCTTTGCAGAAGCCTCAACCTGCGGGCCATCATCGCTGGCGGGCGGATCCCCGGGTATCGTGACTACCGTAGTACCCTGTCGCCGCAACAGTATATAGAGGCGGTAAAACGCAAGGAGCTGTTTGATCCCATCCTGACTTTCCAGCTTGCCAATGATTTTGAGGTAAAGCGGGTGCTCAAGGCGTATCTGCCAGAGGATAAGGACTCAGGGGGTTATGCCACGCTGCTTGAGTGGTTCAATATCTATTACGAACCAAAGAACCCAAAGCTTTTTGGCGGTGCCAAATCGACCGCCAGAATCGGTTGCATTCAGTGGCAGATGCGCGAAATGCACAGCGTCGAAGTCCTCCTGCAGCAGGTTGAATACTTTATCGACGCCCTGTCTGATTACCGATGTGATGTTGCGCTGTTTCCGGAATTCTTCAATGCGCCGCTGATGGGCATGATCGACCAGAGCAGTTCGAATGATGCGATTCGTTTTCTTGCCAGCCATACAGACCGTATCGTTGCCGAAATTTCCCGTCTGGCGGTCAGTTACAACATCAATGTGATTGCCGGTTCCATGCCGATGCTGCAGGACGACCAGCTGTTTAATGTTGCCTATCTCTGCCATCGCAGTGGTGTGGTCGAGACCCAGTTCAAGCTGCATCCCACTCCGCATGAAAAACGCGACTGGATCATGCAGGGCGGTGACAAACTGAACGTGTTTGACACGGATTTTGGTCGCATCGGTGTGTTGATCTGCTACGACGTTGAATTTCCGGAACTGGCCAGGATACTGGCCGAAAAAGAGATGCAGATTCTGTTTGTGCCGTTCTGGACTGATACCAAAAACGGTTATCTACGGGTCCGTCGCTGCGCCCAGGCACGGGCGATCGAAAATGAATGCTATGTTGCCATTGCCGGCAGTATCGGCAACCTGCCCAAAGTTGATAACGTGGATATTCAGTACGGCCAGACGGCGGTGTTCTCGCCCTCCGATTTTGCTTTTCCCCACGATGCGATCATGGCTGAAACCACGCCGAACACGGAGATGACCCTGATCGTTGACGTGGATCTGGAGAAATTGCAGAAACTGCAGAACGAGGGCTCGGTCAGAAACTACCTCGATCGACGGCGTGATCTCTACCGGGTGCAGTGGATTGATAATGAGGCTTGAACAGGGCGGTATAAGTGAAAACTTAAGGAGTAGTTGTTCCGTCCCGGATAATTATTAACGGTTCGATTAAATCCTTCAGGTTGTTTTAATTGCCTCTCTTGTAAGGCATGGATTGGGGGGTGATGTCCCGCTGCTGGGATTTATGGTAATTGCAGAGAGACATGGCGCTTGAGAGTTTGGAGCAGGTCCTCTGCGCCTTTGAAGTGAGTGGTTGCCAGGACTCCAGCATTCTGCCGTTGAATCGCTCGACCATGCCGTTGGTCTGTGGTCTATGTATCGGGACCAGGCAATGGTCGATACCCAGTTCTAAACCGAGTTGATCAAACCAATGGTTACCAGTGGGTTGGCGTGGACCAGCGACGGTGACCCGATCCGTAAAGACCTTGCACCCCGGGGTATCCTGCTCTTCCTGCCAACTTCAGTGAGCGTTTCTCTGAGGACGAATAGAGCGTAGCTCCTTGGGGCTATGGGTTCATTCGTTTCAGTGTCAGTGCGCGATTGGGTAGCGGTGCTCCCTGATACTCGACGAAGTTGAATCGTACCCTACCGATCATCTACTGGAACTCCTTCAGCGGCGCCTGAATAGGGTTCAACGCTTCCGGCGTCCAGTTTCTGTTTCATGCCGTCAACGTTATCTACTGTCAACCCGAGGGCACGTACCCCTTCTGCTCCGTGTGGCTGTTACTGAGCAAGGCCAATGCCGATGTTAATTGCCCAGGAGTCATGGGCCTGACGAATATCAACTTCCTGTCTTTCAATTCTTTCGTCAGCGGCCGACCCGCCGCATAATCTAAACAGTAATATTGGGGTAGTACCATCCTGAGTGGTTGTCCCGGTGCCAGCATCCAACCGATCTGGAGTCCTGTTTAATTGAACCGATCGATTCAGTGGATCGATAGTGATGGTCTCTCACAGCTGTTTAGCCAGCTGCGTGGTGATGGCTATGAGCTGATCGGCCCGCAGGTGCGTGACGGCGTCATTGTTCTTGGTGAAATGCACGGTGTTGATGAGCTGCCGGCGGGAATCGGTGATCAGCAAGCTCCTGGACACTACCGTCTAACCGAACGCGGCGATGATGCGCTGTTTGGTTTCAACACCACTGCGCAAAGTATCAAGCCGTGGCTGCACAAGCCGCAGGAAACGGTATTCACCGTCGAGCGCAGCGGCGGAAAATTAAAATTTGTCCCGGTAGCGCCGGAACAACCGAAACGTGCCTGGATTGGCGCGCGTGGTTGCGAACTGGCGGCGATGAGGATTCAGGACCGGGTGTTGATGGAGTCGCAACATGCCGATCCCAGTTATGCTGCCGGTCGTGCGCAGTTGTTGGTGGTGGCGGTCAATTGTGGGCAGGCCGCTGAGACCTGTTTCTGTACTTCGATGGGTACCGGGCCAGAAGTTGAAGCTGGCTATGATCTGCTGCTCACTGAGGTTCTTGCCGCCACCGATCCGCATCTCAGCCACGGTTTTCTGCTGCAATCTGGTTCCCGGGCTGGCGCCGCTCTGCTTGCCAGGTTGTCAACGCGGGACGCCAGCAGCAGAGAGCTGCTGGCTGGTGAACAGGCCATTGCTCGCGCCCGGGCAACGATGGGTCGTGAGCTGAATACCGATGGCCTCGCCGAGCAGATTTACGCCAATGCCGAGCATCCACACTGGCAGCAGGTTGCCGAGCAGTGTCTGGCGTGTGGCAACTGCACTTCGGTCTGCCCTACCTGTTTCTGCTCCAGTTATGAAGACCGGATCGAGCTGGATGGCGAGCAGGCCAGCCGCATTCGCCAGTGGGATAGTTGCTTTAACAGCGCTTTCACCCATGTTGCCGGTGGTAGCGTGCGAGAATCAACTGCATCCCGTTATCGCCAATGGCTCACCCACAAACTGGCCAGCTGGCAGGATCAGTTTGATACCGACGGCTGTGTCGGTTGCGGCCGCTGTATCACCTGGTGCCCAGTGGGAATCGATATTACCGAACAGGCGCGCAAATTTGGCGCCGGGAGCGAGACTTGAGCAGTATTGCCGATTTCACCGCCCATCATCCGATCTGGCAGGAGCTTTCCGCCAACCAGCAGCAGGCTTTGACCAGCCTGCTGGTGCAGCGCCGTTATGAGGCCGAGCAGCCGCTGATCTGGCAGGGCGAAAAGGCTGACCGCTTGCTTTTGATTGGCGAAGGTCGGGTAGAGATTCGCATTGCCGGCACCGGTATCGGTAAGGTGGCGCTGGAGACCATCGGTCCCGGTGAATCGCTGGGCTGGTCGTGGTATTCGCCGCCTTATCTATGGCAATTTGATGGTGTGGCGCTGGAATCGGTGGAAACCTTTGAACTGGAGGCAGAGCCGCTACGGGAATTGATGGTGCAGGATTGCGAGATCGGCTGTGCGGTGCTGCGAGAAATTGTTCACACCCTCTCCCACCGGCTTTCGGCGTCGCGCATGCAGCTGCTTGATCTCTACGCTACGCCCTGATGGCGTCGTCGGGCTGAGTCTCATGAGTAATACAACATCAATCCCCCTACAAGGCCCAATCGTTACTGACCCGATGTTGCCGCGAGTGGTAACGATAGAGAGTAGTGTGGCGGAGCTGGATAGCGGTGAGGTGTTTACCTGGACTCTGGCCAACGGTGACGCGTTGGCCAATGGTGTGCTGGCTGGTAATCAAATGGCCGGCCAGCCGGGTCAGTTCAATATGCTCTACCTGTTCGGTAGTGGCGAAGTACCCATCTCCATCAGTGGACGTGATTCCGCGGGCCGATTGCAGCACACCATCCGCTCGGTGGGGCGGGTTACCCGGGCCATGAGCCAGCTGGCGGCTGGAGATCAAATCGGCCTGCGCGGACCCTTTGGCGTTGGCTGGCCGCTGGCTGAAACCGAGGACCGCGACCTGCTGGTGATTGCCGGCGGGTTGGGACTGGCGCCGGTCAGACAGCTATTGCAATTGATGGTCTCCGGGTCGCTACCCTGTCGGCGGTTGTTGTTGCTGTTTGGTGTCCGTACTCCCTCAGACCTGTTGTTCAGGAGCGAGCTTGAGCAGTGGGCAGAGCACCCACAGGTCGAGATTCGTGTCACTGTAGACCGAGCTGACTCCAACTGGCGCGGCGATATTGGCGTGGTACCCAGGCTACTGCAGCGCGGCGGGTTTGACCCGGCACGGGCGCTTGCCTTTGTCTGTGGGCCGGAGGTGATGATGCGTTTCAGTGTGCAGGCCCTGCAGCAACAGGGGGTGGCTGATGAGGCTATCTACCTGTCGATGGAGCGCAGTATGAAGTGTGCGGTTGGTCTCTGTGGTCGCTGCCAGTGGCGTGAGCGGTTTATCTGCAGGGATGGGCCGGTATTTCGTTACGATCAGATTGCTTCCCAACTCAATATCCGCGAGCTGTAACTGCCATGACAGAAGCCTGCTCTGACTCCCCTGCCTCGCCGCTGCCGAAGCTCGCGGTATGGAAATTTTCATCCTGCGACGGTTGTCAGCTCACCCTGCTCGATTGTGAAGATGAACTTCTGGGTCTTGCCGAGCGGGTCGAGATCGCCTATTTCCCCGAGGCGACCAGCCGCGAAGTTGAAGGACCCTATGATGTCTCCCTGGTGGAAGGCTCGGTCACCACTCCCCATGAGCTGGAGCGAATCGTTGAGGTGAGACAGAAATCGCACCTGCTGATCGCCATTGGTGCCTGTGCCACCGCTGGAGGAATTCAGGCGCTGCGTAACTTTGCCGAGGTGGAGGATTTCAAGCGGCTGGTCTATGCCCGGCCGGAGGTGATTGACACCCTTGATCAGGCCACGCCATTTTCCGAACACGTCAGGGTCGACATGGAGCTGCGCGGCTGCCCAATCAGCAAAGCGCAGCTGTTGCAGACCCTGACCGATCTACTCAGCGGGCAGTTACCGGCGCTGCCGACTCATTCGGTCTGTGAAGAGTGTAAAAAGGCCGGCAATCCCTGTGTAATGGTGGCCCACGGTACGCCCTGTCTCGGCCCGGTGACCCAGGCCGGCTGCAACGCGCTCTGTCCTCGGTATAACCGCGGTTGTTACGGCTGCTACGGCCCGGTAGCCAATGCCAATACCGAGGCGCTCTCCTCGCAACTGGCGAAACTGGGCATGGATGAGCAGGCGTTGCAGCGGGTTTACCGAACTTTCAATTCAGCGGCGCCAGCTTTTCGCGATGCCAGTCAACGCCACGAGGCTGAATCATGAGCAGCGGACCGTCAGGCAATAACGGCCGCCCCGCCAGTCGACAGATCGATGTCGAATATCTGGCCCGGGTGGAGGGTGAGGGAGCGCTCCATCTGCGCATTGAGGATGACCGTGTGGCGGCGGTACAACTGCGGATTTTTGAACCGCCGCGCTTTTTTGAGGCGCTGCTGGTGGGGCGCGATTTTCGCGAGGCGCCGGACATCACCGCACGCATCTGCGGTATCTGCCCGGTGGCTTATTTGATGAGTAGCGTTCATGCCATGGAGGCGCTCTGTGGGGTGGAAGTGGAGCCGGCGGTGCGTGACCTGCGCCGGTTGCTCTACTGCGGCGAGTGGATTGAGAGCCACGGGTTGCACATGCACATGTTGCATCTGCCTGACTTCCTCGGTTACCCCGATGCCGTGCATGCCGCCAGAGATCACCCGGAAGTGGTGCGTCGTGGGCTGCGGCTGAAAAAAGCGGGCAACAGCCTGGTGGAACTGATCGGTGGGCGCGAAATCCATCCGATCAACATCCGCGTTGGCGGATTCTACAAAGCACCTTCAATAGTTGAGCTGCAGGCCATCAGGCCGCAACTCGAAGCAGCCCTGGACGATGCGCTGGAGGCAGGTCGCTTCGTTGCCGGGCTCGATTTTCCAGAGTTTGAGCGCGATTACCTGTTTGTCGCGCTGCAGAACAGCAATGAATATCCCACCAGCCTGGGTCAGCTCGGTTTCAGTGATGGCCGCGTTTTACCGGTGGGCAGTTTTAATCAGGCGTTGGTGGAGAGCCACGAAACCCACAGCCATGCTCTGCAAACCCGCACAGTGGAAGGCCGCGCGGTGCACATGGGACCGCTGGCCCGTTATGCACTGAACCGCGAGCAGCTGTCGCCACGGGCGCAGGAGCTGGTGCAGCAGACCGGCCTGGAACCGGTCTGTCTCAATCCCTATAAAAGTATCCTGGTGCGCGCGGTAGAGGTTGTCCATGCCTGTGAAACCGCGTTGCAGTTGATCGATGGTTACACGCCGCCGGCACAGCCGGCGGTGGAGGTGGAGCCGCGCGCAGGTATCGGCGCGGCGGCCACTGAGGCGCCCCGTGGAATGCTGTTTCATCAGTACCAGATCGACGCCAACGGGTTGATTGAATCGGCGCAGATAGTGCCGCCCACGTCGGTCAATCAGGCCACCATCGAAGAAGATCTTTACCACTATGTATCGCCGCGGGTCGGCGAATCTGACGACCAGCTGCGCAGCGCCTGTGAACTTGCGATCCGTAACTACGACCCCTGTATCTCCTGCGCGACCCATTTTCTCGACCTGACCGTAGAGCGTGGTTAGTTGCCGGTGATGGCGGTGCGGTGGAAAGTGATCGGAATCGGCAATCCCTACCGGCGTGATGATGGTGCCGGACGGCAGGTAGCCGAGACACTGGGTGATGTCGAAGGGCTGGATGTGGCGATTGTTGGCGGCGAGAGCAGCGAACTGCTGCTCGCCTGGTCTGGCTGTTCGCGGGTGGTGGTGGTCGACGCGATGGCTTCCGGTGCGCAGCCTGGTAGTGTTATTTGCCGCGATGCGCTGCGCGAGCCGTTGCCGCAACCGGTCGGTAACAGTTCAACGCACGGGCTGGGTCTGGCTGCAGCGGTGGCGCTGGCCGAGGCACTCGGTGAGCTGCCGCAACAGCTCTGTTTCATCGGTATTGAAGGCGCAGACTTTTCTATTGGCGAGGGGCTGACCCCCGCCGTTGCAACAGCAGCCGAGCAGGTGGTTGAGGGGTTGAAGCGCCTCGCCGACCCAGCTGACCGGTCTGTCACCGACCCGATTGCCGATTTGAACCGGTTGGTCGGCGATTCCCGGCTTGTTCCCGATTCTCAGCTTGTTGCCGACACACGCTGATCCCTGCCGTTGACCACCAGGCCCGGCATGAACCAATTCAACAGACGAGGATATCGCCATGCATGAGATGTCGTTGATCGCCGATCTGATGCGCAAAATCGATCAGGTAGCGCAACAGGAAAACGCCGAGCGGGTGGTTTCGGTACAGGTCTGGCTGGGGGCGCTGAGCCATATTTCAGCTGACCACTTTCGCGAACATTTTGTCGAAGGCGCACGCGGCAGCCTCGCCGAAGATGCGCAGATCAAGGTTACCGAGTCACAGGACGTCGATCACCAGAATGCGCAGGACATTCTGCTCAAAGGCATTGAGGTGGTGTGACCTGCCCTGCCCCAGATCCGGAGTCTTACTGCAGCGCCAGCTTACAGTTAGGTGGGCAGGTACAGGGGGTTGGCATGCGGCCTTTTATCCATCGGCTTGCCAGTCGACTGGGCATTTCTGGCAATGTACGCAACAGTCGTCGCGGCGTTGAGGTGCAGCTGCACGGAACCGGCGCGGCGCTGGAGCAGTTTTACCATTCCCTGCGCCAGGAGCCCCCGCCGGCAGCCGCGATCGACAGCTTTGACTGGCAGTGGCAGATTCGTGATCCGCGCCAGTCCCCGCCCGCGCCTGGATTTTTTATCGACAGCAGCATTATCGGTAGCGCTGATCAGGGGCAGTCCACCTGCCCTGCCCCGTTGCCGGATCTTGCCCTCTGCGACACCTGCCGGGATGAATTCAACGACCCCGCCAATCGCCGCTATCAATACCCGTTTATCAGCTGTTGTGACTGTGGTCCGCGCTGGTCGATGATCACCGCCCTGCCCTACGACCGTTCGCGTACCACCATGAGCCGGTTTCCTTTGTGTAGGCAGTGCCAGCGTGAATATGACGACCCTGACGACCGCCGCTTCCACGCTGAATCGATAGCCTGCCCGGAATGTGGCCCGCAGCTGAACTATGTTGCCGCGCAGAGCCCGAACAGTGCAGCGGGTTTGGCCAGCAATTCACCGCCGCCGCTTGAGCAGGCAGTTGCTGCGCTCAGGGCCGGGCAGATCATCGCCGTTCAGGGCATCGGTGGCTTTCACCTGATGGTCAGGGCGGCGGACCTGTCAGCGGTGCAACGGCTGCGCATACGCAAACAGCGGCCGCATAAACCTCTGGCGGTTATGTTTGGCGGGCTTGCGCAGGTTGCCGGCTGGTGCGAGCTGTCCGATCAGGAGCGAAGCTGGCTGACCCACCCGGCAGCACCCATTGTGCTGCTGAAAAAACTTGCCGGTTGTGATCCCCGGCAGATCATCGCACCCGCCAATGATCATCTCGGCGCACTGCTCGGTTACACGGCGTTGCATCAACGGCTGCTTGATCGACTCGGCGAACCGCTGGTGGCAACCAGTGCCAATCGCAGTGGTGAACCTATAGAGACCCATCCGCAACAGGCGATGACCCGTCTTGCCGGTATTGCTGATGGCTGGCTGTTCCATGACCGGTCGATTGTCCACGCGCAGGAAGATAGCGTCATCCGGGTTGGCGGTCATGATCAGCTGCCGCCGCAGATATTGCGTCTGGGCCGTGGTTTGGCACCCCTGCGGCTGCCGCTGCCCGAGGGGCCACCGGTTGACCCGATCATTGCGCTTGGTGGCCACCTGAAATGCGCACCGGCACTGGCGACAGGATCGCAGCTGGTGGTCACGGCGCCGATTGATGACCTCTCCAGCCAGGCAGCCGTGGAGCGCTTTGCCGATAGCGTTGCTGATCTGCGGCAACGCTTTGCGGGTGGCGCCGAAGCGCGCATGCTGGTGACCGACCTTCACCCCGAATATGCGACAACGCTTTGGGCTGGCCAGCAGGTTAACAAGTGGGCCGGCCAGCCGCCGCCAGTGCTCCAGCAGGTGCAGCATCATCATGCCCATGTGGCGGCGGTAATGGTGGAGCATGGACTCCAGGGTAGCGTCTGCGGCCTGGCCTGGGATGGCAGTGGGTTTGGTAGTGACGGTGATCTCTGGGGTGGTGAGGCGCTGGTGTGTGATCTGCAACATTCCCGGCGGCGGGTCACCCTGCGGCGGTTTCCGTTGCCGGGCGGTGAGGCAGCCCTGCGCGAGCCGGCACAGATTCTCTGGGGGTTGCTGCAGCGTCAGCTGGTTGGCGGTCAGATCAGCGACGCGGAGATGCTGCAGTTGACTGGCCTCAGCAGCGAGAAACATCAACTGTTACTGCAGATGGTCAAGCGTGGCGTCAACTGTCCCTGGTCCACTAGCACCGGTCGGTTGTTTGATGGCGTGGCAGCGCTACTGCGATTGGTCGATTCCTGCAGCTTTGAGGGCCAGGCCGCTCTCGCCCTGCAGCAACAGGCAGAATCGGCGCACAATAGCGGCGAGCAAGCCGGTGTTGTCGCGTTTATGGCTGAACAGGCTGAAATGGAACGGTCGAGCGCATCACCTGCTGGTGGTCTGCAGGTTATAGACTGGTGGCCGCTGTTAGCAGGCCTGATCAGTGCCGTGCGTCAACACGAACAGAGCCAGCCGCTGGCACTTGGTTTTCATCATGCCCTGGCTGATATTGCGCTGCGGATGGCCACGATCTGCGGTCAGTCGCGGGTGGTGCTGGCTGGCGGCTGTTTTCAGAACCGACTATTGTTGAAGCTGGTGAGCGAGCGGCTACAGCGGGCCGGCTTTGAGCCCTACTATCCACAGCGGTTACCCGCCAACGATGGCGTCCTGGCGGTGGGTCAGTTGGCGGTAGCCCGGGTGGGTATGTATGGCGCTAACACCAAACAGCCTCTGGCACAGCCTGCGTTTCTGGAACAGGAGTTTTAATCCATGTGTCTGGCGGTTCCCGGTCGGGTCACCAAACTGGAAGGCGATGACCCTTTGTTGCGCACCGCGTTGATTGATTTTGGTGGTGTCAGCAAGCGGGTCTCCATGGCCTGCCTGCCGGACGCGCAGCTCGGTGATACGGTTCTCGTGCATGCGGGGGTGGCCATAACCCGCCTCACTGATGCCGACGCAGACCGGCTGCAACAACTGCTGGATGAAGCGGCGAGCAAAAAAAAACGCGGAGTCAGTCGATGAATGAGATCGGTGGTGTCGACTTTTTTCGCGATCCTCACCGGGTGCAGGCGCTTGCCGGGCAGATCGCGCAACGCATCACCCGTCCCTGGGTAGTGATGGAGGTGTGCGGGGGGCAGACCCACAGCATCGTTCGCAACGGTCTCGACCGGCTGCTGCCGGACCAGCTGGAGTTGATTCATGGCCCCGGCTGCCCGGTCTGTGTAACGCCGGTGGAGGTGATCGATCAGGCACGACAGCTGGTGATGGAACAGGAGCTTCTGCTCTGCACCTTTGGTGACATGCTGCGGGTGCCGGGCAGTGACGGTGACCTGCTCTCTGTTGGTAGTGAACCGATGTGGGATGGTCAAAGGGCGCGGGGTGGTCAGGTACGCATGGTCTACTCACCGCTCGATGCCCTGCAGCTGGCACGTGACCAACCGCAGCGGCAGGTGGTGTTTCTTGCCGTCGGCTTTGAAACCACCGCTCCGGCGGTAGCCACTGCTGCGCTGCAGGCGCATCAGACCGGCGTTAAAAATTTCACCTTACTGGTCTCCCATGTGCGGGTGCCGCCGGCGCTGGAGGCAATTCTTGGCAGTGCCGATAACCGCGTGCAGGGGGTGCTGGCGGCCGGCCATGTCTGCGTGATTGAGGGGCTTGCGGCCTATCATGAGCTGGCGGCTCGGTATGCTGTACCGATGGTGGTCACCGGGTTTGAGCCGGTCGATATTCTCGACGGCCTGCTCGGTTGTGTCGAACAGCTGGAGCGCGGCGCTGCGGCGGTGGAAAATCGCTACCAGCGGGCCGCTAGCGCGGATGGTAACGGTGCTGCACGGGCACTGGTTGAGCAGTTGTTTGAGCCAGCCGATTTCCCCTGGCGGGGGTTTGGACCGCTGCCGTTGGGCGGGCTGCAATTACGAGCCGAGTATTCTCATCTGGATGCTCAGCGGCGCTTTGGTCTACAGCCGTTAAGCGGTAAAGAGCTCTGTTCATCGACGCAACAACCGCAACCGGTCGCGGAACAGCACGGCGGCTGCCGCGCCGGTGCCGTGCTCCGCGGAGAGATCAAACCAACGGCCTGTCCGTTGTTTGGTGGTCGCTGTTCTCCACAACAGCCGCAGGGCGCACCGATGGTTTCCAGCGAGGGGGCCTGTGCGGCTTATTATCACTACCGGTTGGTAAGTGCCGGCGAGATTCCGCAGGATCAGCAGTGAACCTGCCCGCCTGTCCCCTGCCATTCAATGAATACCCGCGGGTGGTGATGGCCCACGGTGGTGGTGGCCGGTTGATGCAACAGCTACTCGACAGACTGGTGGTGCCAGCGCTCTGTCAGCACCCCCCTACCCATGACGCAGCGGTGCTGCCCGTCCAGAACCGACGCTCGGTTGTAACCACCGACAGTTTTGTGGTGCGACCGCTGGAATTTCCTGGTGGCGATATTGGCAGGCTTGCCGCCTGCGGCACCCTTAACGATCTGGCCATGGCCGGTGCAAAGCCGACACAGCTGGCGGTGTCACTGATCATTGAAGAGGGCCTGGAGACCGAAACCCTCTGGCGCCTGCTTGGTTCGTTGCGGCAGGTGGCCGATGCAGCGGGTGTGACCGTGGTCACCGGCGACACCAAGGTGGTTGATCGCGGCCATGGTGATGGACTCTACATCACCACCACCGGCATAGGCTGGGTTGCTGATGGCGTTTCCATTCACCCCGATCAGATTCGCCCCGGGGATGCCATTCTGGTCAGTGGTGATCTCGGTCGACACGGTCTGGCGGTGCTGGCGGCACGGGAGAATCTCGGTTTTGAACCGCCGATAGCCAGCGATTGCGCCAGTCTGGTACCGCTGGTGGCAGACCTGCTCGATGCAGAGATCCAGCCCCACTGCCTGCGTGACCCAACTCGCGGCGGGGTGGCAGCAGCCATAGCCGAAATCATCACCGCTGCCGGACTCGGTGTGGAGATCGAAGAGGGCGCGTTACCTGTTGACGCTGCCGTCGCGACCGGGTGTGAACTGCTGGGTTTAGATCCGCTGTTTCTGCCCTGTGAAGGACGCCTGCTGGCAGTCGTGGCGGAGTCCGACAGACAGGCAGCGCTGGCGACGCTGCGCTCGCACCCACTGGGTCAGAACGCTGTTTGTATCGGCAAAGTAACCGAACCTGGGCCACTGCTGCTGCGTAACCGATTTGGTGTCGAACGACCGTTGGTTCTACCAGCAGGTGAGCTACTACCAAGAATTTGTTAGCTCCGCGAACCTGGGACTAAAGAGCTGATCTGTGCTGGTTCGAGAGAATTGTGACCAGACGTAGTGGAAGGCACCACTGAATCTCAACATAGCGAGATAGCACTTTTGATGCTCATAGAGTGCAAACTCAATCAAACCCAAGACCCACCCCCGGCAGTGACAAATAACGACTTACGATGAAGCAATGAATCGGAACATCTGAAGTGGTCTAATCCACCCGGGCACCTCGCAAAGGGGTGCTACCACCGACCGAGGTGAGAGATGACGGCAGAGAGTAAGCACGGGTGGCAGAGAGCGTATTGAACCGGCAGTTCACCCCGACCGAGAAGAAACGGGTGTGAACGACTGATATGACGTACACCTGGAAGCTGAAGGGCTGGGTATACCTGGCGGTCGTGATCGACCTGTATTAGCGGCGGGTCTTCGGCTGGTACCTGGAGACGTCGCTGGCCAGCCGGGCATGGATGATGGCGCTTAATCTGCGCAATCTGTCAACGAGGCTACTGCATCACTCTGACCGGGGTAGCCAGTACGCAAGCCAGGCCTACCAGGAACTGTTGCGTCAGCACAGGATGGTGTGTTCGATGAGCCGTCAGGAGAACTGTTGAAAGCGCGAAGCCTGCCCTTGTGAGCGCTTCTCCAGCGGCCTCAAGCGCGAAAGGCTGACGGGGAACGTCTACTCTACAAGGGAAGCTGTTGTCGCGGCGTATATCGTGGAACACAACTGGGGCGCCCGGTTGGGATAGCCCACAACAAACCAGTCGTGAAACGCAGGTCATTTAGTTTTTCGTGGCGAGATGCGTTAACGATCTGTGCAAACTAGGCAGGGGTTGGTAGCTGTGTCTGATTCTTTTTAAACGGGACAGCCCCAGCAAACTGAAGCCAAATAGCCAGATAGCAGCTGGTAAGGGTACCGATGAAACGGAGTAGGAAACATTATCGATACCCGTGAGGAGTGCGTTATCACCCCACTGCAGGATTAGACCTCCAGTGGAACTCTGAACGTCTGGAAAGACTGAAAGATGTTGAGTGGCAGATACTGAATTGTTGCCTGAACCTAGTAACCCCCAGTTGGAGTCGTAAATAGCCCAAGAACCAGGACGGCCAACATTCCAGGCACCTAGATTAAAGCTGTGAAGCGTTATCACAGAGTTTGGCAGGTTTGCGTCAATACGGATCTCGCCGTGGTTGCTCGCCGTGCTTGCATAAGCAACTCCAATCAGGTCACTGTATCCAGCATTCCAGGTTCTTAAGGCGCCGCTCCCAGAGGCAACATCTCCAAACTGGGGCAGTGTCTCCCGATACGATACGTTTGCATCAGCGTTGTCACCAAAATCCAGAGACAGAACCTGGTTGGCATTACTGAAATCCAGGTCGTAAGTTGCGGCGCTAGCGGCGGAGCTTACGGAAAGGATTAGTAGAGCAGCAGCGACATTCGATCTAAACATTGTAGTTTTCCCCCGCACCGGAATTTGCCATCTTACCCGTCAATAGCCGGGTATTGCGTAGTGGTATAGCGAATCAACATGACCTGTATCAGCAAGTATATTTGCTGATCATTTCAGTTTAGTTAAAGTCAAAAAAGGGAGGAAAGGCAGCGCTATTCTATAGTGACAGGAATGGTATCGGATGAAGTAACCTGTTGTCCTGTGGTGCTGGGTTGATCATCTCTGCTTGGGCCATCAGTTGTGAGTTCTGAATCCATCGTATAGAGCCATCGGATTCGCTTCGCTCCGGCCAGTTTAGTGCTAATTCGATACTAGCCCTTTTGGCTAGATAGTCCTGAAACAAGCTTATAGTGAGACCGAAACTTGAATCGTCGGAAACAACCCATGGTTTAATCAGATTTCTATAACTTATGTACTTCTGTCAGCTTCTTTCAGGGTCTGGTGGTGGTTAGAACAGGCTCCGAGTCGCCGGAAAGTAGCGGGCAATGGTTCGCCCACTGGACAGCTGTACAGGCTGGCACCCTGGCTGGGTAAGAATTCGGTTTCTGCTGATGAGGCTCCCGGCGAAGTTGTAATTAAAGAGGCTCGTAATTACTGGAGTGTTGACATCCTTCTGGTAATTTCGAATACGCAAGCCGGCGTCTCAGAACTCTCTCAAACCAGCTGATTGAGTTCGAATATCGGCAGCAGTATGGCCACGACGATGAGCAACACCGCAAGGCCGAGAAACAGGATGATCGCCGGTTCCAGCAGCCCGAGCAGCAGACTGGTGAGAGCGGTGACCTGTCGTTCGTGGGTGTCTGCTGCCGTATCGAGCATTTTTTCCAGGTCTCCGCTGGCCTCGCCATTACCGATCAGGTGCAGGGTCAGCTTGGGGAATCTGGCCGGTCGGCTGAGCGCCTGGTGCAGGGATTCACCTTCATGAACGCGGGTCCTGGCCAGGTTGACCGATTCACGCAACAGCACGTTGGTGAGTGCATTGGTGGCGATCTTGAGTGCTTCGATCAGCGGAATGCTGCTGCGTAGGAGTATTGCCAATGTCCGGCAGAAGCGGGCTGCGTTGGCCTGTCTGGTCAGGCTGCCAGCCACCGGCACCATTAACCAGAGGCGATGTAGCTGCCGCCCTGGCCCGGGCAGGCGCAGCAGGCCGCGGAGGGTAACAGCAAGACCCAGCAGAACGACCAGTAACATCAGCCACCACTCCCGCAGTATGCTGCTGGTTGCAATCAGCAGGCGGGTAATGGTGGGTAGCTGGTTGCCCGAACTGGCAAAAACCTTGACCACCTCAGGCACCACGTAGGTCATCAGTCCGGCGATGATTAGCAGGGAAGTAGTCACCAGAATGGCGGGGTAAATCATCGCCGTGGTGAGTTGCTGGCGGATCTGCTGTTGGCGCTCCATATGATCAGCCAGCTGCAGCAGGATTTCTGGTAATTCACGGGTCTGCTCTCCGGCGCTGACGGTGGCGCGAAACAGAGGCGAAAACAGATGGGGAAACTGGTCGATGGCCTGCCCCAGGGAATAACCCTCCAGCACCCGGGCGCGCAGGGACTTCAGCGTGCTGATCAAAACCCGGTTATCGGTCTGGCTGATACAGGCGGCGAGTGCCTCGTCCATTGGCAGACCGGATCGTAGCAGTCCTGCCAGCTGGCGGGTAATCAGCGCCAACTGGGCGTTACCAAGCCGTGGCTTGAACAGCTTACTGCCCGCCTGCTTGCGGCGGGTGGTCTCTTTGAGTGTGAGCGGCGTCAGGCCCGCCAGCCTTAACTGCTGGCGGGCCTGACGTTCACTGTCGGCATCGAGGTGGCCGCGGGAACGGTCGCCGCTGGTGTCGAGAGCGATATAGTCAAACCCTGCCACTGGTGGTCAGCCCGCTAGCCGCTGACTTCCTGACGGCAGACACGCATCACCTCGTCCACGGTGGTCTCACCGGCGAGCACCTTCTCGCGACCGTGGTTAACCATCTCTGCGAAGTGTTGATGGGCGTAATCTTCCAACAGCCGTTCTGGGCGGTTGTCGTGAATCATCTCGCGCATCCGGTCATCAATGACAATCAGCTCGTAAATGCCGGTGCGGCCACGAAAGCCAAGATGGTTGCAGTGCGGACAGCCCTGCTGCTGATGAACTATGCTGTTTTCCGCCAGTCCCAGGTATTCGCGTTCAGCCGGGTTTGCTGGCCGTGATGTTTTACATGCCGAACAGAGCACTCTCACCAACCGCTGGGCCATGACCCCGATCAGGCTGCTGGAGAGCAGGAAAGGCTCCACGCCCATGTCTCGTAGCCGGGTTATTGCGCCGACCGCGGTATTGGTGTGCAGGGTCGACAGTACCAGATGGCCGGTCAAACTTGCCTGCACGGCAATCTGTGAGGTTTCCAGGTCACGGATCTCGCCAACCATTACCACATCCGGGTCCTGCCGCAGTATCGCCCGCAGGCCGCGCGCGAAGGAGAGCTCTACCTTGCTGTTGACCTGCACCTGGGAGATGTTCTGCACGTAGTACTCAATCGGGTCCTCAACGGTCATGATATTGCGGTGACCACTGTTGAGTTGACCCAGCGCGGCATATAGTGAAGTGGTTTTGCCAGAGCCGGTCGGGCCGGTGACCAGAATAATGCCGTGGGGTTGCTGGATCAGTTCCTGCAGTAGTGCCCGGGTTCGGCCGCTCATGCCGAGGTGACCAAGATCAAGGGTGCCGCTCTGTTTGTCCAGCAGGCGCATGACCACCCGTTCGCCGTGACCAGACGGTAATGTCGAAACCCGCACATCGACCGCCCGGCCGGCGATTCGTAGCGAGATGCGACCGTCCAGCGGCAGTCTTTTTTCGGCGATATCGAGCCGCGCCATCACCTTGATGCGCGACACGAGCAGTGGTGCCAGCACAGCCGGTGGTTCGAGCACTTCGCGGAGTACGCCATCAACACGGAAACGGACCTGCAGGCGATTCTCAAACGGCTCAATGTGGATGTCGGAAGCACCGTCGTTGATTGCCGCTGCCAGCAGGGCGTTGAGCAGGCGGATAATCGGCGCATCATCAGCACTCTCCAGCAGGTCGGCCGGTTCCGCCAGCGCGTCGACAGCCTCCTGCAGGTCCAGCTCCTCGCCAAGATTGGCGATCACATCATCGGCGCTATCAGGCCGTGCTTCGTAGGTTTTCTGCAGAATCGAGGCAAACTGGTTGTGATCGACCACGGATAACGTGAACGCTCTACCCATCACCCGCCGCGCCTCGATGATCGGCTCGAAACCCGCATCGTTACGGCAGTAGAGGGTGATTTCGTCATGTTCTTCTACCGCGACCAGGCCGTGCTGTTTGCAGAAACCGAAAGGCAAAAGATGTTGTTGGAGCGAAGGGGGAGAGTGATGCTGCGAATCTGGTACCGCAGGCTGGTCGGTCGCCAGGTCTGCTGTTGAGTTTGTGGTGGATGGTGGGTCTTTGCTGATGGTGCCGTCGGCGGGCACACCGAGGGTGGTGACCGGTCCAGGCGCCTGCAAATTAGCGGAGGCACTCACTCGTCGTCGTCCCAGAAGTCGTCAGGGTCCCCGACGTCGTCCGCCTCCCCGGGGCTCTTCGCTGGCAATTTTCGGTGGGGAGCCGGCGTGCTGGTAGATCCCTGTTGCCTCGAAACATCAACCGGCGGTAACAGCACTGCCCTGTCGCCATTACCCTGGCGCTGGTGGTGGCCAAGCTGCAGGCCGCGAATGTAACTGTATTTGTCTGCGGTAAGTGCCGCGCCGCGCAGGTTGTCACGGATGATGGTGGGTCGCAGAAACACCAGCAGGTTACTTTTCAGGTAGGTTTCCGTGCGGTTCTGAAACAGTTTGCCGACCAGCGGGATATCGCCGAGTAGCGGCACCTTGTTAATGGCGTCCTGGTGGTCCTCGCTGATCAGCCCGCCGAGAGCGACAATCTGGCCGTCGTCAGCCATCACCGTGGTGCGGATTGAGCGCTTGCTGGTAATCAGGTCTGAGCCTTCGCGGTTGACTTCAACACTGGATACCTCCTGTTCGATCTCCAGGCGAATTGCATCCCCCTCGTTGATTTGCGGACGTACCCGTAACACCACGCCGACATCCTGGCGTTCGATGGTCTGGAAGGGATTTTCAGGCGAGCTGGTGTCGTTGGTGAACTGGCCGGTGATGAAGGGCACATTCTCACCGACGACAATCTCCGCCTCTTCGTTGTCGAGGGTCACCAGGCTGGGCGTTGAGAGCAGGTTGGTGCCGCGAGTGGAGCTGATTGCTCTGAGCAGACCGCGGATCGACTGGTTACGGATAAAGCCGAGGGTAAAGCCAGCGCCAATATCAGTGGCGTCGAACAGGTCGATGGAACCGGAATTGACGCCGGGAAATTCGATACCCGCAAACTCGCCGTGGTCAGTGGTAGCGGTACGCCACTGAATCCCCAGCTCTTCAGAGTCGTCTTCGGCTACTTCGGCAATGATTCCTTCCACCATCACCTGGGCGCGACGTACATCGAGCTGGCTGATGATGTGCTGCATGGCCAGAATTCGTTGGGGGTCGCCCTGCAGAATCAGCGCATTGACCCGCGGGTCAGCCTGAATTTCGATATCCCGCCCGGCTGCCTTTTTCTTGCTGTCGCCGCCACTTAGCGACTGCAGAATCGGCACCAGGTCGTCCGCTTCCGAATAGTGCAGATAGATCACCCGGGTGTCTGCGCTGAATCCTAGCGGGGTGTCGAGGTGTCCGATCAATGAGCGCATTTCGAGGCGGAATTCCCGCGTGCCAGCGATCAGAATAGTGTTGGTGCGGGGATCGGCGGATAGTGTCGGTGGTGCCAGGGTCGCGCCCGGCAGCGGTATCTTGGTGGCAACCATCCCCTGCAGGATCGGCACCAGATCACTGGCACTGGCATTTTCCAGCCGTACTATTTCGATGGCGCGGTCGAGGGGCTGGTCGATGCGTGCCACCAGGGTTGCCAGCCGGCCGATGTTCGCCGAACTGTCGGCGGCGATCAGCGCGTTGCTGGCGGTATGTGCTGCCAGGTGGGCGTGTTGCGGTAACAGAGGCCGCAGTATCGGCACCAGCTCTGCGGCACTGGTGTGGTTGAGGGTGAACAGTCGGGTTACCAGTGAGTCTGGTGATTCATCCTGCTCGCCTGTTGCTGGTGTGCCCTGCTGGGTGGCACCCGTTAGCGGTACGATTTTGACCACATCGTTGGTCTCAATCGCGGAGAAGCCGTTGACCTGAAGGATCGACAGGAACAGTTCGTAGATATCCGCACTCTCGGTGGGTGTCGAGCTGATCACCGTCACCTTGCCCTTGACCCGAGGGTCAACCACGAAATTTCTCCCGGTGGCTTTCGAGACGGTTCCGATCAGCGCGCGAATGTCAGCATCGTTCAGGTTCAGTAGCGATTTCGGCTGCTCGGCGCGAATTGCCTGCGACCCCAGCAGCAACAGCATCAAAGTCCAGACTAGTGGTCTCATCATTACCTAATCGTCCAGAGCATCATGGGCAGGCGAGGTGACGGTAATGTCAGCTGGCCGCGAACGACCCTGCAGCAGCGCAGCGGACGATTGAAGTGTTGTCGGTGTTCCATAGTCCTCGTGAGTGCCAGAAATCATCAACTCGGGGTATTTGAGCCTTTCGAAGCGTCCTTCCCGTTGCAGGATCACGCCGTCGGTATCGATCCGGTGCAGGGTGGTGTTGTCGATCACTTCATCGCCGACCGCAAAGCTCTGTTCATCGGTTGCCGAGAGCGCAATGATCGCCTCGCCGTTACCATCGCCGCTGGTCCTCAATCCGCGCAGTTCCAGATTGAGTCGGGTTTCCGGGGCCGCTACGGGCTGCTCTGCTGCACCGGTTTCAGCGATACCAAACAGGTTCAGTGCCAGAACCTGGCGCAGCTGTTGTTGGGTTAATGCCGGGTCGGCACCGGCGCGATGTGGCTGACCATGCTCTGTGGCCGGCGTACTGGCGCTGTCCTGTTCAACGCTAGTGATTGGTCGGGTGGCGAGGAGGAAGTAAAGCGCCAGTGCCAGCAGGCAGAAGCTTGCTCCTGGCAACAGCAGTGGCAGCAAATTTCGTGGGCGGGGTAGCCGGTTGCTGATGGTCAACGCTGGCAACTTCACGATTCCGCCGTATCGTCTTCATCAACGAAGGTGTACTTATTGAGTAGATACTCGCACAACAGTTCCAGTGCGTTACCACGGGTCACTGAACGGCCCAGCAGGCTGCGCAACCTGCTATATAAATAGGTCTCCGGGGTTGCAGAGAGGGCGATCAACTCCAGGTCCTCTTCCGAGACCAGTCCGGCTTTCTCGATGACGCCGTCATTAAACAGCTGTTCCAGCCGTTTGCTGTCGAGGTTGAAGCTGCTGGTCAGTTCCGAACCGTACTCGGCAAATACCGGTATCAGCTCGCTGCCGCGGGCGCGGTTGTCATGCAGCGGTGCCAGCCGCGCCAGTCCAAGGCGCAAAGCAAAGCGGTAGACATCGGCCTCCTTGCTGTGGACGCGGGCAGCGATTTCCTTGATCCGGTTCATGTCCGGCTTGTCCAGCCGCAGAGAGACGATCTGCTTTTTGTTTTTCGCCATGGTCGGCGGGGTCCTGAGGGGCGAGCGAACTCATCATCGAAATTGTCAGGCGCCCAACCATAAGCGTTTTGTATTACAGAACTGTGAACCGCCGTGTCATACAAACCACCTACGTTTGTCATCTCATTGGATTATAAATGTATGTTTTATAACGAAAACTTAATCGAACTGTAAAACAGTTTCGTTAGTCAGTCTGGAACAATCGTCAGCGTCCCGGGAACAGCGGGCGTTTTTGTCGGTAATGATTCGGAAAGTAATCCGACCGCGAAGCGTCGCAAGCCTCCTGGGGGAGGAAACGGAAACGCCAAACCCGTCGTGAGGCGGGGTCGGAAAGCCACGGATCTCACCCGTTATCGAGACAGCCGGGCCGCCACCGTGATGAGTAGTCAGGTTGGTCTCCGCGTGGCATTCCTTTGCTCGGAACCTCCTGGCTTTGAAGCAATTTGTCAGGTCGCTGGTCTGCACAGAGCAGTCAACGGCCTCATTTGACTCAACACGAACCAAAACGTTCGGAGGTTTCCAGAATGAAATTTTCACGCACTACGTTAAGTGCTGCACTGCTGGCTGCCGGTGTCTCCGGTGCCGCCAATGCAGAATTATTGTTGCCATCGCAGGACGTCCAGAATCAGGGCGGTTCAGAGCTGGTCTTTACCCTGTTTGATCGTGACACCGGCGAAAGCTACTCCCGCGATCTCGGTTTCGATTTCAACGATGCCGGCGTCAATCTCGGCAGTCAGGCTATTGATCTGACCACCGACGCGCTGTTCAACACCGTGTTCGACAACCCGGTGCAGAACCTGGTCTGGGGCATCGTCGCCGCTGACTCCGTTTTTACCGGTGATTTGAATACCATTGCCAATACGCCTGAGGAGCTGGCCAAGTGGGGTAAGCGTATGTTGACCACTTCCGATGCTCAGATTGCCCCTGGCAGCCTTTCAAACAAAAAGCTTTCAGATGCCGTTGCGACCAGTTTCTTTAACAATGTAGCCGTTGCCGGTAGCCACCCCACCCAGGAAGATGGTTCCTCGCTGGTCCTGGCCGGGTTTGCTTCCTGGGATGACAGCAGCAACATGGAGTCCTGGGGTGGAAACGTCAACTTCAACACAGAAGGTGGCGTCGGCGAATCCCTGCAATACAACCTGCTGGAGCAGGTAACCCATTTTGTGCCCAGCCCCCTGCCTCCAATCATTCCCGATGACATCGGCGTAGAGAACAACGACCCGGCCAAACTGACCGTGCTTGGTACCTGGCTGCTGGACAGCGCCGGTCAGCTCACCTACACCGCGCCGGTATCACAGGTGCCGTTGCCGGCAGGTGTCTGGCTGTTTGGCTCTGCGCTGGCCGGTCTGGTTGGGGTTTCCCGCCGCCGCCGCGCTGCCTGATCAGCTAACCGATATTCCACTGTTTTCAGCTTGATCAATCTGAATCTAAATTTGAGGATCAACCAATGAAATTACGTTCTATTTCCGCCGGTGTCGGCCTTGCCGTTGCGGCGATGGTCTCCGGCAATGCCATGGCGCTGAACCCCAGCGACATCGACGGTGACGAAGTGGTGCTGCACATCTCTGGTGCGTCCGCCCAGCAGAAGACCCTCGGTGAAATACTCGCTGCCTTCTGCGCTGGTGACCTGCACGTCTATAAAGATGACCCCACCACCGGTTCCGACGGTAAAGCCTGGCGCAACTACGCCTGTACTATCAAAACCGAAACCGGCGGCGCCGATGACATCCCGGATTCGCTGGAAGGTAAGGAGCTGCTGGTTTACAACCGCTCCAAGGGCGGTTCCGTCTGGGGCGTGGTGCCGGTGGCCCGTGCCTGGCATGTGGAGTACCTGAGCATCGGTTCCAACTGTTCGCTCTCCAGCGGCGACACCACCTCCGGTGAGTACCTCTGCAGCTGGGATGATGATCGTTCTGATGACCTGGTTACCACCGCCAATGGTCTTGAGTGCCCGCAGAGCCCGGCTGACATTGTTGGCAAGGATCTGGGCAGCAAAACCTTCTGTGAACGCTCCGATGGCGGTGTTTCCGATGTTGAAGCAGCCCTGTTTCGCGGCGACAACCTGCCGACCGGCTGGGCCGAGCTGACCACCGAGCTGGCCGACATCGACACCTTCAGTGAATATGGGGTGGTGTTCGGTATTTCGGTCACCAATGACGTGCGCGATGCATTGATCGCCGAGCGCGGCGCCACCGCCGGTGGTTTCGCCAACCTGAAGAAGACTGAAATCCAGTCGATCCTCTCCGGTGGCCTCAAATCCTGGAAAGAGCTTGATCAGGATCTCGCCGGCATCGGTGCCGGTGGTCTCGGGCTGATGGGGGTCTGCCGCCGTGTGGTCGGTTCCGGCACCCAGGCAGCGCAGAACGCCCAGTTCATGGGTACGCCCTGTTTAACCGGCGCAAATAGTGGCGCGCTGTCAATGGTCACCGCTGCTGATTCTGGCGCGACCTACAAAGTGGTTGAGAACTCCGGTTCCGGTGATGTGATCGACTGTCAGAACGATGCCTTTGCCGGCACCGGTTCTTTCGGCTTCGCCATGGGTGCCATCGGTTTCAACGCGATCGAAAAGCAGCCTAAAGCCGGTGACAACTGGTCTTATGTGGCTATCGACGGTGTCGACCCGACGGTCGACAACGCCAAGTCCGGTCTCTATCCGCACTGGTATGAGCAGACCTTCCAGTACCGCAACAAGGCGGTGGGTGGAGTTGCTGCTCCTGCTGGCGACGTGAAAACCGCCATGGACATGATAGTCCTCAATTCCGGTTCGCCGACCTTCATGACTGCTGCGGGTCTGTCCGGTGTCGCTGCCCTGCCTGCCAACGGTCACGACTGGGAAGCCGCTGGTGTTGACGTGATGCGCGGTTCCCGCGGCGGCAACAGCTGTCAGCCAATCGTACTGGAGAAAGATGCTCCCTAACTGGTTTAGGAACAGCGTTCCAGTCAACCGGCGCAACGCCGGAGAGCAGGTCTAACCTGCTCGGTAATACCTTCAGCGCCCCTCTGCGGAGGGGCGCTTTTTCTTTTACGACCAGTTTTTCAGCCGGTGAGAAAAGCAGTTTGCCAGCCAGTTGTTATGCATCCAG
>JBPEXY010000231.1:0-6977 GCA_052031065.1 Immundisolibacteraceae bacterium | reverse complement strand
TTGGTGGAGTGTTTGCTCATGACTGGACTCGTTAACGAGATGGGCGAGAGGCGGTGAAAAAGATTCGGAACCGCCACTGCGGGCGGCTCCGAATACAGAGACTGGCGTTTACGCCATCAGGTTACATTTCGTAGCCGATCGAGAAACCGACATGGACCTCTTCGTGTTCATCCCAGTTGCGGCCACTGTGGTTTGACTCGCCGTCGGCACGGCCGCCGCCGCTAAATTGCCAGAGTGCGCCGGCGGTGACCCACCATTTGCGTTCAGCGTAGTGAATGGTTGGGCCGATATAGTTGCCTCGCTGATGCTGACTGCCGATGCGGATATCCGAGAGGTCAAAACTGGAGCGCTTAAGCTCCGGATCAAAGACACCATCTTCCTGCGGGTTGAGGTAGTCGGACTGGTGACGGTATTCAAGGCCGATGAACCACTTTGGAGCGACGCGGTAGGAGATTCCGGCGGCAATATCCAGCGCGATTTCCTCTTCAAGTACGCCCGGAGATTTACGCCGTTCGAATTCGGTTTTGATGTTGAGCACGGTGATCAGGGTGTCGTCCATGAAATCTTTCTGCAGGAACAGCGTACCGACGAACGAGTCCTGATCAATATCTGCGCCGTCCAGGCGGTAGTGATCACGGTTTTCGTAGCTCAGGCCCAGGGAGAGCCCGATCCAGTCCTTGTAAGGGCTGAGAATGTTGTATTTGAGCGTCAGCTCGTAACCGCCGTACTGGGTTTTGTTGAAGCGGCTTCCGGCACCGCCCTGGGTTTCGAACATTGGCTCCAGGTCGGGTGAATCGACCTCATAGTCGTGGTCGAAAATCATGATCTCCGCGCCGATGGTGAGGCGGTTGGTGAGGCCGTATTCAATTTCAGGACGGATATCGTGAAACGTGTAGTCACCGGATTTTTTGCCGATCCGAATGGTGTCACTCAATTTCAACTCGAAGCTGCCGGCCGGGCGAGTGTCGGTGCCTTTGGCGTAGATCCACAGATTCTCTTCGGCGTTGGCAGCAGCTGTAGTCAGCAGTATTGCTGTGCCCACGCACGGCAAAAAGCCGGCTGTTAAGCGCTGTAGTGATGATCCCATTTGCGATTCCCCATGATGGTTTGGGCGGGTCGCGGCGGTGACCGTTTCATTCTCTAGCGATGAAATCTATTTCCCATCCGCGACCTGCGAGCGGTCGATGGCGTCCACGTTGACGCCTGGCTGCTGGGGTATCCGCATCGGGAGTGCCTGGCCCGGCCGAGGTCACAACTGCTGAGGTTTCGAACCGCTGACATATGCGCTGGGGGTGGTTCCAGCCGAATTAAGCGATGCGTTGTGATCAACCGTTGCGTTATCATATTGCGAATGCGAATGATTCGCAATACCGCATTGGTGTGAAAATATTCAATCTGGCGGCCTGCAGACATCTGCCTCTGCACAGCTCAGGGTTAAAACATCTACCTATAGGGAGTGATCTAACGCATGAAGGTCAGGGCATTGGTGTTGGCGCTGCTGGCCTCATCCGGCACTCTGACTGAGGCGCAGAGTGGCGCGACGGTAGATCAATCCCTTAGAAGCGTGCGCCTGGAGGCGCTGGTCGTCGACGCTGAAGGCGAGCAACCACTTTTCATCCAGCAGCCGGTTGCTATCCAGCGGCTGGGCGCAAATCAACTGCACAGTGTGTCGGCTCGCAACTTACCGGAAGCGCTGGCCGACCTGCCGGGTGTGATGGTGCAGAAAACGGCCAACGGTCACGGTTCGCCATTCATTCGTGGGTTTACCGGCTATCGGGTGCTGTCGATGATCGATGGCGTACGCTACAACAATTCAGTCTATCGCGATGGTCCTAACGAATATTTTTCTCTCATTGATCAGTACAGTATCGAATCCCTTGACCTGATTGGCGGACCGGCCTCGGCGCTTTATGGCAGTGACGCGGTTGGCGGCGTGATTTACCTTGATACCTTGAGTGCCAACTGGCAGCAGCAGACGGCGGGTGAGAGTTTCGTCAGTTGGCAGCAGAACCTGCGTTACGCCAGCGCTGAGCGTAGCCGAGTTGCCAATGGCCGGGTCAGCTGGGGGCGGGGCCAGCAGTGGGGTGCGCTGTTGTCGGTGACCGGCAGGGATTACGGGGATGTGGTCGGCGCCGAGGTCGGTACCCAGCGCCATACCGGCTATAGCGAGCAGAGCGTTCACCTGCGGTTAGATCGCGCATTCAACGACCATTGGCAATCCACTGTGGTACATCAGCAGTTGGCTCAGGATGATGTCTGGCGTACCCATTCGACCCGTTTTGCCGAACCCTTTGCTGGCACCCTCGCTGGCGATGACCAGGTTCGGTTAAAGGATCAGTATCGCGATCTTACTTATCTGAAGCTGACTGGCAGGCGTCTGGCCGCCGGGATCGACCAGCTGATGGTGACGCTCTCACGCCAACACTGGGATGAAGATGGGGATCGGGTGCGGGCCGACAGTCGGCGCATCCAGGAGAGCTTTGACTCGGTCATGCATGGCATCGATGTTCAGCTCAATCGCCAGCTCGCCCGTGGCGAGCTGGCGACCGGCTTTGACTATTACGTCGACCGGGTTGATTCAAAGCGCCTGGATTTCGCCGCTGATGGCAGCCTGTCCGCCGTTGCCGTTCAGGGGCCGGTCGGCGATGACGCACGTCTTGCCCAGGGTGGTCTGTTCTGGCAATACAGCCATTTTCTGGATGATCGTACCGAGCTACAGCTCGGCGGTCGCTACCATTTCTCCACGCTGGATATTGGCCGCTTTGCCGACCCGCAGAACGGGTTACCCCGTAGTTATCACGACCGCTGGCGCGGCTGGGTAAATAGTGTACGCCTGTACCGAGAGCTGACTCCTGGGTGGGCATTCTGGAGTGGCATCAGCCAGGCCTTCAGAGCGCCAAACGTCGCTGATGTTAGTCGTTCTGGCCGCAGCCGCAGCAGTGAGATTGAGGTCGCCGCGCTGGGGTTGGAGCCCGAGCGCTTCATCAGTTATGAGCTGGGATTGAAACAAGCCAGTCGCAATGGCAGTGCCGGCATTACGCTGTTTCATACCGGAATTGATGATTTCATTGCCAGCACACCCACTGGTCGGGTCGTCGATGGGCTGACGGAGGTGACCAAGCGTAATGCAGCCGCAGGGCGGGTCAGGGGGGTGGAGCTGAGTTTGCGCCAGCGCTTCACTCCGGCCTGGTCGGTCAGCGCGGCGCTCACCTGGCAGCAGGGTGAACTGGATAGCTTTGACAGCTTGACCAGTCCTGCCGGAAGTCGCGAACCGATGAGTCGGATCATGCCGTTAACCCTGTCTGCCGGTGTGCGCTGGCAGCCAAGAGGCAACGGTTGGCTGGGGTTGGCGCTGCGGGTTGCCGATCGTGCCGATAAGCTCAGCCCCGGCGATCTTGCCGATGACCAGCGTATCCCGCCGGGAGGCACACCGGGTTATATGCTGGTGAACCTGAGTGGTGGTTATCGGCTGAGCCGCAATGTTTCTTTCACCCTGGCGCTGAATAATCTGTTTGATGAGGCATACCGGAATCATGGCTCGGGAGTCAACGAACCCGGGTTTGGCGTGACCGCAGGGCTGCAGCTCACCTGGTAGCCGGGTGCCTTTTGACACGGCGCTGCCGGTGGCTGAATCGAAACCGCTGCAAAAACAGGTAGAGGCCGGTCAGTGTCAGCATTAGCAGGACCACGGCGCTGGGCAGGAACAGACCGAGCTTCGCACGGGAATGAAAAAAGCTGCCGTCGTGGAGTGATTCGATCAGGTCGGAGCGGCGGTAGGCAACCTTCAGTACCGCACCGCTGGTGTGGTTGATTTGCGCTTCCCAGCGGTTGGTTGCGCGTATCTTGATAACGCCCTTGTCGGGGCGCACATCGAGCCGGTCTATCTGTTGCCAGTCGGTCACCGAGAGGGCGTCGATACCGCGCGCGACGTCGAGAATCTGGTTGAATGACAGGGTCGGTGCACCGGGGGTGCTTTTAACCGTTGCTGGCTGCACCCACTCCAGCTCTTTTTTGAGCAATAGCAGCGTGCCGGTGACAGTTACCACCAGCACCGGGAGCAGGCAGGTGATCGAGCCCCAGTAATGCAGGGAGCGGGCAACAGCGCCCGGAGAGTTAACCATGTTCTGGAATCCTTCGACGATTTCCGTACTTCGGCGACAGCACTGTCATCAAGATGCTTCAGTAGGGTGATTGTTGGGGGTTGGCGGTGGGGCTGGTCTTGCAGTGGCGGAAACGGTTGGCAGCCGGCGGGTCTGCTGCGCGACAATCCGAGCCGGCAGCGATCCGGCTGGGCAACCATCTTGCGCAGGCGTAAAGTGAAAACATCATCAGCAGTCCGTAGCAGCTGCCGGTGACCACTCCATGGGCAATCCACCAGAGAATCATCGACTCGACCAGCATTCCCCATCCCGACAGGACAAGAATATGGTCCCGATTACGGGGTGATCTGCCGGCCTTGATCAGGGCCATGGATACGGCGGTGGCGATGACACAGCAAAAAGTCATTACTCCCTGGGTAAGCTGGATGCCGAGCGTCTGATCGATATCTAGATTCATGGCGCTTCCCCCAAATCTTTGATGGTCGCGAAAGAATTAATTAGCGGATCGTGCCGGTTCCCCGTGTGGGTGTCATTGGCGCAAACATAGGGCTGGCGTTGGCGCGCTTTGCGGGTTTCGTCAGCGAGCCCGACGTCAAGCGGTTCTGATCGGGTATTACCCTGGCGATACTGTCAAAGTGACTCGGCGTGCAGCTTCAGATAATCGGCTACGCCTGCGGGCGTGGCATCCATTCCCGGCGCGCCCTGTTGCCAGCCTGCCGGACAGACCTCGCCATGCTGTTCATGGAACTGCAGTGCGTCGACCAGTCGCAGGTATTCGTCAACATTGCGGCCGAGGGGCAGGTCATTGATCGATTGATGGCGAACAATGCCGCTGCTGTCGATCAGAAAGGTTGCCCGCAGCGCAACGTCACCGCTAGCGGCCTGCACGCCGTAGCTGTTCACAATTCGGTGTGATGGATCGGCAACCATTGGGTAATTGAGTTGACCAACACCACCTTTGTCGACCGGTGTGTTTCGCCATGCCAGGTGGGTGAAGTGGGAGTCTATGGAAACACTGATGATGTCGGTGTTGCGATCAGTGAAAGCGGACACGCGGTGGTTAAAGGCGAGTAGCTCCGAAGGACAGACGAAGGTGAAATCGAGCGGATAGAAAAACAGGACTGCATAACGTCCGCTGGTCTGCTGATGCAGGTTGAAATCATCTTTAATGCTGCCGTCGGAAAGAATTGCCGCGGCGGTGAAATCGGGTGCTTGATGACCAATCAGGTGCATGACTGCGTTCTCCGGGTAAAGTGTCGCTAAAGCTGGATGGAAGTATCTGCAGGATGTGGTTGCGGGAGCCGCTAATGCCGGGTAGCTCCACCGCGCTGGTGTTCAGCCAGGCGTATTTCCCTGGCGTATTGCAGCTCGGTCCACTCGTTTGCCAGACGCGCACACGCGTTGCGCAAAACTCCCGACTCGCTTTCACTCTGCGGGTGGGAGTGAATCAGTTGCAGGTGTTGTACGATTGCTGGCATCAGATGCTGACAACCGCTTCTGGCGTAACGGCTCATCAGGTACATCAATGCAGCCTGCAACACTTCCAGAGGCGGGGTGCAGGTATCTCGGTTATCAGACTCGTCGGCAGCGCGTCGGGCTGGGAGTGGTGGCTCTTCCTGATCGGCGGTTCTCTTCGCCGGCTGGGTGTCAGTAGGTGATTGCTGAGGGGTTACCAGATGTATCTTGCCAGCCATGAATGCCTCCAGTCGCAAAAAATACCCGGCTGGCTGCAGCTGGCGTGGGCGGTGGTGACGACATGCCCGGAACCGGGAGAGGAGAGAGGAACCGGGCTCCGGGGTGGCCGTCGAAAACTTTGGTGCTGGCCCGGTCTGTTCAGGCCCGATCTGCTTTGGTGATTATTTGGTCAGAATCAATTTGCCGTTACGGGTGATTCGTAGCAGATAGTGATCGCCATTGTGAATTATTACGGCTCGATCACTGCTGCCACACAGTTCACTGCTTTGATGTCGAGGTGGTTTGGCAGAATCCCTGCGAGCGCTTGAGGTCGGCTGCCCTTCTATTGGATTGCTATGGGCCATACTGTCCCTGTCCATAAATGCAAATGAGAATGATTCGCATTCTAGATTGTGAATAGAAAGGAGTCAAACCCAGAATCGATATTTTTTTACCGAGATCAAACTATTTCGCTGATGGCAGCAGGAGGAGACAGATTTACAAGATTGGGTCGCTGTTATCCCGCAGCCGGAAGGCAGGCGCTGCTTGGTTACCGGCTGTGGGATGATGGTGCTGGTTAAAAACCGGGTTGGGTCAAATACCGTAAAAGCGTTGTGCATTGAGAGCCAGAACGTTGGCTTTGTCCCCATCAGTGATGGTATCGATTTCCATCAGTTCGTCGATTTCGTGTTCGATGGTCTCCTTGTTGACCTCATGCGGGTAATCGCTGGAGAACACAAACGCCTCGCTGCCGTAGGTGTTGATGGCGTAACTGATGGCAGGCTCGTCGCCTTCCACGCCAACGAACAGACGCCCATCACGAATGTAGTCGAGAATACGGTCGGAGGCCTTTTCGCCATGGTCGAGTTGCAGATAGTTGCCGCGTGGGTCGATCGGCTTGAAGGCGCCGTATGAACCTGAGCAACGTTCCATGCAGAGCATAAACCAGGCGAGACCACCTTCCATGAAGCCGAATCGGACGTTCTGAAACTTCTCGAACACCCGGTTCATCAACATGTCATTGAAGTTGAGCATCAGCCCAAATGGGTGGCCAAGTGCGTGCACTGCCGCAAACACCCCCTGGTTGTCCATGCCCATGTTCTGGTGGGCGCCGCCGTGCAGTGCCAATGCACAGCCTAACCGGTCGGCGGCTTCATAAATTTTCCAGTAGTAATCCTGGCCGAGCAGCATCGGCAGGCCGGT
>JBPEXY010000230.1:0-21142 GCA_052031065.1 Immundisolibacteraceae bacterium | reverse complement strand
AAATTGAGCAGATCACCCGGGTCTCGATAATCCGGCGGCGCAATTTTGGGTATCTTCAGGTGGCTCAGGCTTTGAAAATAGTTGTCGCCCTTAATCTCGCGGCCACGCACCTTGTAGCTGTACTGATCCGCCACAACCGAATCACGCAGCGCGGGCCAACTGCGCAGCTGCTGCAGACTTTCATCGCTTAGTTCTGCCAGCGCGGACTGATACCCATTACGCAGTTGGACCAATGTTGCATCATCGCCACCATCAATGGCCTGCGCCGGGTAACTGTCGAGCCAGGCTGGCAGTAGTGCATCGGCCAGCAACTGTAGACTGTTATAAAAATGAAACGCGCGACTGGCACTGTCGGCCTGACGTTCAATATCCGCGTTTATCGCCCGCCCCTGCTCGGCAATCTCAGCCAGATAGCGTACACGACTGGCGGGAATCATCGTCTGCGTGGTCGGCAGTTCATCAGTCAGCTGGATATCCGGTCGCCACGCCTCCGGTTCCAGCCCCAGACGCTCGGCCATACCATGACAGAGATTGGCAAACAGCCGGTTAACACCGCTGTCATTAAACTGGCTGGCAATGGTTGGCTGCACTGGCAGCTGTTCATCGGCCAGCGCAAACTCATTGCGGTTTCGCCGCCACTGTTTGCGCACATCACGCAGCGCATCTTCAGCACCGCGTTTTTCAAATTTGTTCAATACCACCTGATCGGCCAGATCGAGCATGTCGATCTTCTCCAGCTGAGTGGCCGCCCCATACTCACTGGTCATCACGTAGAGCGAGTAATCGACGAGGTCGATCACCTCACTGTCACTCTGCCCGATTCCTGCGGTTTCCAGCAGGATCAGGCCAAAGGCTTCAGCAGCAAGGTAATCAATCAGCTGATTCATCACCGCACTGGTGGCCAGATGGCTGCGCCGGGTGGCGATGGAACGCATAAACACGCGGTCGGTGCGCAGGCTATTCATGCGAATACGGTCTCCCAGCAGCGCACCACCGGTGCGCCGGCGGGTTGGGTCTACCGCCAACACGGCGATATGCAGGTCGGGAAAATGGAACAGAAAGCGCTGAATCAGTTCATCAGTCAAGCTGCTTTTACCCGCTCCGCCAGGCCCGGTAATGCCGATAATCGGCGGCTGTCCGGGTTTGCGTACTGGTGGCGCCTGATCTGCAACACCCTCCTGCTGGACCGCTTCGCCCAGCTCAATGCGGGTAATCGCCTGACCCACCCGTAGCGCCGTTGCTGGCTGACCCTGGCGCGGCTTTCTCGCTGCCGCTGCGGTGGTCTCCAGCATGTGGTTGATCATCCCTTCCAGCCCCAGGTTGCGGCCATCATCAGGACTATAAATACTGGCTACACCGTAGGCCTGCAGCTCAGCAATCTCTTCCGGTACGATTACGCCGCCGCCGCCACCGAACACCTGAATGTGGCCAGCACCCGCTTCTTGCAGCAGGTCAACCATGTACTTGAAATATTCAATGTGCCCGCCCTGGTAGGAGCTCACAGCGATACCGTCAACGTCCTCCTGAAGGGCTGCCTGGACAATCTCCTCAACTCCACGGTTGTGGCCAAGGTGAATCACCTCAGCGCCCTGCTGCTGCATGATGCGACGCATGATGTTGATCGCGGCATCGTGGCCATCAAAAAGCGATGCTGCGGTAATGAACCTTAGTGGTGCGGTGCGGGTTATCTCACCGGGTTCCTGAACAGGAGAATTCATAGTGGTTTAACTCCGCCCCACACCCTTTCTCTCACAAGGTGACCACTGAACGGCCATGATAATCGGCACCGAACGTTGACCAGACTACGGGAATGGGGTTATTTAAATTTCAAAACAACCAGAAGTTTAACCGGGTTCACCGGTTATCGCCCATCATCGAAACCATTTCCGGGTAACGCTGACGGCCTTCGCTCCCGACTCAGGCAAACGTCTCCCGGTCTCGGAATCCAATCAGATAGAGGATGCCATCAAGGCCGAGATTCGATAGCGAGTGCTCGGCAGACTCCCGCACCAGGGGCTTGGCGCGGAAGGCGATGCCCAGCCCGGCTTTGGCCAGCATCGGCAGATCGTTGGCACCATCACCAACGGCAATAGTCTGCTCCAGGCGAATACCCTCCTGCACCGCTAACTGCTCAAGCAACTGAGCTTTGCGGGCGCCATCAACCACTGTTCCGACAACCCTGCCAGTGACCTTGCCATCGATAATTTCCAGCTCATTGGCATGGACATAATCTATGCCCAACCGACTCTGCAGATTGTGGCCAAAATAGGTGAAGCCGCCCGAGAGGATGGCCGTTTTATAACCGAGCTCGCGCAGATTACGAATCAGCTTTTCCGCACCTTCGGTAATCGGCAACCGTTCGGCAATGCCTCGTAACACCGACTCATCAAGTCCTGCCAACAGCCCGAGACGTTCACGAAAACTTTCAGTAAAGTCCAGCTCACCGCGCATCGCCCGCTCAGTAATTGCCGCCACCTGTTCACCGACACCGGCCTCTTTGGCTAGCTCATCAATCACTTCGACTTCAATCAGCGTCGAGTCCATATCAAAAGCGACCAGCCGTCGGTTGCGCCGAAAAATATCATCGCGCTGCACAGCGATATCGATACCCAGCGTGTGCGCTAGCGGTCCAAAATCCGCCTGCAGGGCACCACGATCCGCTGCACCACGAACGGAAAACTCCACACAGGCTGGACCATCGTTTTGCTGAATTGCCGGCTCCACCAAAGGTTGCCGACCGCTCAAGCGGGTGATCTTGTCGATGTTCAGGCCATGAGCCGCCACCACGCTGGTGACCGCAGAGAGATGGGCCGCTTCCAGGCGTCTTGCCAGCAGCGTCACAATATGACGCGCCTTGCCCTGGCCATCCACCCACTGCTGATACTGCTCATCGCTGACCGCGCTGAAATTGACCTGCAGATCCAGCTCATGAGCCTTGAACAGCATATCCTTGAGCACCGCTGCTGATTCCGTCTGCGACGGAATATGCACCAGCATTCCCAGTGATAGCTCGGCGTGAATCGCCGCCTGCCCAATATCGAGCACCGTCAACTCGTAGCGGGCCAGCAGCTCGGTAAGCTGCGCAGCAATCCCGGGCTTGTCCGCGCCACTGATATTGATCAAAACAATTTCGTTCATGGAAAACCCTGAATTGGCAATTAAAGAGCGCTAACAGCCGCCGACCAAACGGCGTTAACCAGATCACAGGGTACAGCTCTGCGACTCTGGCCAGCTTACGGGTATGCGGCTGCTACCCTGGGTCGTCAGCTATCCGCCCACCCGCTAGAAAAGGCGGGCTATTCTAGCGAAGTCGATTTACAGTTGGATTACCCGCGATTCACGGTAACCTTACCCACCGCTCAAATTAGCCTCCCGAGCTGGCCACTCAAGCTGAGCTGTCAAGCTGGCTCACCTACCAGCCTCCCTCGGTTCACGACATTTCGGGACATAGAAATACCCATCTCCAACTTGTCACACTGATGCGCTATCCTTAAACACTAACCGGCTTACCCACTGGCAGGCGCGAATCAGACGATTACCGGGTCAGAGCCGGACCTGATAATTTGACCGGCACCCATAGCATCGGCAGCCGCCGGGAAGCATCCCGGCACAGGCAGAAAAGAGGCAACGGACTGAATGCTCAAATTGGTAGCCAACGACAGAACCCCTTAAACATATAGCTCAAGACACCTACGGAAAGGAAATTCAAAGATGGCACTGATCAGTATGCGGCAACTTCTCGACCATGCGGCCGAGAATGGTTATGGCGTCCCCGCCTTCAACGTCAATAATCTGGAGCAGGTCCGCGCCATCATGGAGGGCGCCCAGGAGACCAATAGCCCGGTGATTCTGCAGGCCTCCGCAGGGGCAAGAAAATACGCCGGCCCGACCTTTTTGCGCCACCTGATTCTCGCCGCCATCGAGGAGTTCCCCGACACCCCCATCTGTATGCATCAGGACCATGGCGCCTCGCCGGCGGCGTGCCAGCAATCGATCCAGCAGAATTTCAGCTCGGTGATGATGGACGGCTCCCTGCTCGAAGACCAGAAAACTCCAGCCGATTTTGACTACAACGTGCGGGTGACCCGCCAGGTGGTAGAGATGGCCCACGCCTGCGGCGTATCCGTCGAGGGCGAACTCGGCTGCCTCGGCTCGCTGGAAACCGGCGAAGCCGGCGAGGAAGACGGCGTCGGTGCCGAAGGCAAACTGACTCACGAGCAGATGCTCACCGACCCTGAAGAGGCGGCTGCCTTCGTCAAAGCCACCGGTGTCGACGCCCTGGCAATCGCCATTGGCACCAGCCACGGTGCCTACAAATTCACCCGGCCACCCACCGGCGAAATACTCGCCATCAACCGCATCAAAGAGATCAACCAGCGCCTGCCAGACACCCACCTGGTGATGCACGGTTCCTCCTCGGTGCCGCAGGAGTGGCTCGCCATCATCAACGAATTTGGCGGTGACATTCCAGAGACCTACGGCGTGCCGGTGGAAGAGATTCAGGAGGGTATCAAACACGGTGTGCGCAAGGTCAACATCGACACCGACCTGCGGCTCGCCTCCACCGGCTCGGTGCGCAAATTCATGGCGGAGAATCGCGCCGAATTTGACCCACGCAAATACCTGTCAAAAACCGTCGCGGCAATGAAAGAGATCGTCAAAGCCCGCTACGAAGCCTTCGGCACCGCCGGCCAGGCCGACAAAATCAAAGTGCAGTCACTAGGCACAATGGCCAGCCGCTACCAGAGCGGCGCACTTGATCCGCGAGTGAGTTAATACGTTACACAGAATCAGACCGACTCCTGCGAGATTTGAAGCATCGACAGAGAACTCATCCAATGGCTGGAAACTGGTCAGCAACCGAGGTCGAACACGCGGTTGCTGACTATTTCGATAGGCTCTGCGCCCACGGAAAATAACATCGACTTCGCATCTTTGGGGTGAAAACAGTTCCGCCATCACCGCTGGCGAGGACACTCCCTTGATCAAATACGATCAAGCCAAATGGACATTAACTTCACCGCACTCCTACAAACTCTTACTTACAATTTCATAAACATCCTTCGATAAACCGGGGTGATCAACCAGCCGCTGCACCTGGGCTTTCATCAGTTCGCGGCGAACGGGTTCATAACGCTGCCAACGTCCGAGCGGTGCCACCATGCGCGCCGCTACCTGGGGGTTGAGCCCATCCAGCGCAATCACCTGGTCGGCGAGGAACTGATAGCCAGCGCCATCCTGACTGTGGAACTGGCGCAGGTTGCCACTGATAAAGGCCCCGATGAGCGCGCGCACCCGGTTGGGGTTTTCCAGAGTGAAATCGGCATGGCCAAGTAATGCCTCGACCCTTGCCAGGGTACCCGGCAGGGATGACTGCGCCTGCAGACTGAACCATTTATCGATAACCAGTGCATCACCGTGCCAGCGGTCGTAGAACTCGACCAGCGCCTGATCCCGTTCTGGCAGGTCGCAATGGACCAGCGCGGCGACTGCGGCGATAGAGTCGGTCATGTTATCGGCGCTGCGAAACTGCGCCATTGCCAGTTCAACGTCCTGTTGCGCTGGGTTGTCCAGCAGGTAGGAGAGACAGCAATTTTTCAGTGCCCGAGCGGCGTTCTGTACCGGCTCGAACTGGTAAAGCTGGTCAGACTGCAGGGCCAGGTAGCGATCCCGCAGGGCTGCTTGGTGACTGCTGGCCAGTGCGCTGCGCAGGTTTTTACGGGCTAGATAAATCGCTTCCGGGTCGATCTGCCGCTGCTGTTCGGCAATGGTTGCCTCCCCCGGCAGAGTGAAGATCTGCGCGATCATCGCCGGGTCGAGCTGCGGGTCAGCCAGTACCGCGCCGAAGGCATCCAGCACCGCTTTATCGATGGGTCGGTTAGCGATCTGGCTGGAACTCTGGCTGGAACTCTGGCTGGAACTCTGGCTGTCTATCTGCTCCTGGATCACCTGCTGCGCCAGTTGCTGGGCGGCCTCCCAACGGTTGAACAGGTCAGCGTCGTGGGCGAGCAGGAAGATCAGCTCCTGATGGCTGGGGGTGTAATCCAGTTTTACGGGCGCAGAGAACCGTCGTAGCAATGACGGTACCGGCTGGCCACCGAGGTTCTGGAATTTGAAGGAGTGGACCGGCTCGGTCAGCTCCAGGGTGCGTTCAGTGGCGCCAGGGGAGGCCTCATCCAGCAGCTGTAATGGTTTGGGCTGGCCATCGGCGCCAATCAGCCCGAACACCAACGGAATGTGGAACGGCTGTTTCTGCTCCTGCCCCGGCGTCGGCGGACAGCTCTGTTTCACCAGCAGGGTGAACTGGTCGGTTTGCTCGTCGTAGTCGGTGACCACATCCAGCACCGGAGTGCCGGCCTGTTTGTACCAGCGCCGAAACTGATTGAGATCGCGGCCGCTAGCCTCTTCCATACAGCGGACAAAATCCTCCACCGTCGCGGCCTGGCCATCGTGGCGGGCGAAATAGAGGTCAGTGGCTTTACGAAACAGCTGCGCACCGAGCAGGGTATGCAGCATGCGCACCACCTCGGCCCCTTTGTTGTAGACGGTGACGGTATAGAAATTGTTGATTTCAATATAGGAATCAGGCTGCACCGGGTGAGCCATGGGGCCGCTATCCTCGGCGAACTGGTGACCGCGAATGATGCGCACGTCGTCGATGCGTTTAACCGTGGCGCTGCCCATATCGGCAGAGAACTGCTGGTCCCGAAAAACGGTAAATCCTTCCTTGAGACTAAGCTGAAACCAGTCGCGGCAGGTAACCCGGTTGCCGCTCCAGTTATGGAAGTATTCGTGAGCGATCACGCTTTCTATGCCTTCGAAGTCAAGGTCGGTGGCGGTTTGCGGGCTCGCCAGTACGTAGCGTGAGTTGAAGACGTTAAGCCCCTTGTTCTCCATCGCGCCCATGTTGAAGTGGCTGACAGCAACGATCATATAGATATCGAGGTCATATTCACGGCCGTAGGTCTGCTCGTCCCACTGCATCGATTTTTTTAGCGATGACATGGCGTGGCCGCACTTGTCGCGGTTTTCGTGCTCGACGTAAATTTCCAGTGCCACGTCACGGCCATTCATGGTGGTGAAACGGTCCGTTACACGGGCAAGGTCACCGGCCACCATGGCAAACAGATAGGCCGGTTTGGGGTGCGGATCGACCCAGCGTGCCCAGTGACGGCCATCGTCATAATCGCCACTTGCATCGAGATTGCCGTTGGCCAGCAGCACCGGGTAGGCCGCCTTGCTGGCCACCAGCGTGGTGGTGAACCGCGAGAGCACGTCGGGCCGGTCCGGATAGTAGGTAATTTTGCGAAATCCGTGGGCCTCACACTGGGTACAAAACATGCCGTTGGAGAGGTAGAGCCCCTCCAGCGCGGTATTGGCTTTAGGGTTGATTTCGGTTTCGATAGTTACGGTGGCACGCTCGGGCAGACTGTCGAGAGTCAACGAGTCATCGTCGAGCTGATATTCGCTGCGCCGCAGGTCAAAACCATCCACGGCCACCCGTAGCAGTTTCATCGCTTTGCCATCGAGTTTCAACGCCGCGTTGGCGGCCCCGCTCTGTTGACGATTCACCACCAGGGTGGAGAGCACGCGGGTCTGCTCCGGCAGCAGCTCCACCTGCAGGTTGATACTTTCAACCGTGTAGGGGTAAGGCTGATAATCCTTGAGGTGAATAGTAGGTGGTGTGGCTTCACGCATGGTCGATTCCTGAATGTTTCGCTGAGTCACTAAAGGCCGGGTAGTCAAAACCGGGTCATTAAATTGAGTTGGGGAACGGTCACAGGTTTTTGCAACTTGCTAACCGGCAATGGAAACGGTGACCTGGTAACCACCGAATTTGCGGATATTGATTACCCCACTGTCGAGTAGCAGATACTGACCCTTAATGCCGTGCAGAACTCCTTCCACTTCTGTCTGTTTGTCGAAATTGAACGATTTGATTTTGGTTGGATATTCCCGCACCGGATAGCCAAAACCATGCTCGGGTAACTCGGCATCAATCACCGCATCGGCCCCATGTTGGTCGCGCAGTTGCTGAATCACGGGCGCCGCCCAGTCACGCGCCTGCTGCGCTACCGCTTGCAGGTCAATCGGATCCGGTGCTCCCTTAAGCAGTTGTTGCCAGCGACTTTTATCTGCCACATGTTGCGCTAATACCACCTCGATTTCACCAGCAAACAGCCTCTTACTCACCTGCCAGAGCGGCAAAGCGGCAACTGCCCCCTGGTCAATCCAGCGGGTTGGTAGCTGGCTTCGGCGAGTGATGCCAACCTTCACTCCAGTAGTATTGGCCAGATAGACGATGTGGGGCTGCATGCAGTGGTCGATCGCCCACTGCGGCTCACGGCAGGTGCCGGCATCGAAATGGCACAGTTCGGGTTTGAGGATACAGATATCGCAGGCCGCCTTCCCCTTAAAACAGGGGTAACAGTAACCCTGGCTAAAGCTCTTATTAGTGGCGCGGCCACAGCCGATACAACTGATAGTACCGTCGTATACCAGTGTTATTTTTTTACCCAGTTGGGGATTCAGCGCGATCTTACGCTCCCCCACCGGTAGCCAGTACTCAACCGGGCCGACTGCATTAGCTGCCTCGGCACTGCTGACCAGCTTGCGCAGCGCGCCACTGAGTGGCCGGGAAAGACCGTCGGATTCTGATGCCATGAAAACTACCTGTTGGAGATGGGATGACCTGTCGATGAAATGAACACTCTGCGATCAATTGTAAACAGAACCGGAGGAACTGAACGGTGTGATCTCCCGGTTTTGGTTATCATGATGAAAAACTGATCCCGACCAGATGCTATCTGGCATTTAACCCGAACATAGAGCCTTAACCATCGTGTCCCAAACCACCAACCGCGAAGCAACTCTTTATCCCGAAGCTCAGGCTTTACTGGGTTTTATAGACAGGAGCCCGACCCCCTGGCACGCCACCGCAGAGATGGTGAGCCGCCTGACCAACGCTGGATTTTCACCGCTGGATGAGCGGGAACGCTGGTCGCTGCAACCGGGTAATGGCTATTTTTTGATCCGTGATGGCTCCTCGCTGATTGCCTTTCGGCTCGGGCAGGAGAAACCTTCATCCTGCGGCTTCAACATGATCGGCGCCCATACCGATTCGCCGGGGCTGAGGGTGAAACCGAACCCGTTGCAGCGAAAACAGAGCCTGACCCGGCTTGGCGTAGAGATTTATGGCGGGCCGATTCTGGCCACTTTCAGCGACCGCGACCTGGCGCTGGCCGGGCGCCTGGTGCTGCGGGGTAATGAGGGACTGACCACACGACTGATACGTCTGCCACGGCCCATCGCGCGGATTCCAAACCTCGCCATTCACATGAACCGTGAGGTGAATACCAAGGGATTGGTCCTCGACCGCCAGGATCAGCTGCCACCGCTTCTGGGTGCCGTAAGTGAGGAGTTACCCCTGCAGAACGAATTTCGACAACTGCTGGCCGACCAGCTGAGAGAAGATGGAGAAACGCTCGATGCGCAGGAGATCGTCAGCTGGGAACTCCTGCTATTCGACAGCCAGCCGGGGCAGTTCTACGGACCACAGGGCGAGTTCATTGCCAACGGTCAGCTGGATAATCTTGCCTCATGCGATGCGTCACTTACTGCGCTTATTCGTAGTAGCGCTCAATCACACACCCAGCTCTGCGGTTTTTTTGATCACGAGGAGGTGGGCAGCGAAAGTCACAAGGGAGCCGCTGGCAGCTTTCTCGCCGATACGCTGAAGCGAATCTGCGAGCAGCTGGAGGATAATCCTTCCAGCCTGCACCAGGCTCTGGCGAAGAGCTTTATGATCAGCGCCGATATGGCTCACGCCTGGAACCCGGCATTTGCATCAGCTTACGACGCCGATCACCCGGTGCAGGTAAACGGCGGGCCTGCCATAAAGATTAACGCCAGCCAGAGATACTCCAGTGAAGCGGTGTCGCAGGCACTGTTCAGTGACTGGTGTGCGCAGGTGGGCGTACCGGTACAGCATTATGTGCACCGCAACGACCTGCCCTGCGGCAGTACGATTGGCCCAATCACCGCCGCTGCGCTCGGCGTTCGGTCGGTGGATGTAGGCAATCCAATGTGGTCAATGCATAGTGCCAGGGAGAGCGCTGGAGCGGCCGACCACGGCATGATGATTGCGGTGATGAACCACTTTTTTGACAATCCTGTCACGCAGCTTTAACGCGCAAGCTCATGACCTTTAATGGAATTTAGATTAATCCCCAGAGTTTGGGGATAACTCTGTGGGTATCTAGTCCATAAACAGATCAAGACCGAGCGTTCAGGCGACTGGCTTTTAGATTGCTCAAAAATTAAACAAGATATAATAGTCTATAAAAAACATATAGTTACATAACCCCCTAATAAACAGATGTAGAACTGGCACTGGGGTTTGCCAATTTGATCCGGTTCCAGCCGGCTTGTGCGTAAACTACTGACTTATGCACAGTTCGGGTGCGGTTCGACGCACTGATTTTGGTTTTATCGACAGCTGGTCGGTGCCGGCGAACTGTCCGAGGAGAGTGGAGGAGACGAGAGGGGGTCAAGCACGACATGCAGGAACTTATCGGACTGATCATTCCCGGCTCCCTCGCCCTGATCATGTTTGGCATGGGCATGGGATTAACGGTGCACGATTTCAGCCGGCTGGTAATCCAGCCAAAGGCTATTTCAATCGGCCTGATTTGTCAGATCGTGATGCTTCCGTTGATTGCACTGCTACTGATCGAACTGTTTCCGATGCCGCCGATTTACGCCGTTGGGGTGATGCTCATTGCACTTACCCCCGGCGGCGCAGTCTCCAATCTATTTGTGCTGCTGGCACGGGGGGATGTCGCTCTGTCGGTGACACTGACCGCCTGCAGTAGCCTGCTGGCTGTTTTCACGGTGCCGGTTCTGCTCAATCTGGCGCTGATTTATCTACTCGGTGAAGGCCAGGTGATCCAGCTGCCGGTGGTAAAAACCATGCTACAGATTGCATTGCTTACGGTGATACCAGTGACCCTGGGGATGATTGTGAACGCCCAGGTCCCGGAACTGACTCGCCGCTTTGCCGACGCTGTCAGGGTGCTGTCGCTACTGTTTCTACTGGTGGCTATTGGTGGAATCATCGCTCGTGAACGCGATAATCTAATCCTGCTACTCACCAGTGCCGGCCCGCCTGCCCTGCTGCTCAACTGTGTAACCATGGTGTTTGGCCTGGCGGTCGCCCGTTTCGCCAGGCTGACCCCACCGCAGGTGATCACCATCACCGTTGAGGTCGGGGTTCAAAATGCCATCCTCGGGACCGCCCTGGCGGTAGCACCGCAGTTTCTTGGCCGCACCGACGTTGGTCTGGTGCCGACTATCTATGGATTCACCATGATCATGGTTATGCTTGCATTTGTCGGTGTGATCAGGAGGCATCCTTCGCTTTTGGGTCATAATGTGGGGTCTGCGTTACCCTTAGGGCTACGCGACAGCCCTCATTAGGAGCTGTTCACGCTGAAGCCAATAGCTATTCACTAGAATCACAGGGGAGAGTCAGATGGAATACAAACACGCCAGGGTTGGAAAGTTTCTGGAGCTGGACGGTGGGCTGAAAATGCACTACCACGAACGGGGGGAAGGCGGTATTCCGTTGATTTTTCTCCACGGTGGCGGCCAGGGCAGCGGCGGCTGGACCAACTGGAAAACCAATCTCGATTTTTTTGCTGATGCCGGCTATCACGCAATCGCCCCGGATGCGATCGGCTATGGACTATCCGATAAACCAGAGGACGGCAATTTTGACTTTGACTCGCTGATGGCGGCGCTGACCAATTTCATCGATAAAAAAGGGTTTGACAACGTAAACCTGGTCGGTAATTCAATGGGTGGCGCGATGTCGATCCGCTTCACCCAGGATCATCCCGACCGGGTAGATAAATTGACGGTGATGGCTCCCGGCGGCATTGGACCGATGGAGCGCTATCTGGCAATGCCGGCGATTGCAATGCTGAAAGAGCTGGGGCAGCAGGAAGGTGGTTTCACCAAAGACAAACTGCGCACTTTTCTCGAATACCTGACCTTTGCACCCGCGGTGGTCGACGAAGAGCTGCTAAACGAACGCTACGAGGTCGCACTGAGCCAGCCACCGAAGGTGTTTCAGACGCTGAATATCGTCGACCTGCGCGACCGCTTGCACGTTCTGAAAAACAAGCCGCTGCTGGTCCTCTGGGGCCGGGATGATCGCGCCTGCCCGGTTGAGTCAGCCATGGAAATCATGGCTGAGTGTGACAACGCCAAGCTGGTGGTCTATTCCGAAACCGGCCACTGGGTACAGGCCGAACAGAACGAGGATTTCAACCGCACCTGTCTGGAATTTTTGCGTAAATAGCGGATTCGGTTTTTACTAAATTCGCATTCCAAACTGCGTGGGGAGGCGACTCACCAGCTACCGGTGAAACTGGTGGCCCTCGACCCCCGTTTTGAATGATCGCAAGGACGCATCAAAGCTGAGAATCATCCTCGCCCTCGGTATGGGGGCGGGGCTGATTCCACTCAACTCCACCACCATTGCCGTCGCGCTGCCGGCCATCGGCACTCACTTTGGTGCCAATGACAGTCTGCTGTCGCAGTGGCTGATCGTCAGTTACCTGCTGGTTTCGGTGCTATTTCTGAGCCCTGCGGGAAAGCTGGGTGACCTCTGGGGACACGGTCGTCTGTTAAAAGCAGGCTGGCTAATGTTTCTGGTTGGCGCACTGATTGGCAGCTTCGCTCCCACCATTCCGTTACTGGTGGTTTCGCGAACGGTCATGGGCCTCGGAAGTGCGCTGCTGATGCCGTGCAGCATTGCGGTAGTCAGAAACAGTGTTCCGCCAGAACAGCGTGCTGCGGCCCTCGGTATGCTGGCGGGTGGCCTGGCCATCTCCGCCGCGCTGGGTCCACCGGTGGGTGGGTTCATGATTCACCATTTCGGCTGGCAGTCAGTCTTCTGGCTCAACCTGCCGGTGCTGCTGATCTCAGCGCTACTGTCGACAGGAATGCAACTGCCCCCGCCAGAGCAGCGGCAACCAATCGGCGGTCCGCTGTTTGACTGGTTTGGCTCGTTGCTGCTAATCACCTTACTGGGTAGTTTTGTAGTTGGCATACGACTACCAGCAGCAAGTGGCTTAGTGCTTCTTTCCGCCAGTGTGCTGCTCGCCTTCGGTTTCATCTTCTGGGAACTGCGGCAGCTAGAGCCGGTACTGGAGGTGAGGCTGTTCAAAGTGCGGCCTTTTACCTGCGCCATCCTGGTTATCGCGGTACAGAACTTTGGTATGTACGGTGTGCTGTTTCAAATGCCCTACCTGCTGGAGGAAATCTACGCCACCCCCGCAGACCAGGTTGGTTTAATGATGTTGGTCACCACTGCCGGCATGGCTATCTGCTCGCCTCTCGGCGGTAGACTCGCCAGCCGCTTCAGCAACCGCTGGGTAGCGCTATCGGGGTCACTTACGTCACTGGTCGGCATGGCCGGTCTGGCAACCGCTCACTCATGGGCAATGCTGTTGCCGATAGCGCCCTGGCTGTTTATGGTTGGTGCCGGTCTGGGGCTGAATACAGGACCGGCCCAGGCGACTGTGCTGAGTGCAGTTGAAGAAAAAGACGCGGGTATGGCCTCCGGTGCGCTGAGTGTGATGCGTTACCTGGGCAGTATTTGCGGGATCGCCTTTCTCGGCCTGCTGCTGGCGCAGACAGATGTCGAGCCAGTGATGCGTTATCGTTTTGGATTTCTGTTCTATGGCAGTGCGTTTCTGATCTGCTCTCTGCTGGCTCTGGGAATGCGTCTCGGGGGGGACTCAAAACGGCATTAGCGTCAACCGGCGCCGGATGCTCAAACCCGGCAGCACCCTATGCCTGACCCGGACACTGGTTTATCATTTAGACGGGGGTCTGTCGGGGTTACCGGAAATTGACCGATAACAACTGTGAATACGGTTTAACCGGCTAGACTCCCTGAACGTGGCCTCAAACTGGTAGGTTAAACCGCTATCAGCTGGACTATAACAGTCAGGATTGACTAACAACTAACCAGGCCGCTGGAAAATGCTGGCATTGCCACCCCATCCCAACCCGGGGGCACGCAACCTAACTTGAAAGAGAGGAATGTCGACCATGAATTCACCACTCTCCCCTTCTGCACTGCAGAAATGGACGGATCACACCCGAGTCCCTTTTTCGGTCTATACCGACCCGGATATCTACCGATTGGAACTCGAGCGGATTTTTTACGGCCCTTTCTGGCAACCAGTAGCCCTGGTGGCCGAAATTCCGGAAGTGGGTGACTACAAAACCTTCTATATCGGTGAGACCCCAGTTATCGTCACCCATACCGGTGAAAATGAGTTCCACACCATGGTCAATGCCTGCAGTCACCGCGGCGTAGAACTGACCAGTGAATTCCTGGGTAAAGCGACTGATTTCACCTGCCCCTACCACGGCTGGGTGTTTGACAACAAAGGCACCTGCCACGTGACACCGGGTGAAGAACGTTTTAGAACCGATTTTGATAAAAAAGATTATGGCCTTACCCAGCTGCGCACAACAGTCTGGTCGCAGGTAGTGTGGGCTACTTTTGATCCGGCAACTCCGCCGATGGAAGAGTTCCTCGGCGATGCAGCACCGGCGCTGCGTAACGCGCTGGGCGGCGGGGAACGTCCGTTACAGTTACTTGGTTACCAGAAGATTACCTTTAACTGTAACTGGAAAATCTATATGGACAACGACGGCTACCACGCCGGGTTGCTACACACCGCTTTCCGCCTGCTCGATTTTCAGGGCGGCAAGGGCACGATGATTTCTGACGGCACAGGCGGTCACTGGGGCATCGATTACGGTACCAAACCCTATGAGGACAACGGTTACCTAAACGACGCTTCGGTAGTTGAGACACGTAATGACGAACTGACCGCAACGGTTAACCTGATTCGACCACTCTGCCAATCGGTAAAGCATCTCAATTCGATTAATTTCCGCTTTGGGAGACCCGTCGGCCCGGATAAAACTGAAGTGCACTACGTCTACCTCGGCTTTGCTGATGACGATGATGCCATCCATAACCACCGTATCCGGCAGTCGGCCAATCTGCTCGGCCCAAGCGGCTTTGTCAGCATTGAGGATAGCGCGGTGTTCGAACGGGTGCAGAAAGCTGTATCAGCACCAGGCAATACCATTAATTTTGTTAAAGGGCTGGCGGAATCACCAGACGGCAAACGTTGCATGCAGAACGACGAAGCCGGCAGTACGCCGTGGTGGAACGATTACAAACAGAGGATGGGACTCTAAGGATGGGACAGATTACCGACGCGACCCTGCTGGCCAGGGTCGATAACCTGCAGCGCGCTTATACCCATGCGCTGGAACGACGCAATATGGAAGGCTGGCTGGCAACTTTCGACAATCCCGGCAGCTATGAGCTAACCACCCAGGAACATGTGAAACATAACCTGCCGGTCGGCATGATGCTGGATGACTGCTACGAGAGGTTGCAGGATCGCTGCACCTATGTAAACGAAGTCTGGAATCATGCGGTTGAACATTACCAGCCGCGCTACCAGATTTATCGCAACTTCTGTGAAATGCAGCCGGACGGTGCAATCCACGCTGATACCAACGTAAGCCTTTTCTACACCAATGCCAGCGGACATTCAGAGCTGCTGGTGGTAGGCCATTACCATGACAATATCATCGAGGTGGATGGCGAGCTGAAATTCCGCTCACGCAAGGCGATTCTTGATACCGCCGTTCCCCCTCGCTATCTGATCTATCCGGTTTAAGCGACTAATCTGGCGAATTTGGGGGAGTGCTAATGGCGGCCTCCCCCATGTTCTTGCTGGTTCTCCACCCCACCGGAACAGCCCGGATCTGAACAGACGGGGTTTTCGGAAAACTCAAACTCCAGCGTCGAGTGGTGAATGTCAAATTCACCGGCCAAACAATTCTTGATCGCCAACCTCACCCGTTCCAGCTTCTCCACTGGCAGCTGAGATAAATCCCCGGCAGACATGACCACATGCGCATCGAATGAAGCCCGATGTTCATCCAGAGACCAGAGGTGCTGATGGTGCAGCGAGGCGATGCCTTCCAGACTCGTTAATTTTTCACTAATAGCATCCAGCTGCAAATGCGGTGGAACACTGTTCATCAGAATTCCGATCACCCGGCGCAAATCCTGAAACACGTGATGAAACACGTACCCGGCCACCAGAAAGGTGACGAGAACATCGGCCAGGTGGAAATCAAACCAGACAATCGCGAGCCCGGCGAAAATCACGCCGAGAGAAGTCAATGCATCAGCAAAGTTGTGCAACATCGCCGCGCGTATATTGACGCTCGATTTAGACATCGACCAGGTCAAGGCTACTGTTGCCAAATCAACCAACAACGCGATAGTGGCTACAATGATCACCACGCTGCCAGTTACTGGTTGGGGATCAAACAGCCGAATCACGCCCTGAGTAACCAGATAGACCGCGATAACCAATAGTACAGTCAGGTTAATCAGTGCCGCGACCACCTCTGCACGACGATAACCAAAGGTAAGTTGGTCATCAGCTGGACGACCAGCTATGCGCCGGGCAACCAGAGCAATGATCAGCGCGGTGGCGTCGCTGAGGTTATGCAAAGCATCGGCGATCAGCGCCAGGCTACCAGCAAACAGGCCGCCCACAACCTGGGTTACGGTTAGCAGTAAATTAACCGCAACCGCCAGGGTCAGACGGCGTTCACCGGCATGGAAATCATGATGATGCCCGTGTGACATAGACACAACCCAAAAAGATCAAACTTCCCTATACGGCTACGTCAGCTTAAAGTCCTTCACTCGTTACGCATCAGGCCAGGAGCAGCGAGGAAATCCAGGGAATCGTCAACTGAGGTGAATAACTTGGATTAAAACCAGGATGGTGGGCCGTCAGGGAATCGAACCCTGGACACGCGGATTAAAAGTCCACTGCTCTACCGACTGAGCTAACGGCCCTTTGTACGGGTTACAAACTTTTCACTCACCGCTGATAGCGAGTGGGGTCATCAACACCGGCTTCATGAAAGCCCTGAGCGCGAAGTCTACAGGCATCGCAAACTCGACAGGCCTCACCGCCGGGCGCGGGATTATAACAGGAAATGGTCACCGAATAATCCACTCCGAGGCGATTCCCCAAACCAATAATTTCTGCCTTGCTCAGTTTCACCAAAGGTGCCGCAATCTCGATGGGCTCGCCCTCCACACCCTGCCTGGTGGCCAGGTTTGCAAGTTGCTGGAACGCGTCAACATACTCGGGGCGACAATCTGGGTAACCGGAATAGTCGACCGCATTGACGCCGATATATATCCTCTGTGCAGAAAGCACCTCGGCCCAACCCAGAGCAATCGACAAGAAAACCGTGTTCCGCGCAGGCACATAGGTAACTGGTATACCTGGCTCTGACTGCTCCGGGACATCTATCGCGGTATCGGTCAACGCCGAACCGCCGATGCTGTCGAGATTGAGCTTAATCACTTTGTGCTCGGCAGCTTTATTGATTTGAGCCACCCGCCCAGCTGCATCTAGCTCACAGCGATGGCGCTGACCATAATCAAAACTGATCGCGTAGCAGGCGAAACCCTCAGACTTTGCTAGCGCCATCAGGGTGGCCGAATCGAGTCCGCCGGAGAGTAGAATTACGGCTTTTTGAGTATCCTGGCTCATCGTCCCGGCTGGTCTCCCCAAAGCGCCTTATGCAACTGCAGTTGCAGACGGGCAACCAGACCATCTTCAAGCATCCATTTAGCAATATCGGCGGGATCGATCACACCATGAACCGGTGACAGCAATAGCGGGCAGATCTGCTCCAGTTGGTACTGACGAATCATATCGAGCGACCACAGGTAATCCTCCCGGCTACCAATAACAAATTTCACCTGGTCAGCCCCCCGAAGAGACCCAATGTTTTCCAGCCGGTTACGGTGAACTTCTTTTGAACCCGGTGTTTTCAGATCCATTACGCGAATGACCCTCGGGTCAACCGGACTGATGTCACGCTCCCCACTGGTCTCCAGCGAGACCTTATAATCCTGGTCACACAATGCTCTGAGCAGGCCATGCACCCTTGATTGGGCCAGCGGCTCACCGCCGGTTACCGTCACGTACCGAGTGGGAAATGAGCTTACCTGCTCTAGAATCGTGGCTACTGTCATCCATTCCCCCCCACTAAAAGCGTAGGCGGTATCACAGTAACTGCAACGAAGCGGGCAACCGGTAAGTCGGATAAAAGTCGTCGGCAGACCACTACTCAGAGACTCCCCTTGCAGTGAATAGAAAATTTCAGTGATTTTTAGCGACGTTTCCTGCAGTTTCGGCTGCTGCTCGTCAGCAACAGCTGAATCAGACAAGGGCGGAAGCGCTCTCTACCATGGAAATTCTGATGATCATCACTAGTGCCCTTCCTCGCTCATCCGTTTGAGACGATTCTGGGCGAGATGAGCGGCGGTGCCAGCTGCGGAACTCTCCGCCACCTGGGTAAGCAGTTGCCTGGCTTCAGACCATTTCTCCTGCTCATAATAGATATAGCCAATTTTTAATTGAGTATCCGCCCGCTTACCACTATCGGGAAATTGCTCAAGCAACTGGCCAAACTCCTTTAACGCCTGGTCGAAATTGCGCGTCACGTAGTAGGCCTCGCCAACCCAGTACTGGGCATTGTCGGCGTAGTCCCCGTCTGGATAGAGCTGCAGGAACTTTCTGAATGCAGTAATTGATTCCTCGAACCTGGCAGCTTTTAACAGATCAAACGCCTGCTGGTAGGCCTGCTGCTCAAGCAACTTTAGCTCTGCCGGGGACCCACCACCGACCTGGGGTTCGGTGACTGGCTCCACTGCCGAACCCGCAGATGCTCCTTTCTGCCCGCTGGTAGAAAGGGGCGAAGCAGAACCCTGGCGGGGTTGAGTTTCCAGATCAATCAGTCGACGATCGAGATCCAGGTAAAACTCTCGCTGGCGCCGTTTAAGATTTTCAACGGTGTGCTGGTTCTCCTCCAGGGCGCCGCGAAGTTCGCGTAAATCGCCCTGGAGTTGTTGAATCTGCGTAACCAGTTCCAAACGGCGCTGCATATCCAACTGAGCTGCGGCGGAAATTCCCTGCACTTCAGCGACCAAGGTCAGCGGAAGCAGTAGCGCTACGCCGATTACAAATAACCTCACCACACTTTCCCCACTTGGCTGCCAAACAACGATAGGGCCTGACTCGGCTTATTTCGCCTCGTATTGAATTAGCGCACGCCGGTTTTTCGACCAGCAGCTCTCATCGTGGCAATTTGCCATCGGCTGTTCTTCGCCATAGGAAACAGAATTGATCTGGCTGGAAGAGGCTCCCGCAGCGACAAACAGACTTGCTACTGCGTTGGCCCGACGTTCGCCAAGCGCCATGTTGTATTCCCGCGTACCACGCTCGTCAGCATGCCCCTCCAGTCGTACCTTTGCTGCAGGGTTTGCGGCAAGGTAGGCCGCATGAGCTGCGACTACGGGCTGGAACTCAGATTTGATCTGGTAGCTGTCGAAATCGAAATAGATGGTTTTGCTGCCGGTCTGGGCAGTGCCGGAACCACTCAGAGAATCGAGCGGCAGGCTGGCAAAACTGGTTGCGGAACCAGCACCTGATGTCGAGCTGCCGCTATAGCTTGACGAGGAAGCCAGGTCAGCGGCGGACGAATCGGATACACCCGAACCCGTCGTCGTGTTGCATCCCGCCAGCGCCAGAGCAAGTACTACCCCAGTGACTTTCACACAGAGCCTTTTCATCGAAATTTTCTCCAGAAATGTTACCGAACAAACGGGGACCAGGCCGGTTCCCGCACACTTGCCTGCTGTAATGCCAGTTGCTGACGCACCTTTGCATCAATGGAAATCACTGCTAACAGTTCGTCGTTACCACGTGTTTTAGTATAAATGATCAGCCTGCCATTCGGAGCAAAGCTTGGCGACTCATCCAGCCGACCATCACTGAGCAGCGTCATATGCGACTGCTCCAGATCAACCAGACCAATCCGGTAGTTACCGTCTCCCTGGCTGTTCACCACTGCAAGATACTTTCCATCCGCTGAGACTGACGGCCTGGCGTTGTAAGGCCCCATGTCAACGGTTATCCGTTCTGACGCTCCTCCCTGACGTGCAATTCGATAGATCTGCGGACGCCCACCACGATCAGAGGTGTAGTAGATGAAACGACCATCAGGACTCCAGGCCGGCTCGGTTTCGATGGCGTAATGGCTAGTCAGCCGAGTCAGAAGACCATCACTGAGGTTGTACAGGTAGAGATCAGGACTCCCCGCCTTCGATAGGGTAATGGCCAGTTCACGGCCATCCGGTGACCAGGCAGGAGCACCATTGATACCATCAAACTCGGTCAGTTTTTCACGATTTCCGGTGGCTACTTCCTGGCGATAAATTCCCGGTCTGCCATGTTCAAAAGCGACATAGGCTAGATGATCTCCATCATGCGACCAGGCCGGCGACAACACTGGCTCTGGAGACGCAAGCACCCCTACCGGGTTCCGGCCGTCAATATCCGCAACCTGCAACTGGTATCGCCCCGGCTTGGAAGTGACATACGCAATCCGGGTGCTGAAAACCCCTTTGACGCCGGTAAGCTGCTCGAACACCTGATCAGCAATGTAGTGACCCAGACGCCTGAGCTCAGCGGCAGACACCGCGGAATAGCGCGCACCGAGAAGTCGTTCGCCACGGACCGTATCGAGCAGTTCAAAGCGCACATCAAACAGGTCGGGACCGGTCAGTTCGACTCTGCCAACAACGATGGCCTCAACGTTTAACAGCCGCCAATCACGATAATCGACATCCGCTGATTGAAAGGGGCGTTCCAGCATAGACTCTGCCGGCAACAGGGAAAACCAGCCCGAGCGGCTCAGATCAGCTGAGATCACCTGATCGATGCCAGAGTCTGCCGTTCCACCCCGCCAGGGTTGGGCGAACGGCACCACCGCAATCGGAATGGTGGCATCGACACCCTGTGTGATGTCGATAACCAACTCAGCCCTGCTGCCAACACTCAAACCCAGCAACAGAGCGACCATCCATGCCTGCCAGCCACTACTCATTGTGAAATACAAACCTGAAACTACGAAAATGTTGATTAAAAAG
>JBPEXY010000023.1:0-4073 GCA_052031065.1 Immundisolibacteraceae bacterium | reverse complement strand
TCTTAAACGGCGCACGATCAAACCGATGCAATATGCGGATCGACCCGTCGAGCAGCACATCATTGATGACATTCTCGAATCAGCCCGCTGGGCCCCGACTCATAAGTTTTCCGAACCGTGGAGGTTCGCGGTTTTTACCGGCGATGCGAAGCAGCGCCTCGGCGACTACATGGCCGATTGGTACCGGCAGCACACACTGGAGGAAAAATTTCAGCAACAAAAATATGACCGCCTGAAGTCTGTCCCGGCGAAGGCGGGTTGCTGTATCGGTATCGGCATGCACCGGGATGATGAAGAACGGTTACCGGAAGAAGAAGAGCTGTTAACGGTCGGCTGTGCAGTGCAGAACATGCAGTTGCTGGCCACAGCTTATGGCCTGGGCACTTTCTGGTCCAGTGGTGCGGTTGCATTTGCACCGGAGACCGCCCGTTTTTTTGGCTTTGATGAGCGTACCCGTGGGCTTGGAGTACTGTTTCTCGGCTATCCTGATTGCGAATGGCCGACCAGCGAACGTCGTTCGCTGGAGGAGCGCCTGGTACGCCACGGGTAAGGCCTGGAAAACCGCCGGGAATATTCCTGGTTAACGAGGATATTCCAACCAGAAAACTACAGATTGAAGGCATAAAAAAATCCCCGGCTAGCCGGGGATTTTTTGTTCATTACTCACTGCTTTAACGGTCACTCGACCACTGTACAAACTTACTTCACCCGCTTGGTAAGCGCCGAAGGCGGTACTTCGTCATCGTCACCACCAATGGTCTTGAATGTTCCGCCACCAACAGCCTCCTTCTTGCCCCAGCTCCAGTTGATGTACTCTCCGTTACTGCGGTCATAACGGTGCTGAATAATGGTCTGCAGGGAATGGCAGCGTATTGCGAGTTCAACAGAATCATCAGTCAGCGGATAGAGCTCATGGGCAATACCGGGGGCTGAGTAGTCGACATCACCTTCTTCAAGAACCCGGTCAGATACCTTCTTGATGGTGATCTCACCACTGTCTGGATCAACCGAATCCTGCGCCCAGTGGACCATACGCAGCCGCCCCCTTACCTGAACATTGACCGCCCAGCAGTTCTCATGGTCGTGGGGCTCCCGATAACCAATTTTCGCCGACTCAACACCCATAATGCCAAATCCCGGGTCGGCATTGGTACCATAAAGATCCATCCCCTGGTGGACCAGCTCCATCGCCGCCTCGCGTACCTCGGGTTTTCTGAACTCCTCTTCCAGCAGCGCCATGATTTTCCCCGGAACCCCATCACGGTGTGGATCATCCCCGCAGATTCGTACCGCCTCTTCAGCTACTTTTTTAAATACTTCCGGCATCTCTTTATCTTCTACTGGTTTATTCATCATCCGCCTCCTAAAAACGAAAACAAGTTAAATCTACCCGTCTGTCAACACAACAGTAGAGCCAATTATTAACCAGAACCTGCCTGCTCTAATCCAGCCAACCTTATTTATTTTGCCCCGCTTTAGCCATAGCCAGCGCCCGGCGCTGCAACCACCAACCGGCCTGTTCTGGCCAGTTATCAAACGCTGCATCTTCACCCAGTGCTTGCGCCGCGTGGTGCGGCCAGTAGGGGTTATAGAGAGCCTCTCGAGCAATTGAAACCAGGTCAGCGTGCTGTTCCTGAAGAATCTGTTCAGCCTGATGCGGGTCGGTTATTAATCCGACCGCCTGGGTTTTTATGCCGGCTTCACGGCGCAATTGCGAAGCGATAGGGACCTGAAACCCCGGACCTCGCGGTAACCCCTTTGCTGCAGGTGAAGAGCCCGCGGAAATCCCCCCCGATGAACAGTCGATGACGTCGACCCCAACTTCCCGCAACCTTTTCGCAAGTTGGACCGAATTTTCCATCTGCCAGCCGCCGCCTTCGCCATCAACACCAGATATCCTGTAGAACAGAGGCTTAGTTGCATCAAGATTGGCGCGTACCACCTCGCAAACCTCTATTGCGAAACGCATACGCTTTTCCAGATCCCCACCATATTCATCTTCACGCTGATTAGTCAGCGGCGAAAGAAAACTGTGTACCAGATAACCGTGAGCACCGTGAATTTCGATGGCGTTGAAACCAGCCTGATCAACACGTTTGGCAGCAGCCGCAAAATCGTGAATGACCTGCTTTATCTGCTCCAATGTCATTTCGGCGGGAAGCAGATAGCCATCGGCCGCGGGAACAGGTGACGGTGCAATAATTTCCCACGGTAACTCGCCACGAGAGGCGTCGCTGCCATCCAGAGGCCCGTTGCCGTGCCAGGGGCGCTGCATACTCGCTTTGCGCCCGGCATGTCCCAGTTGAATCGCCGGCACCGCACCATAACCCGCAATCATCTCAGCCAGCGGCGCCAGTGCCGCAGCATGCTCATCGCTCCAGACACCGAGATCACCGTGGGTGATTCTGCCCTGTGCGGATACAGCTGTCGCTTCCATGATTACCATACCGGCGCCACCTGCAGCCAAAGCGGCAAGATGATGCTCATGCCAGGGTGCAGGTAACCCTGCAACGGCTGAATACTGGCACATTGGCGATATGACCACCCTGTTATTGAGAGTAATCTCCCGCAACACCAGGGGCTTAAACAACATCGTTTTAGCGCCGCTATTCACTGACCTGCCTCCTCTCTACCCACCTGTCAGTTGATCATATAGAACCCGAAATCAGCAGTAGCTGAATACCTCTGTCGTTTACCAGCGTATTTGTTCGCGACGAACCGGTTTGCCTGATACTGACTCGCTTTCTGACTGGGCGGGTGCCAGACCGGCTGATACTGAACCTCGCGGATTGGACTGTTACTGCTTGGCCTGCTGTTTAACAAGCTGCTTGATCTGACGTCTCGATTCAGCCACCTGCTTCACCCCGCCACCCAGGTGAGTCTCTCCGCGCCGTCGGGCAAGGTCAACCTGTTTTTCTCGTTGTAAAACCCGTTGACGCTTGTGTTGATCCTGCTGGTCAAAGCAGTGGTGACAACTCAACCCGGGCTGGTAATGAGGATCGCTACGGTCCTTTTCGGAAAGCGGCATCCGGCAGGCGCGGCACTCTTCCCACTCGCCCTTCTGCAACTGATGGTTAACCGCTACCCGGCGATCAAACACAAAACAATCACCTTCCCACAAAGAATCAGCTTCATCCACCTCCTCCAGGTATTTGAGAATCCCCCCTTCCAGGTGGTAAACATTCTCGTAGCCCTGTTTTCTGAGGTAGGCCGTCGACTTTTCACAGCGGATTCCGCCAGTACAGAACATGGCAATTTTCTGCTTTTTATCACCCGACAGATGACTCTCAAGGTAGTCCGGCAGTTCACGAAAACTGCTGATGCCAGGGTTAACCGCACCCCGGTAGGTCCCAACCTCAACTTCGTAGTCATTGCGAGTGTCGATCAGAAGCAGATCAGGATCTTTGATTAGCTGGTTCCAGTCGTTCGGTTTAACGTAAGTGCCCACTTCACGACCAGGATCTATGCCATCAACCCCGAGGGTAACGATCTCCCTCTTTAACCGCACTTTGGTGCGGTAAAACGGGGGTTCCTGGTGCCACGAGTACTTTCTGCTCAGGTTGGCGAGGCGGGCATCCTGATCAAACCAGGCAAAGAGCTTCTCGATCGCCGCCGAATCACCCGCGATGGTCCCGTTGACCCCCTCTTCAGCAAGCAGAATGGTGCCTTTGATATGCTCCCTTTCCAGCAACGTAAGCAGGGGTTTACGCAGTTGTCGATAATCGGTCAGGGTGACAAAGCGGTAAAAAGCAGCGACCAGCGTTTTTTCCAGCGGTTGCTGCGACTGTTGGGAATCTATCGTCAATTTAACCAAACCCGGTGTTGTGTCATGCGTTGCAAAGTGAAGGTCTATTCTATGCCTTGCGAAGTTCAGGCGGTTAATTAAACGGACATCTTCAGGCAGGATTAACTGTGCGCCTCACTGGTCCGGGGAAATTGCACGCCACTGGAACCAGGTTGCCAGCACGGGTATTTGTTCATCACGCCCAGAAACAGTTCCGATTCCAACCAGAGTTTGAGCCACTGCTGCAAAGCCGGTAACGGTTGCCGCTCGAACCACTTTAGATCGACCA
>JBPEXY010000229.1:0-3695 GCA_052031065.1 Immundisolibacteraceae bacterium | reverse complement strand
CGATTGCCAGCAGTTGTTCATTTTCCGCCTGTTGGTCCCGTTGCTGGTCGAGACGAACCTGCTGCGCGCGCAGGGTCTCTGCCATGCGCACAACAAAATAGACAATCAGCGCCGCGCTGATGAAAAAATTGAACCACATTCCCAGTACATGCAGGTTGAAACCACCGTGACTGTGGGGCGCAATCCCGGCGATGGGAATGTGAAAAAAGAACAGCAGGGAGTAGGCGGCGACCGCGATTGCGGTGATCATCCAGCTCAGTTTTCTGGATAGGGTTACGGCGGCGATGATCACCAGCACCAGATAGTAGGAGACGAACGGGTTGGTTGCGCCACCGCTGAAATAGAGCAGGGCGGTCAGCGATGTAATGTCGATCAGCAGATGCACTGAAAACTCACCTTCACCCACCGGCCAGGTCTGTCGCTGTCGCCAGTGAGTGACCAGCGTTATAAAGGCTGACAGGGTGATCAGCGCCGACAGTGCTGTTACCGGCAGGTCGATGGGGTGGACCCAGGTGAACAGCAGTAGAGCGCTGCTCTGTCCGAGTAGTACAACGTAACGGATCAGTAGCAGCCGGAAGAGGTTTTGCCGCTGGGTAGAGGGTTGGGTTGAGGGTTGGCTGGAGGCGGGGATCATCGGAATCTGTCGCGGCTGGTCAATGGGTGGTGAGAGATCAGGAATCTGTCTCTCTGTCACTGATCTGCGCTTGGCGATCTTCTTTTGCGATCAAACCTTGGCGTCTGCCTTTGCGGTCACGCTTTCGCCCAGGTGTTGAGCAAACTTCTCATGGCAGTCACAAAGGCCAGCGGTTGATCGAGAAACAGGTGGTGGTGAGCTTCCGGCACGGCGATAAAGGGGACATCTGCCGGGAGTAGCTGACGCATATAGGCGAGGGTTTCCACATCGAAAAACTTACTCCGTTCACCATAAACCACTGCCAGCGGAATCTTCAGTTCTTCGACCAGATCGCCACCGCGGCCAAACATACGTGTTTTAAAGGCGTTGTCATCAAATTTCCAGCACCATCCCTCGGCAGTTTCATGCAGTGAATGGTTGGCGATGTACTCCACCAGCCAGGGGTTAACCGCTGGTTGTTCGGGCAACAGCCGAAAACGGCTGACTGCGGTTTCGAAATCGGGATAGAAGCGTTTATTCTGAAATGGCGAGCGTGCTTTGCCACTCTCCTCCTGGGCATCGGATTCCGGCCTTAAAGGTGAGTCAAGCATGATCAGGTGGGAAAAACGGTCGCCATGGGCTACTGCTGCACGCAGGCTGATCGCGCCACCCATACTATGGCCCGCGATGACTGTGTCGTCGTCCAGTCCAGCTGCAGTTGCCACCGCCAGCAGCTCTTCGATGTAACTCTCCTGGGTGTATTCGGCGCGCCTGCCACTGTCCCCCATACCGCCGAGGTCGAGCGCCACCAGATAGTGATCGTCGGCGAGCAGCGGCGCGATAAAGTCCCACCAGTGCAGATGGGCGCCGCCACCATGGACCAGCAATACGCCCCGGTTCGACGGGTCACCCCAGGTCCGAAAACCTATTTCGGTAGTACCGACGGCAATGCGGTGATCGTGATGGGGAGCATCGATAGCTCGGTTGAACCAGTCGGGAATGGAGTAGCCTGAGGTATCGTTCATGCAACGCTCGCGGGTTGGTAACCAGGGATTTATATCTACGCGGTAAGTTGCTTATCTTAACTTAGCAGCCAGCCCCGGCGGTGATCTCCCTGCAGTGCTCCCCCGGCAGTGCTCCCCCGGCAATGCCCCCCGCAGGCCCCCCCAAGTTGGTCAGCAATTGATCGGGACAAATCGCTCAACCCGCGTTAACAGATGCCGATAACCAGATTGCCACTTTTTCCCAGGTTCCCAATTCCGGTGATTAGAGATGCAGAGTTACGAATTCCATGGCCCTACCCATGTGGAGGAGCTTAATGTGATGCTGGTTGAGCCTTCCGCGATGCAGGGGAAAATTATTGAACGCTCGTTGCGTGAGCACGGTGTTGGCTACGTGACCCATCTAACGAGCGGCGTTGAAGCCTTGGCGCAGCTGCCGGTGGTTCAGCCGGATGTGATCGTCAGCGCCATGTATCTGCCGGAGATGACCGGCACCGATCTTCTCTACCAACTGCGGGATTCCGACGATTTTCGCGACGTGCTGTTTATGCTGATTTCCAGCGAAACCTGTATGGAGCAGCTGGAACCGCTACGCCAGGCGGGCGTGGTGGCACTGTTACCAAAGCCGTTCAGCCCGACCAATCTGCAGCAGGCGCTGGACAATACCATCAACCTGCTGTCACCCGATAGCGATCACTGGGATGAGGAAGAGCTGGCCGGTATCAGGGCCCTGTTGGTGGATGACAGCAGGCTGGCGCGGAGTTATGTACGCAAGGCGTTAATGAACGCCGGCCTGACCCAGTTCCGTGAGGCGGAAAACGGCCACGAAGCGGTTAAATTACTGGAAGTGGAGCATTTTGATCTGGTCGTGGCCGATTACAACATGCCGGAGATGGATGGCTACGAACTGCTGCAGTATGTTCGTCAGCAGTATCATCGTCGCGATCTGCCGGTGATGATGGTCACCAGTGAGTCGGACAGCGCCAAACTGGCAGCGTTTGAGAGCGCTGGTGTCTCAGCGTTATGCGACAAGCCGATGGAGGCACAGGTACTGCATCAGGTACTTAGTAACGTCGTCGGTCACTGACGGAGTTTCACGACTCTCAATTGCCGTTCGGTCTTCATGGACCGGCACCAGGTTTATCCCTTAAAGGTTCATGGTCGCCATTGGCGCTTGGTGGATATTCCCGGCTGCAGTAAAGTGCGTGGCGTGATCTGCTTGTGAATTAGATTGTCGACAAGCCAAAAAAATGACCGACAGGGGGAGAGTGATGCCGACCGCGCAAGTTAACGGAATCGAGATCTATTACGAAGAGGCCGGCGAAGGCGAGCCGCTGGTGCTGGTGCATAACGTTATCGCTAACATCCACAGTTACGACTACAACTTCCCGGTTTTTGCGAAAAATTTCCGCACCATCCGTTTCGATCTGCGCGGCCACGGTCGCTCTTCCAAAGTGGATAACGAAGCCGATGCGCCGGCCTACTACACTTATGAAAATACCGCTGAAGATCTCTATCAGCTGCTCAAACATCTGGGTATTGAGAGCTGCTATCTGCTGGGTCAGGCCTACTGGGGGGTTAGTACTGTCAGTACCTTCTATGCCCGGCATCCGCAGATGGTCAAAGCGCTGATTCCGGTAGGCTGCGAACTGCTGGCCACGCCGGAAGGCCAGGGGCTGTTTGACATGCTCGATGACGAGCTCAGGCAGGGATTTATCAAACTGCACGAAGTGGCCCGAAATGAAGGCATGGAGGCGGTTTTCGAAGCGCGTAAACAGACCAAAACCTTCTGGGGTGACAAGGTTTTTAACAGCCCACACATCATGGAGCTGTTCAAGCAGATGTACAGGGAGACCTCGCCAATCACCTTCCTTAACTTTCCGATCATGAGTCCGGCGCTGAAGCAGGAGATCGTCGATGCCTTCAATGATAATCAGGTGCCGATGATGATGCTGATGGGTGAGCAGGACCCGGAGCCAGACAAAAATATCGCAGTGATGAAACGGGATTATCCCAACTGTCACGCATTGACCCTGTCTGACTGTGGTCACTACATCGCGCTGGAAAATCCGGACGATTTC
>JBPEXY010000228.1:0-24335 GCA_052031065.1 Immundisolibacteraceae bacterium | reverse complement strand
CGGTACGGCTGGTGGTTTTGCCTTTACTGACTTTTTCAGTCTGACTGGCGGAGCGGGCAATAACACCTTCACCTTTGGGGCATCGGGTTCGCTGGCGGGCAACATTGATGGAGCCGGCGGCAGTGATACTCTGGCTCGTGATGCGGACTTTACGTTGACCGCAGCGAATGCGGGTAATGCTACCGGTATTGGTTCGTTTACCAGCATAGAGAATCTGACTGGTGGAGCTAGCGCCAATGCGTTTGTTTTTAATGCGGGGTCATCGCTGGCTGGATTGATTGATGGCGCCGCGGGTAACGATACCGTGAATTACTCTGCTCTGGCCGGTGCGACGGTAAGCCTGGGTACTGACGTCACCGATATAGAGGTACTGACAGGTGGTGGAGCGGGTTTCACGCTGGTGGGAGATGTCGACTTCTCTATAACTGCGGCGGATAGTGGCACCGCTGGTACTGTAGCCTTTACTGATTTCGTTAATCTGACTGGTGGCGCCAGTGGTAATACTTTCACGCTGAACAGCACACTCTCTGGTGCGATTGATGGAGCCGGTGGGGCCGACACAGTAATCCTTGGCGCGCTAAATGGTATTGGAGGTGTCATAGCGGGCGCCAATATGACGCTCAACGCGAATGGGGGTATCGGATCTTCTGGAAGCGCGCAGGCTTTGGCCGTTGACCAGTTAACCGTTACCGCAGGGGGTAGTGTGTTCCTCGCGGAATTCAATGATGTGGCCGTAGATGTCATTAATGTTGGAGCTAATAACGTTTCTCTCACCAGTACCAATGGCTCAATTCAAGGTGGTGGTGTCGCTACACAAGCAGATATCGTTGCGAATGTAATCGATCTCAATGCCTCTAGTGGCATTGGCTCGTCTTCTCTACTGGTTACCAATGCTAATGAAATCAACGCACAGACTAATACCGGTGGGATCTTTATTCACAACATCGGTGAATTATTGTTAGGCAGCGCGACAGCGACGAGTGGCAACATTGAAATTGCGTCTACACAGGCATTAACGATCGGAAAGGCTGTCGCTAATACTAATGTGGTTATTGCCAGTAATGGCGATATTGCGCTTGCGGCAGATCCAGGAAATACAGGTAATTTTGATTTGTTGCAGGAAGGTGGTATCTCCGCGCTGAATGGTGAGGTGCTAATGTTGGCCAGCGGAAATTTGCTGGCTTCGAATCCCAGCAGTGTAATAACCGTGAATCAGGCTCCTTTTGTCGTTGATGCTCCCGGAATTTCTCTGGTCGCCGGTGGTTTTATCGGTAGTGACGATGGCATCAACCAGAATTTTGCAATAGCAACGAACGCAGACAATATTTTTGCCAGTCAGCAGGGTGCTGGTGATGCACTCTTGATCGCTAATTTTACGGCCGTTGGTGCACAGACTACCCAGTTTGCAAGTCAGGCGCTTTTTGGGGGTGTGCTTGATACCGTTTTTGTCAATGCTCTGCAATTTTCCGGTAGTGGGGTGACCAATGCGGCTGCGAGTCAGGCCTCTGCAGCGGCTGGTGAATCGCAGAATACTGATGATGCCGATGAGGGGTATATCGATCCGGCGCTATATGACCTGTCATTGAACATATTCGATATCATCCAACCAGGAATCGCGCTGCCAGAAGATCAATTGGAGGACACCGGTGGTGAGGCTGAAGATTTTGGCGCTGAACTCACTGATGAACAGTTGGGCGGTGACGAGTTGAATTTCCAACTTGATGACGAAGTGGAAGAGTTCGAACAACTGGAAGAACTACCCGACGATAACTTCCTTGATGAACAAATTGATTTTGATCTTGATGAGGAGCTGCTCGCTCCAGAGCCAGACGGTGGTATAGAAGATAGCTTCGATCTTCAGGAGTTTGAGCAGCAGTTCAACGAGGGTCGGGAAGAAGATGGGGTCGACGAGTTTGATGAGGAATTCGATGAGGAGTTTGAGTTGCCTGATCTCGAAATTCTGTAATTCTAGACAATCTTAACGTTTCTTGTGAACGCAGTGCGGTGGTGGAATTGCCTGTTAGGTTGACTGGTCGTCCGTTGCTGTTCGATACAGCAGTGCCGTTATGTTCGCGGGAGCACAGAGACTGGAAGCTTGATAGGCAGCGGACTTTTCACCATTGTAAAAGTGTCGCTTTCCTGCCTCTCACAGCCGCCGAATTCCCGTTGGCAGCTCTCGAGTTTCCGATAGTTCTGATAGAAGATGGAGAACATCTGGTACCAGTTGCTTTACTTGGCTCTGTGCGTGGTATTAACCCGAAGGTGTCAGAATCTGGTGCCTGGTTGGGTCGGTATGTGCCAGCCTATGCGCGTCAATATCCCTTCATTCTTGCGCCTCGCGAAGACGGGAACGGATATGTTGTCTGTATCGACAGCAATTACCGCGGTTTATCTGATGACCATGGTGATCCATTATTTGAGGGTAATCAGCAGACCGAATTAACTCAGGATGCGATCAAATTTGCTTCTGAATATCAGCTGCAGAGAGAAGCGACAGATGAATTCACTTGTGCATTACGAAGCTCTGATTTGCTGCAGCCCAGTTCAGCGGTCCTTAGTTTTAAAGGACGGGAACATCGCAAGCTGGATGGTTTTCTGGCATTGAAACGGGAGTGGTTCGCTCGGCTCTCCGCAAGCGATGCAGCTCAGTGGGTGAATAACGGCTATTTAGAAAAAATTTGTTTGTTACAGGCCTCACTGGTTAATTTTGATCGTCTTGTTTGACGCTGCCGATACCCTGTCTTTTTCTACCTGAACGGTTTCAGCTTTTCGGTTGTTCCGTAACCTCTTTGGGCAGTCTGAATTGCACCGTCTCTTCAATGCCCTGTTGGATAGATACGGAAACCCGATGATCTTCTTTTAATGCTGTGATGACCTCCTCAATCAGCGATTCGGGAGTGGAAGCACCGGCGCTGATCCCAATCCGTTCAGCGTTGATCAGCCATTCGGGTTTGAGTTCTTTGATCGATTCTATTCTGAAAGCCGGGGCTCCCCCGGCGGTGGCAACTTCCTTCAAGCGGTTTGAGTTTGAGCTGTTTTTTGCCCCAATGATCAGTACCAGGTCAGATTGTCTGGCGAGCTCCTTTACCGCGTTCTGACGGTTTTGTGTGGCGTAGCAGATGTCTTTCAGGTCGGGTCCGATTATTGACGGGATTTTTTCTTTTAAGGCCTTGAGTAGTTCACGGGTGTCGTCCACTGAAAGCGTAGTCTGTGTCACATAGGCATAAGTTTTGTCCGCTGCAACATTCAGTCGTTCAATATCAGCAGTGTTATCGACCACATAATGGTTTTTAAGATTGCCACAAATGCCTTCTACCTCAGGGTGGCCCTGGTGGCCGATCACAATCACCACATGGCCCTCTTTTTCATACTGCTTGCTCTGCAGGTGAACTTTGGTGACCAATGGGCAGCTGGCGTCGATGATCTCGAGCTGGCGAGACCGGGCGCTCTCTACGACCTGATCAGAAACGCCATGAGCACTGAAAATGGTTTTGGAGCCAACCGGTATTTCATCCAGGGTTTCTACAAACACAGCGCCCTTCGCGGACAGTTCAGCAAGCACTCGCTGATTGTGGACGATTTCATGCAGGACGTAGATCGGCGCTCCATACAGTCCCAGGGCACGCTCAACGATCTCAACAGCGCGCACTACTCCGGCACAAAAACCCCTGGGCTGGGCCAGCAATAACTCCATACGAGGTAACCTCGGTTAAATGGTAAGGGTGGGTTTGTCAGCCGCTGTGGCTAGCGGCAGGGTTCAAAGGATTATATGCAGCGGTTGGTAGTCCACGGCTCAGGGTTTTAAAAAGTTGTTTTAGAAGACGGTCATGGTGGGCTCCAAAACGGACCACCAGAGCAGCAATCAACACGCTACGTCGGGAAATTTTAATTGAGTTCTCTCCAGGGCTGTTCTCTAGCCGACTCAACTTTCTCAGGGTTAATAGTGCAAGCACCATCGGAAGTGCGAGAAATTGTCGAATCTCCTTCTCCTGGCTGGGGATTATCAGGATGTAATCCAGTGCTCTTTTAAGGTGATTGCCAGTAATACCAATGAGCTGATTCATCCCCTGCCTGAAAGATGGGTTAAGTAGCACAGAGGAAGGGCCTTCTGTGGAGTCGCCGATGTTAAACATATCCTTGGGTAGCCAGCTGACTCCTCTCTCATGATCGACCCAGATGTCTTTGAGGATGTTGGTCAATTGAAGTGCCTGACCAAACGAATAAGAGAGCTTAGCCAGATTTGGACGGTGACGCGCTATCTTGTCTGAATAGTCACAAAACAGTGAGGTTAGTAATTCACCGACGACACCGGCGACGTAATAACAGTAGCTGTTTAGCGTTGCCAGGTCGGCGAGTCCATCTCTGCTCGCAAGTTGCTGAAATTCTGGCATGCCGGTAGCCATTTTGCTAACACAGGTTTTGATGGCTTCCTGTTGACTGCTTTTTAGAGCGCGGTTGGTGTCGAGTACAGTTGGCATATGGGCAACCAGATCTGCTTCAGCGGCGGGCGTGTCCCGTGCAAGGCTCTGGCTCAGCCTGGAGGCGTAATCCGAGCCCCCCTCGTCACCACTGACCAGTCGGATCAGGTCATCGCTGTAGAGCTTTTTGTGATGCGCCGACATGGCGCGGTCATCTTCAATAGTATCCGCAATCCTGCAGAGTAAATAGGCATTTCCTACAGCGTTTTGCAAATCCGTCGGTAGCAGAGGTATGGTCAGGGCAAACGTTCTCGACACGCCCTGTAATGCTTGCTGTTGATAGGAATTTCCCTCGGTTTTTCTACTTCTTCTGGTCATCGGCTAAACCTACTGAACATCGTGTGTTAGCCTGTTTTGATCCTGTCGGGATTCCCCGGTGGTGCGGATCAGGTTGGCATTGGCGAGTGGTATAGTGACAGTATGCTAATGGCATGGTTAATTATAAGCCCTCCAGCGTTTGAACCGCTTTTCTGCACAGTGACCTGGTGACCTCTCAAAAGCTCCTTCGGTCCGTTTTCTAATTCTCGTCCTCATGTTTTCACTCAAAGAGACGCTTGATCAGGCGCTGATTCCGGTCATGGTAGTCATTGTCTGCGGGTATCTGTGGCGTCGTCTGCAGCCGGCGGGCCTAGACCCCTTTATCACCCGCCGGGTTCTGGGATCCCTGGTGATGTACATCACCTATCCGGCTTTGGCGTTGAGTGTCGTCAGCAGTGCGCAATTGAATATTGAGATGCTCTGGGTGCCGGCGTTAACGGTATTGAGTATCGTTGTCGGTGTCCTGAGTGGCCGGATAGCGGCCAGGTTAAGCGGTATAGATAGCAGCGCAGATATTGGCGCCGTGTTGTTAGCCTGTGGCTTCGGTAACCTGATTTCGCTGGGTATTCCGGTTGTCGCTGCGGTGTATGGGGACTCGGCTACCCGTTATGCCATTTATGCGGACATTATGGGCCTCGCTCCACTGCTGTGGACACTCGGCTTTTGGGTCGCGATGAAACATGGTCAGGGCGATGGACTTCCGCCCGCGACTGAATTTCTGTTACGCCTGGCTAAATTGCCACCGCTGTGGGCGTTTCTGTTGGCGCTGCTACTCAATTTTTCTGGCGTCGGCCTGCCGGGCGGGGTAGCTAAAGCCGCAAGCATGGTCGGCAACGCAACCATGCCGTGTATGCTGCTCACTGTGGGTATGTCGTTGAGTTTTAAAAGTGTTTATGACTTTCCACGAGCGATTCTGGTGGTTGGGCTGTTCAAGTTGGTACTGGTTCCGCTACTGGTGTTGGGAACAGGCCTGTGGATCCTGGGTGATGGGGAAATGGTGCGGGCAGTCACTATACTGGCGGCCATGCCGACTATGATGGCAACAATTATTCTGAGTGAGGAATTTGGGCTGAATACGGAACTGTTAGCGACGCTGATGGTGGGTAATACCCTGCTGTTTTTTCTCACGCTACCGCTGTGGATTTCTGGACTGAGCCTGTTGGGCAGTTAGGTCAGATCAGCATCGTGCAGGTTTGAGGTAACGGATGGTAAAGGGAAAAAAACCCGGCACCGCTAACAGCGACGCCGGGTTTATCGAAAAACATAGGCAGGAATCGTTCATTCCCTGATCGTTAACCGATTGAAGCTCGTTAACCCATTGAAGCGATACGGGCTTTCCATTTTTCGATCACTTGCGGGTTTTTGGTATAGAGAGGTGGCTCGTTTTTCATCACGTTGCCGACGTTGGCAAGCGCGGCGACCGGCAGCGAATCCATCACATCTTTGGAATGGCCAAGCATATGCGGGGTCAGAATAACGTTATCGAGCTCTCTCAGGGGACTGTCTACTGGCAACGGCTCGTCGACAAAAGCATCAAGACCGGCGCCAGCGATCGTGCCATTTTTCAGTGCCTCGTAGACGGCCTGCTCATCCAGGGCGGCACCGCGGGCAGTATTTACCAGATAAGCAGTTGGCTTCATCATCGCCAACTCAGGAGCGCCGATCATCGCTTTGGTCTCGTCAGTAACAGTCACGTGTACGCTGACAAAATCACTGCTCTTCAGCAGGGTTTCCATGTCGACTTTTTTGGTGCCGGCAGGCGCCTGGTCCTGTTCCACATAAGGGTCGAAATAGAGGATCTCTGTCTCCCAACCCTGGAGCCGATCAACCACCCCGCGGGCAATTCTGCCCATCCCAATCAGGCCGATGGTGCGGTTGCGTACGCTGCACGCGGTGAGGACTTTTGGCCGCGGTGCATTATCGCGTAGCAGTTGCTCTTTATAGGGTAATTGCATGGCCAGCGCACTGATTAACAGCATGGTGGCCTCTGACATGCCGAGGAAGTTTTCCGGTGTGGCTCCGTGGCCAACGATGATGCCCAAGTCTGTAGCTGCATCGACATCTATCGATTCGACGCCGATCACCGGTGACATAATGGCTTTCAGCCTCGGCGCGGCTTCCATCATTTCCCGGGATAAAACGGTGATTGGACTGACTACGGCAATATCGGTGTTGCCAAACAGCTCTGGCCAATCCTCCTTTGCGTAGATCGTGGGTCCCGGTGGGACGTTTGGTGTGCCGCGAACGATCTCTATGTCAAGCCCGCTCAATGCGTCTGCCAGTACATCCGATATCCAGTCAGTTGATACAAGTACGCGTGGTTTAGCCATGGTTATCCTCCGATGATTTGGCTGTGCACAAATGGTCGAGGTTGTCGTACCCCGATAGAGCCGAGTTCACTACGCTGGGTGTAAGTGGCTTCGGCGGTAATGATGTATTGTTATTATGCAAATAGGGATTGTGGCCGCCATTCTAGGCAGCTTCGCTGGTAGCGGCAATATTGACACACCGGTACATATCTGACCTATTGATTTGTGAGATAACTGTCTTCAAAAGCCCGTAGGGAAGAGCCTTGGAAAATTTTTATACTGGCTGGAAAGGTTATCGTAGAGGGGTTGCTTGCTGTAGATATGCCTTCCGTTGCCACCGTAATTATTTTTAACCATGGAGTTTGGGATGTCCGATCCGGTAAACATCAAGCTGTTTTTTAATTTTCGCAGTCCGTACTGCTATCTGGCTACCCGGTCGATGTTCAGATTGATCGATAACTATGACGCCAAGTTTGAATGGCGGGTGTTGGGCGGCTGGAACGGCCGGTCGGAACCGGAGCGGGCTGCAAAAAAGATCCACATAGCCCGTCAGGACGGCAAGCGGTGGGCAGACCGGCTAGGGATCCCTTTTGTGCCCCCGCCCAAAACTACTGATCCAAGCCGTGCCGGAGCAGGATCGTTGCTCGCGGAGGAGCGGGGAAAACTGCGTGAGTACATCCTGCTGGTGATGCAGGCAGAGTGGTCGCAAGGGCGGGATATTGGCGATCTGGACGTTCTGCTGGCTGCAGGTTGCCAGGCGGGTTTGGACCGCGACGAGCTGGCAGCTGCGGTGGACGATCCGGCTCGCCATCAGGTGATGGAGAACAATTGGCTTCATGCAGAAGAGTTGGGAGCCTACGGGGTGCCGATTTTTATGATCGGTGAAGAAATATTCTGGGGTAACGACCGGATCGAGTTTGCTGAGGAGTACCTGACCACTCTTGGCGCCGCTGTTAAACCGCGACTTTAATGGCTTTTATGTTAGTGGGTTGCGCCCATCCGGCCCCGGCCCGGTGAGGCCAGGTTTAGCGCGATTGGGATTTGCCCAGACCCGCTCAGTCAGGGTGGGATGGGGCTATTCATGCGGGGTTGGTGATACGAGGACAATGGATAAAGTCGCAATCATTACCGCGCAGCTAAGCGGCATGAACATCTCCGATATGCTGGTCATGCTCACTTTCGACGACTTAAGTTCTATGACCGGTTCAGAAATCTTTATTGGTGGCCGCATGGGCGGTCGGTAACCGGTGGCGGTTGTGTTCGTTGGCCTACACGCCAGCAATTTTTCTAGCGGATTCTCTAGTCCGCGGCCCTACCTGAATTGTGCTGATTTTTTGTTCTTTTTTTAAAGCATGGCGCTCTGTTGACGACATAAGGAGGTACATCAATCAATTCACAGGTAATTGGCAGATTATGGCAAATGGCAGGTGCGGGAATGGTGATGGGCTCGACGAAGGTGTTGATGCAGAAGAACGGAAGGAACTGCTTCGTGCCGCAGTGATTCCCCAGGCAAATCAACAACGGCGATTGACTGCCCCGTCAACCGCTCAGTGGACAGACCTGAACACTAGTGACGCGAGTAATACGGAGAGGCCTGATGTTTCGGCGGGTAGCCTGGCGAGTTCCGGCTGGAGCTATCGGATAAACGAGGACAATCCCGATCCTCAAATTGAAAATGAACAGCCCGGTGCCGGGGCCGTGCAGCTAAATTATCTGATGTTACAAAACCGACTGGCAGAGTTTCAGCGAGATGTCGGTCTCTACGGGCTTGCAGAGCAGCGTTATCTTAAACTGTCGGGAATGCTGAATGATCAGAGTCCGGAAGTGGATCACCGTCGAGCTGCTTTGGCGACGGTGTTTAACAATCTTTCCGTGCTCTATACGACAACTGGCAGATACGCGGAGGCGCAGCATCAACAGCGGCGAGCACTCGAGTTGATCGAGTTGGAGTTTGGTGATGATCATCCTGCGGTAGCCACCTGTTTGAATAATCTTGCAGAAATTTATCGCAAGCAGGGTCTGACACTGGAGACGGAGATACTCTGTCAGCAATCTTTGCGAATTCGCCTGGAAAACATGGGTGCTGACCACCCGGAGGTGGCGGTATCGCTAAACAATCTCGCCGAGTTTTACCGAGAGCAGAATTGTCTGGAAGAGGCTGAAGCGCTGTACGAATGGGCATTGGATATTGTGGGCCGCACCATGGGTCACAACCATCCCGATCACGCGATGATCGTCAATAACCTTGGCCTGCTGTACACCGCTATGGGCGAGTATGAAAAAGCGGAGCAGTGTCATCGGAGTGTCTTGAAGGAAATGAGAGCCAAAGTTGGTGATGAGCATGCTGTTATTTCGACGGCGCTCAATAACCTTGCGCTGGTTTGCCAGAAGAAAGGTGAGTTTGACGAGGCTCATTGCTACTTTCAACGGGCGTTGACACTAGAAAGCCGCCTGCGGGGTAGTTCTCACCCCAACCTGGCCCAGTATCACGCTAATCTCGGTAACCTTCTTGAACAGATGGGAGAGCTGGCCGAGGCGGAGCGTCATTACCTGAAGGGGTTGGCAATCATGGGGCGCGATATCGGCCCCACGTCACCGGTAACAGCAGGTTTATTGGAAAAACTGGCGCTACTTAGCGAGCATCAGGGCCGCTCGGGAGAGAGCGGTCGGTACCGTCAACGGGCTGAGGTGATGCGCAAAAAACTTCAGCAACCGCTTTTGGTTTAGGTTGTTTCAGAGTGCAGGTTGCCTCTTCAGGGCCGGCACAAGGGAGTAACTGACTCCGACTGTCAAAGAGTTGATCTAAGCTTGCTGGGAATCGGCCTTCGAGTCCGTCGTTTCGGGTATGGGGTAGGGAAGTTTCTCAGCGTGAAGAGTTACCTCGCCGGCCAGAAGCGTATCGCTAACGCCCGCCAACCGAACCATCGCAAGTAAGTGCCAGTCCCCGGCAGGGTATTCAACTGCATCGACAACCGTGCCAATCTTCTGCTGGTCCTGGTCGTAAACGGTGGAGCCGGGGAGAAGTGATTGTGCTGCCTGGTCATCAATTCCCTGGGCACTGAACGCCACCATTCTTTTTTTCAGTTTGCCCAGATAGCGGGTGCGGGCGATGATCTCCTGTCCAGGAAAGCAGCCTTTGCGAAAAGAGAGGCCGTCGATCAGGTCCATGTTTACCCACTGGGGTAAAAACTGACCGACCGTTGACTGGTAAATCGTTGGCACACCCGCTCTGACCCGATCACTCTGCCAGGCTGCTTCTGGAGTCAGGAGCTCTGCTAGCACGGGCTCGTTAACGATACTCTCTTTCGAGTCCGCGAGCAGTAGCAGAGCTGTGGAGTCGTCCCTAAAGCTCATTAGCCGGGTTGATCGAATGGTTTTCAGGTTGGGGTCTTTCAGCGTTTCGTCTGATTGGCCTGACCGTTCGCCGAGTGTTGCCACCATGGTGTCTATTTCGCTACCCCAGGCTACAAAAATGTGCCACGGCAACACTTCAATGGTCACTTTGCTGCGCAGTACAAATAGATTTAATCTTTTTATCAGGCCAGGCAGGATCTCGTTTGGAGCGATGATAAAAAAATGCTCTGCGCGTTTAAGTAGCTGAAAAATGGCCAATAACCTCCCTTTTGCATCGCAGTAGCCATTGATCTGTGTCTGACCAGACGACAGCTCGGAAAGGTCATTGATAAACTGGCTCTGCAGAAAGCCTTCCGCGTCTTCACCGTGGATGTGCATAACCCCCTGGTGGGTCAGTTCGGCGATCCGCATTTCTGCCGGTGTTTCGACGGTGGAGGAGTCCGTTATTGCCATGAGTTTCCTGGTTTGACGTGTGGGTTCTGGTTGAACGGTGCGGACAAATTACGCGATGATCAGCAGTGAGCGCAACTCTCTTGTCGGCGCCCAGGGTTTGTTGTTGTTTGAGGGTGGTGTTTTGATCTATCGTTATTGATTGCCCCGTTAATGGGGTTACTTCTCACAACGGAGTAGAACGGGAGTTCTAGCGCATATGGATAATTCCAGGCACCTAAAGACCCTGAAGTGGCAGATGCGCCGCGGAAAACTGGAACTTGACCTGGTACTGCAGCGGTTTGCACAGCGACATTCGCTGGAATCCCTGGATGACGACGAGCTGGTGGCTCTGGCTGAACTTCTGCAGTTGCCGGATGAGCAGCTGCTGGATTTGGTGCTGAAGAACGAGACAGCGCCAACGCCCGGCAACCAGCAAATGCTGGACCTGATCGTCAGTGCATCTTCGTATCCAGCTCAATAATTCTCCGGCCGGCACGCTGGTGCTTGCAGTCTGCGGAGTTATAGCCATCACTCAGTCGGTTCTGTTACCACCGACGGCTGCACTGGTCATCGGTTTCACCGCCGGACTTTACCTGCTAAACGAGTGGAATCTGCTGCTCCATCGCTGCGATTCTCGGGCGGTGGTCGCGATTAATCTCTTTGCTGACTCGAGTTGGCAGCTGGAACTGGGCGATGGCACCCGCTGTAGCGGCTCTGCACCGCCCCGTTCGGTTTTTTCCCATCCGTTACTTGTGGCAATGAGGATGGTCGATGATGACGGGGTGCGGCATCGCATTTTGATACCTGCCGACGCAGCCGATGGTGAAATGTTGAGGCGTTTGCGCGTGACTCTGCGGCGGCAGGGTGCTTCGCAGTCAGGCGATCAGTGACGGTCGCCAGGCTGCTGTCACTTAAGCCTCATCGGTTGGTGACAGGATGGTTGGTCTGGCCGGTGTGGATTTTTCCAGGTGGTCGAGAGAATAATGGAGGCCGCGGCTCTCCCGACGCTGTTTGGCTGAGCGGACGATCAGGTCGGCAACCTGGACCAGATTACGCAGTTCGATCAGGTCGTTACTGACACGAAAATTTCGATAGTAATCGCTGATTTCCTGGCGCAGAAGCGCGATGCGATTTGCTGCGCGCTGTAACCGTTTGTCAGTGCGCACGATGCCAACGTAGTCCCACATGAATCGCCTTAGCTCATCCCAGTTGTGAGCAACCACGACTTCCTCATCTGAATCGGTCACGCGACTTTCGTCCCAGGTTGGTAGATCGGTTTCAGCCAGCTGGTGGTCGCGCAAGCGCCGGTCGATTGCCGCTGCCGTAGACTCGGAAAACACCAGACATTCGAGCAACGAATTGCTCGCCAGACGATTAGCTCCGTGTAGACCGGTGTAGGTGCACTCTCCGAGCGCAAAGAGCCCTTCGATATCGGTTCTGCCGTGAATATCAGTGACGATGCCGCCGCAGAGATAATGGGCAGCCGGTACCACCGGGATTGGCATGGTAGTAATGTCGATGCCGTACTGTTCACATTGTGTGGCGATGCCCGGGAAATGCTGGAGTATGAAATCGGCTGGTCGGTGGCTGATGTCAAGCAGGACATGATCAAGGCCGTGGCGCTTCATTTCGCTGTCGATGGCGCGTGCTACCACATCGCGGGGTGCCAGATCCTTGCGGTCGTCGTAGCGGGACATAAACGCCTCGCCACTGGGCAGTTTAAGAACACCCCCTTCACCACGAACCGCCTCAGAAATCAAAAAGGAACCAGCGTCAGGGTGGTAAAGGCAAGTCGGGTGAAACTGCACAAACTCCATGTTGCCGACCCGGCAGCCGGCACGCCACGCCATTGCTATGCCGTCGCCGGTAGAGGTATCAGGGTTGCTGGTGTAAAGATAGACCTTACTGGCGCCGCCAGTTGCCAGGGCGACCGTACTGGCGGCAATGGTATCGACCCGGTGATATTTGCGGTCATAAATGTAGGCGCCAACGCAGCGTTTTCCTGAATCCGCTGCGACGGTGATCAGGTCAAGTGCTATGTGGTATTCCAGCAGGGTGATGTTGGGGTGGAGGCGCACTTTACGCTCCAGCGTTTCAACGATAGCCAGCCCGGTGGTATCCGCTGCGTGAATTACCCGGCGTTTACCATGCCCACCCTCGCGGGTGAGGTGATAGTGGGTAAAGGGCTCCCCTGGCTGCGGTGTTTGTCGTTTGGTGAAATCGACTCCCTGATTAATCAGCCAGCGGATATTTTTCTGTCCCTGCTCGACAGTGAAGCGCACCACTTTCTCGTCACAAAGCCCGTCCCCTGCATCAAGAGTATCCTTAACATGTGCCTCAATTGAATCAGAATCTGATAGCACTGCGGCGATACCACCTTGTGCGTAGCGCGATGAGCCTTCGGTTAGCGCTCCTTTACCCACCAGCAGAATACGGGCATTACTAGCCAGGCGTAGCGCCAGACTTAGCCCGGCGGCACCGGCGCCAATGATTAAAACGTCTGTAGTGGTAGGGTTCTGCATAGGGTTCGAGAGACTGTTCTGGTGTATGTGATGGTCAGGGAATCCCTGGATTAAAGTGGGGATTAAATTGCCGGCTGATCATATTTCCTGTTTATGATAATCCGAATCGAGGAGAGTACCGGCGGTCTATTCGGTTTGTTAGTGCCTCTGGAGCGTTGCTGATCAAACTGGATAACCAAGATTACGCTTTCGCAGCAGGCGGGAGAGAACTTTGCTGCGCCAGGACTGTCTCTGATAGCGTCCATCACCATAATCGTGAGAATTTCACCAGGATTGACTGATTTTATCTGGTGGCGGTGCTTACAGGCACACATTTCGATCATAATTGATGCTCACACCAAAGCCGGTAGATCACGAACTGAAAACCAGCATGACAGAACAGACCGACATTGATGCAGAACTGGTTCGCCGTGTTCAGTTAGGCGATAAAGGAGCTTTCGACCTGCTGGTGAGAAAATATCAGCAGCGGTTGGCGAAGCTGGTCTCCCGGTTTATAGCTGATCCTGCAGAAGTTGAAGATGTGGTGCAGGAGTCCTTCATTAAAGCCTACCGGGCGCTGCCAAATTTTCGTGGCGAGAGCGCGTTTTATACCTGGCTTTATCGTATTGCCACCAATGCCGCGAAAAACCAGTTGGTAGCGAATAAGCGCAGACCGCCGAAAAGTGATGTGGACATCACTTCTGGTGCTACAGAACTTGGTTTCGAACTCGAAGGTGAGGAGTCACCGGAAGGCGAGGCGGTTAGTTTCGAGATTAAACAAGCCATTCAACTGGCGCTGGAAGAGATGCCGGAGGACCTGCGACTCGCATTGACTATGTGTGAGTTTGATGGCCTCAGTTACGAGGAAATTGCTGAGGTGATGGAGTGCCCGATCGGCACGGTTAGATCCAGAATTTTCCGTGCCCGGCAGGCCCTGGACAAAAGATTGAATCCCGTGATTAATGCACAGACAGTCGAGGAGGCTGGTTAATGACCCGCACCAAATATCAGTTGATTTCAGCGCTGGTTGACAATGAATCTGATGAACCTCTGTCGCCGCTGGTCGACCGAATTCTCAAAGATGACGAAATGCGTCAGACCTGGCAACGTTATCATGAAATTGGCGACTGGCTGCGAGGAGCTGCCGATGGACCGGTAGTCAAGGTCGATGTCGCTAACCGGGTCAGTGGAATTATTGAAAAAGAACCCGCGTTGTTTTTGCCAGGGGGGGCGGTAGTGGGTACAGGTATAAGTACCCAGAAGCGTGAACGCAGATTTGACTGGTGGAGCCAGTTTGCCGGTGTCGGCATCGCTGCAATGGTCGCCGCTGTTACCGTGTTGCTGGTGCAGAGGCTTGGAGCGGACCCGCAAGTGACAGATCAGCAGCTGTTGGCAGTGCAAAACCCCGCCAGCGAATTGTCTGATCCGGCCCGGTCAATTGCTGTCGCGACGACCGGCTCAACAGAAGCTGCAGGTGAGGCTCAACCAGCTACCGTGCTGTCTGAAGACGAGTTGCAGCAAAGACTGGATGCTTACCTGGTGAGCCATGTCCGTCAGTCCAGCGCTCAGCCGGTTCAAGGAGTTCTGCCCTTTGCGCGGGTGGTAGATCGACGATTGTTGCAGCAATCGAGTAATGGGCTAGCTCCGTCGCTCAGGGCTGCTGTGCCTGAGTAATCAGCGGTGTTGCGTTTTGTAATCCTGCTTGCGGTTTTGCTGCCGGTTACCGTTTCGGCGGTATCTGCCCAGCCAACTGAATGGCTGGAACGGATGAGCCGCGCTGGTACGGCGGTTAACTACCAGGGCGAATTTGTCTTTGTCAGAGGAGATCTGGTTCGCCATATGGGGGTCGTTCACACCGTTGATTCAGAGGGTGTTCAGGAGAAAATCTACTCGGTTGACGGACCGGCGGTAGAAATGACTATCGGCAACCAGCCCGGGCAGCAATACGCTGATTCAATAGCATCTCGAGAGCGGGGATTTGCAGGCTCGGAAAGCGGACTGCTATCTTCGCGAATCCATGAAAGTTTCGTCTTTTCCAGGTTCCCGCCACAACTATTACGATCGTTGACCTCCTTATACGAGATCAGTTTAGGCGGAGAAGACCGGGTGGCGAACCATTTTGTGCAGATCGTCGAGTTGACTCCACTGGACAGCTATCGTTTCGGTTTGAAGTTGTGGTTGGAAAAAGAGACTGCGTTGCTGCTGAAGGCTGCGATGATTGATGCGCAGAATAATATTCTCGAACAGTTTAGTTATAGTCGCATCGCTATCGAACCGGCGACCAACGGGGATGTCAGTCGCTTGCAGCCAACGGAAGCGTCGAAATCTACAGAAGTCGGTGCAGGTTCCAGTGAATGGGAAGTGACCAATGCGCCGCTTGGCTTCAAACTACACTCGGTCAACCGTTATCCGGCGATGCCCGCCGGCAATGTCGATCACTTAATCTATACCGACGGAATGGCCATGGTTTCAGTCTTTGTCGAACCGCCTGGCCAAAAAGGTACGTCCGGAAACGGAGCCGTGCGACTGGGTGTGGTTAACGCGGTGGTTGGTAACGTTGCTTCCCGTCAGGTGACGGTAATGGGGGAGGTTCCTGAGGCGACGTTGCAAATGATGCTTGATTCAGTGACGCCTGTGAACGCGTTGCAATAGATGGCGGAAACACTACTGTGATTCAGTTACCTGTATTGGTCGATCAAAGCGACCGGGGTGCAGTTTGGGTGCGCACAGAAATATCGAGCGGATGCGACCGCTGCGCGAAGGGCAATGGTTGTGGAGCGCTGTTCTGGATGAGAGTGATGCCCCAGCGCCGGCTCAGAATATCCGCCGGGTTTCCTGTCAACAGTGGTGACAAGCTTACTCTGGAGATCAACGAGCGAGCTTTTTTGCTTTTGGTTATGTTCACCTATCTGCTTCCACTGACGGTTATTCTGTTTGCGGCTGGAGTTGGGCAATGGTTGTGGGGAGAGGCGGGAGCGCTTGCTTTAGTCGCGCTAGTGATAGTCGGTTGGGGCATTTGCGTACGCCTTGGCTGGACGGCCCGGTTTTTTTCCGCAGTGGTGTCCAGTTCTGGTTTGTTGCTTCAACCAGGAAAAGTAGGGGCGTGTATCAGCGACGCGACCACTTTATGAATCGGGTGATCCGCTAGCTGTACAAAGCTCTGAATAGAACGTTCAACCCACCCTAGTTGGATACAGTTAGTTCAGGTTTGAGGAATTGATTTTGATGTTAAACAAAGCGCTTGGTTCTTTTTTTTCAGTCCTGTTTTTCTTGTTACTGGCGTCCCGTGCGTCAGCAGCTGAGTTACCCGACTTTGTCGAACTGGCGGAATCCGCAGGCAAGTCGGTGGTCAATATCAGTACCAAGCAGGAGCGGTCGCGCCGGGCTTTTGGTGGCCGACCGATGCCGCAGATACCTCGCGGTACCCCTTTTGACGATTTTTTTCGCCACTTTTTTGGTGATCCTGGAAATGGCCGCGATGGGTCGATTGCGCCGGCACGTTCTCTCGGCTCGGGGTTTATTGTTTCCGCAGACGGTTACCTGCTTACTAACCATCACGTCGTCGATGGGGCCGATGAGATTATTGTCCGCTTGAGTGATCGCCGTGAGTTTGTTGCAGAGCTCGTTGGTTCCGATGCCCGCAGCGATGTCGCGGTGTTGAAGATCGCTGCTGAGGGACTGCAGCCGCTGAAGATGGGTGACCCCGAGAAGCTGAAAGTTGGAGAATGGGTGGTGGCCATTGGCAGCCCTTTTGGTTTTGAACATTCGGTTACTGCCGGAATTGTTAGCGCCAAGGGCAGAAGCCTGCCGAGCGATAGTTATGTGCCGTTCATTCAGACCGATGTGGCGATAAATCCCGGCAATTCAGGTGGCCCGTTGTTTAACCTTGATGGTGAGGTGGTTGGCATTAATTCGCAGATCTACTCCGGCACTGGTGGGTTTATGGGGCTCTCCTTCGCGATTCCTATTGACGTGGCGATGGGTGTCAGTGATCAGCTGCGCGATAAAGGTTATGTGGTCCGTGGTTGGCTGGGGGTTTTGATTCAGGATGTCACCCGTGAGCTTGCAGAATCATTTGGCATGGAGCAGCCGCAGGGAGCGCTGATTGCGAAGGTGCTACCCGATAGCCCGGCGGAAAAGGCCGGGTTGCAGGTGGGTGATATTGTGTTGAGCTACCAGGGCGAGAAGGTGGTCTACTCCAGCGACCTGCCGCCGTTGGTCGGCGCTAGCAAAGTCGGGGAAAAAGCCAAATTGGTCCTGCTCCGAGGTTCAAAAAAGAAAACGCTACGGGTGACAATCGAAGAGTTGCCGGAACAGGATGGCGCGCCGCCGACGCCCAGGGGTAAAGCTCGCGGTGGTGACCGTCTCGGGTTGGGTGTAACCGATCTTGCCGAGGGGCAGGCCGAGGCAATGGGCATTGCTGGCGGCGTGGTCGTTCGGGAGCTGATGGATGGTGCCGGCGCTGAAGCAGGACTCCGCCGCGGGGATGTGATTGTCAGTATCGATAATCAGGAGGTGGTTGACAGTAGCCAGTTCCAGAACATCGTTGGCGGACTGGAATCTGGCGCTGTGGTACCGATACTGATTCAACGTCGAAGCGGGCCAGTCTTTCTTGCACTGCGTGTTCCCTGATGATCTGACCGTCTTTGACAAGCGCGGTGAACGTAGGAGAAGGGGTGTCTGACACCCCTTTTTCTTGCCCAACAGTCTAGAATAGCGCCCCGTTGATCGACGCCTGTACAGGCTAACGGCTGCAATACGTTACCTCCTGCCATTGATTTGGCTGTGCGGTCCCAAATACAAGACCTGGTTGCTGACGATTCCTGATCAGGAACCGCCGTAGGGATATGTTCCAAACCGACAAAATCAGAAATTTCTCCATCATCGCGCATATCGATCACGGTAAATCGACGCTGGCTGATCGGTTCATTGAACTCTGTGCAGGACTGACTGAACGCGAAATGAGTAATCAGGTTCTCGACTCGATGGAGCTGGAGCGGGAGCGCGGCATTACTATTAAAGCTCAGGCGGTCTCGCTCAAATATCTTGATGATGGTGAGGAGTACCTGCTCAATTTCATTGATACGCCAGGCCATGTTGATTTTGCCTACGAAGTGTCCCGCTCTCTGGCCGCCTGTGAAGGGGCGTTGCTGGTGGTGGATGCGGCACAGGGGGTGGAAGCCCAGAGTGTTGCCAACTGCTATACCGCAGTCGAGCAGGGGCTTGAGGTATTACCGGTGTTGAACAAAATTGACCTGCCGACCGCTGAACCCGAAAGGGTGGTTAAGGAAATAGAAGAGATTATCGGTATCCCCGCGACTGACGCCCCCCAGGTCAGCGCCAAATCCGGGCAGGGCGTAGCTGAATTGCTGAACCGTTTGGTAAAGGAGATTCCACCGCCAACCGGGGACAGCGATGCGCCGTTACAGGCGCTGATTATCGACTCCTGGTATGACAACTATCTCGGTGTAGTGTCATTGATTCGGGTTGTCGCCGGAACAATCAGCAAACATCAGAAAATTACCATGATGTCCAATGGTCGGAGTTTCCAGGTTGAAAAGCTTGCCATCCACACCCCTCACGAGGTTGAGGTGCGGCAGCTGGGCGTAGGCGAAGTCGGTATTCTGGTTTCCGGCGCCAAAGAGATTGATGCAGCGCCCGTCGGCGATACGGTAACTACCCAGGAGCGGCCTGCGGAACAGCCGCTAGCCGGTTTTCGAACGGTAAAACCGCAGGTTTTCGCCGGATTGTTTCCGGTGGATTCTAAAGATTATGAGGGGCTGCGCGAAGCGCTGGGTAAACTCTGCCTGAACGACGCGGCTTTGCATTTTGAACCGGAAACCTCCCAGGCACTCGGTTTTGGTTTTCGCTGCGGCTTTCTCGGCATGCTGCATATGGAGATCGTTCAGGAAAGACTTGAACGGGAGTATTCACTTGAGCTGATCACCACCGCGCCAACCGTTAAATATCAGGTGTTAAGCCGTGGCGGTGATGTGCAGGAAATCGATAACCCGGCAAACCTGCCCGAGCCTTCCAAAATTGACGAGGTTCGCGAACCCATTCTGGAGCTGAATATTTTTGTTCCGCAGGCGCACCTCGGTGGTGTGTTGGGGCTTTGTGAGGAGAAACGTGGTGTGCAGCGGAATATGCAGTACCTGGGTGGTCAGGTTACCTTGACTTATGAGGTGCCGATGAGCGAGGTAGTCACCGATTTTTTTGATCGTATCAAATCGGTGAGCCGTGGGTTTGCCTCTTTTGATTACAGTTTTCTGCGTTTTCAGACTGCGCCGCTGGTCAAGCTGGACGTGCTCGTTAACAAGGAGCCGGTGGATTCGCTTTCGATCATTGTCCACCGGGACCAGGCGCCGAGCAGGGGCCGGGAGTTGGTCGCGAAGATGAAAGAGTTGATTCCACGGCAGATGTTTGAGGTGCCGATTCAGGCCAGTGTCGGCTCCAAGATCGTCGCCCGCGAAACGGTGAAGGCAATGCGTAAGAATGTCACAGCGAAGTGTTACGGCGGTGATGTCAGCCGTAAGCGCAAATTGCTGGAAAAACAGAAGGAGGGGAAAAAACGGATGAAAATGGTCGGTTCGGTACAGATCCCTCAGGAGGCCTTTATGGCAGTTCTGCAAGTAGGCAAAGAATCTTGAGTTTTGATTTCGCCACCGCGCTGTTTCTGGCGGCATTGATCACCGGAGTGATCTGGTTGGCTGACCGGCTTTTTTTTAAACCGCGTCGCTCGGCAGGAGCTGAGACCGACCGGGAACCGGCACTGGTCGAATACAGCCGTTCTTTTTTCCCGGTGATTTTGGTGGTGTTGATATTAAGGTCGTTTATTGCCGAGCCGTTTCGAATCCCTTCCGGCTCCATGTTGCCAACGCTAATCGTGGGTGATTTCATCCTGGTAAATAAATTTGCTTACGGTCTCAGGCTACCGGTAGTCGAGAAAAAAGTGGTCGATCTGGGGGCTCCCAGGCACGGCGATGTGGTGGTGTTCAGGTATCCACCGCAGCCGTCGGTCGACTACATCAAACGGGTGGTGGGGTTGCCGGGAGACCGGATTACCTATCGTAACAAGAGACTGTTTCTGAATGGTGAGCCAGTCCCGGTCGCGCCATATCAGGTAGAAGATGGTGCTCGTTCTGGCCAGGGGAGCGATGATGGAACGCTTCAGTTTCTCGAGACCATTGGCGCTGCCGAACACCCGATTCAGATTATGCGTGATCGTCCGGCAATTGACGGTGAAGTGATTGTTCCTCCTGGGCACTATTTCGTTATGGGAGATAATCGGGATAATAGTATGGACAGCCGCATGTGGGGGTTTGTGCCTGATGAGAACCTGCTGGGCAAGGCATTCCTGATCTGGATGAGTTTCGATTTCGGAAATTTCGAGTTTTTTCCCGACCGTATCGGTAATCGTATTCCCTGACTTATGGTCAGGTTTTTGGAACTGGATTGGTCTGGGCGATAGAGGGGTAATAAAGCATGAATGGTGAGCGGCAGCAGGGTATCTCGTTTGTCTCTTTAATGATTGTTTTCGCGGTCTGTGCATTTTTCTTTCTGACGGGACTGAAGTTGTTCCCGGCATACAATGAATTCTTTGCTGTGCAATCGGCGATGGAAGGATTGGAGCGTGAGGAAAACATTGCCACCATGCCACGTAAGCAGATCTGGAATGCCCTCTACAAACGGTTCGATATCAATTCAATAACCACCCCGACCGCAGAAGATCTCTATGTCGAGTACGACAAAGAGACCAAAACCCGGGTGATATCGATCTACTACGAGGCGCGTGTGCCTCTCTATGGCAACATCGATGCGGTAATGACCTTTGATGCGCCGATATTTGTTCCGACCAATTGAGCCGTAAAGATTCTTACCAACAGCTAGAGCGTAATCTGGGCTATCGGTTTGGAGAGCTTGCCCTGCTGGAGCAGGCGCTGACCCACCGTAGTCACTCTCGTCAGCACAATGAGCGAATGGAATTTCTCGGCGATGCGCTATTGAGTGCATTCGTTGCCGAGGAGTTGTGCGAGCGGTTCCCGGAGGTCCGTGAAGGAACCCTCACCCGGTTCAGAGCCAGCCTGGTCAAAAAAGAGAGTCTTGCTTCCCTGGCGCAGGAAATGGGGCTGGGAGATTATCTGCGTTTAGGCGGGGGGGAACTCAAGAGCGGTGGGCGCCAACGCGCTTCAATACTGGCCGATGCACTGGAAGCGGTGATTTGCGCCGTTTATCTTGACAGCAGCTTTGAGCAGTGCCGACAGGTTGTTCTGCAGTGGTATGTCAGTCGATTTGATCAATTGAGCCCGGATGCGGAGCAACGCGACCCCAAAACGCAGTTGCAGGAGTGGCTGCAATCCCGCCAGAGACCCCTGCCCGTTTACCGATTGATAGCAGAAGAGAATGATAACAACGAGTCAGCCGGTCAATCCGAAATTTTGTTTCGAATGGGCTGTCGGATTGATGGGTGCGCCGATGAGATCGTTGCAGTTGCCGAGACGCGCCGCTTAGCTGAGCAGGCGGCGGCACAGATAGCATTGGAGCGTTTATCAATTGACGATTGATTCTTACCGATGTGGGTATGTGGCGATACTCGGTCGCCCAAATGTTGGGAAATCGACCTTACTGAATCGTATTCTCGGGCAAAAAATCAGTATCACATCGAGAAAGCCACAGACCACTCGCCATCGTATTCTCGGTGTTAACACCAGCAAAACGGCTCAATCGTTGTTTGTGGATACGCCGGGTATTCACTTTGGTTCCCGGAAAGTGCTCAACCAATATATGAACCGGGCTGCGCTGGATGCGCTCGCAGAGGTCGACCTTCTACTCTATATGGTGCAGGGGACCCGCCTAACCGAGGCGGATGAAGCGGTTTTAAAACTGATACAGAGCAGTGCAACGCCGGCTTTAGCGGTGATCAACAAAACCGATAAGTTACGTGACAAATCACTCCTGCTGCCGCTTATAGAGCAGCTCTCCGCAATGGGTCGTTTTGCGGAGATTGTTCCGGTTTCAGCGCAAACCGGTCAGCAGGTTGAACAGCTACTGGAGCTGGTCGAAGATTTTCTCCCACAGTCGCCGCCGCTGTTTGCCGAGGATCAGATAACTGACCGGAGTCTGCGGTTTCTGGCTGCCGAGACTGTGCGGGAGAAATTGATGCGTCAGCTTGGCGAAGAGGTGCCATACGGGTGCAGTGTTGAGATCGAGACTTTTGAGCAGCAGGGTGACCAGACAGTAATTAATGCATTGATCTGGGTGGAAAAACCGGGCCACAAATCGATCGTGATTGGCAAAGGCGGAGAGCGGCTCAAACGTATTGGCAGTGATGCCCGGCAGGATTTAATAAAGTTGATCGAGGGGCGTGTTCACCTGCAGTGCTGGGTAAAGGTTAAAGGTGGCTGGACAAACAGCGACAAGGCTGTGCGTCAACTCGCCTATGCTGATGAGAATTTTGGACTGTCTGCTGATGGTCAGCCCGGTAATGATCCGTCCCGTGAAGGTTGAACGTGCTCCCGCTTTCGTGCTTCACAGTTACGATTATCGTGACACCAGCCTGATTGTCGAGCTCTGGACTGCTCAGTGGGGACGATTGGGCGTGGTCGCGCGCGGAGCCCGGCGTAACAGTTCGCCCTGGCGGGGAGTGTTGGTTCCGTTTCAGCCGCTGCTGGTAGGTTGGAGTGGCAAGGGTGACCTAAAAACGTTGAACGCTGTAGACAACGCTACTCTCTATCCTGTTCTTGCCGGTAGAGCGCTGGCAACAGCCTATTATCTTAACGAAATTATTCTGCGTACCTGCATGCGTCTTGATCCGCAGCCGAGGCTGTTTAAAGAGTATATGGAGCTGGTGCAACGCCTTGATGGTGCCGAGTTGGAATCCAGATTGCGTTATTTTGAGAAAAATCTGCTGCAGGAACTCGGTTTTATAGCGCCTTTGGATTTCGATTCTGAGGGTGATCCGGTGGAAGCGGGTCTGCATTATTGTTACCAGGAAGAGGTTGGGGCAGTACCCGTGTCACGTGCTCGGGATGGACAGGTGCCGGGCAATGGTCTGTCGGTGTCGGGGTCAGTGCTGTTGGCGCTGCAACGGGAAACTCTCGAACCGGGGCAGTTTGGCGAAGCGAAGCGGATGATGAAACAGCTTTTAACCCCGCACCTCGGTAGCAAGCCTTTGCAGTCAAGAAAAATCTGGGCAGCACTCGCGCGCAGCGGAACTCCAGCGACGCAGGATAATTAAAGACCAACAGGGTTATTCCATTGAAACTGGGTATTAATATCGATCATGTAGCCACGCTCCGCGAGGCGCGCGGTACTGACTATCCCGATCCGCTTGAGGCGGCTGAGATGGCACTTGCGGGAGGTGCCGATTTTATAACCGTGCACCTCCGTGAGGATCGCCGTCATATTCAGGAACGGGATGTCCTCGCATTGTTGGACAGGCTTCCGGTCAGGCTCAATCTGGAGATGGCGGTTACCGAAGAGATGGTTGGATTTGCCATCCGTACCAAACCAGCGGATGTCTGTCTGGTACCGGAGAAGCGCGAAGAGCTGACTACCGAAGGTGGGCTGGATGTCCTGCAGCATGAAAGCGAGGTACGTAAGGCGGTGGAGCGTCTCAGTAGCGCCGGTATTACCGTGTCACTGTTTATCGACCCGGTGGCTGAACAGCTGCAGGCAGCCCGGCGCGTCGGCGCCGCCGTGGTGGAATTGCATACCGGACAGTACGCCCTGGAGGCGGAACATTGTTCGTCAGTAACCCAGCCGCGGGTACGGGCTGAAATTCAGAGGCTCTTTACCGCAGCCAGACAGGGTTCTGAGCTTGGCCTGATTATCAATGCGGGTCACGGATTGCATCGGCACAATCTCGCCGCGATCCTGCCGCTGCCGGGGTTGAATGAATTGAATATTGGTCACGCTGTGGTGGCGCGAGCCTTGTTTATAGG
>JBPEXY010000227.1:0-11410 GCA_052031065.1 Immundisolibacteraceae bacterium | reverse complement strand
CACCAAAATAGATACCACCAGTCAATTCTCTGATGATCAGAATATCCAGTCCAGCAACCACCTCGTCCTTAAGGGTCGATGCCGCTGCCAGTTGCGGAAACAGTATCGCCGGCCGCAGGTTAGCAAACAGTCCAAGCTCAGACCGCAACCCCAGTAATCCACGCTCCGGTCTGAGCTCCCGGGCCAGCTGATCCCATTTGGGGCCACCTACCGCTCCCAACAGCACCGCATCTGCCTGGTGCGCCAACTTTATGGTTTCCTCCGGCAGGGGCTTGCCAGCCTGGTCGACGGCACTACCGCCAATCAAACCCTGCTCGATCTCACAGCGGTAGCCGAAAACCTGCTCCACGGCCTCAATCAACTTGACCGCCTCGGCACTGATCTCGGTGCCAATGCCATCGCCCGGCAATACAAGAATTTTTGTCATTGATAATTCGCCTTATCGCTCTTTAAGAGGAGACCAAACCCCAGCCGAAGGTTAACCGCCAATCCTAAGCACCGTTCAGGTCACTAAACAGCCATGGTGTCGCTTCCCTGGCCCGCTGTTCATAATCGCTGATCTGTTGGCTTTGCTGCAGGGTAACAGCAATATCATCAAGCCCTTCAAGCAGGTTCTGCTTTCTCACCGGCTCGACTTCAAACTCGAACCGGTCTCCCGCGGGCAGCACCACCACCTGATTGGGCAGGTCTATGTGCAGGCGATACCCTTCATCAGCAGCGATTTCAACAAACAGTCGTTCCACCTGCTCCTCAGCAAGAACAATGGGCAACAGCCCGTTTTTGAAACAGTTGCTGAAGAATATCTCTGCAAAACTGGGGGCAATCACCGCGCGAATACCATAATTCTCCAACGCCCAAACGGCGTGTTCGCGACTCGACCCACAGCCAAAATTCTCTCGCGCAACCAGAATGGTTGTTCCCTGATAACGAGATTGATTAAGTACAAACTCGCTGTTCAGTGGTCTATGACTACAATCCTGACCCGGCTCACCATGATCGAGATAGCGCCACTCATCGAATAGAAACGGCCCAAAACCGGAACGCTCAATCGACTTCAGGAACTGTTTCGGAATCAACGCATCGGTATCGACATTGGCCCGGTCGATCGGCGCGACCAGTCCGGTGTGTTCAACAAATTTCTGCACCTGTCTGCCCCCGTTTACCAGTTACGCACATCAATGAAATGTCCGGCGATCGCAGCGCCGGCGGCCATCGCAGGACTGACCAGATGAGTGCGCCCCCCCTGACCCTGACGGCCTTCGAAATTACGGTTGGAGGTCGAGGCACAGCGCTCTCCAGCTTCGAGCCTGTCGGCATTCATCGCCAGGCACATGGAACAGCCCGGCTCACGCCATTCAAAGCCAGCATCACGAAAAATCTGGTCCAGTCCCTCTTCCTCAGCCTGCTTTTTCACCAACCCGCTGCCAGGCACCACCAACGCCAGCTTGACACGGCCACTCACTTTTTTGCCTTTGACGACCTCGGCCGCAGCGCGCAGATCCTCAATGCGTCCGTTGGTACAGGACCCGATAAAAACCTTGTCGAGTTCAATGTCCGCCATCGGTGTGCCGGCGGCCAGCCCCATATAATCGAGGGCTTTGGCCATCGCCCTGGCCTTAACCGGGTCAGATTGCTGCGCCGGGTCAGGAACGGAACCACCAACAGCGGTGACCATCTCCGGAGAAGTGCCCCAGGTCACCTGCGGCTCAATCTCCGCAGCCGCCAACGTCACCGTCTGATCAAACTGGGCATCCTGATCAGAAACCAACGTACGCCAATAATTTTCAGCCGCGTCCCAGAGTTCACCAGCAGGAGCAAAGGGTCGGCCGCGCAGATAATCAACCGTGGTTTGATCAACCGCCACCAGCCCAACACGGGCGCCAGCCTCAATGGCCATGTTGCAGAGCGTCATTCGCCCTTCCATCGACAGGGCGCGGACTGCGGTACCGGCAAACTCAATGGCATACCCGGTACCACCGGCAGTACCAACCTGACCGATCAGCGCAAGAATAATATCCTTGGCGGTGACGCCACTGCCAAGATCACCATCGACCACCACCTGCATGTTCTTCGATTTGGTCTGCGGCAAGGTTTGCGTGGCAAGCGCATGTTCCACCTCAGAAGTCCCAACTCCGTAGGCGATGGCAGCAAAGGCTCCGTGGGTTGCCGTGTGTGAATCACCGCAGACAATCGTCATACCTGGCTGGGTAAACCCCTGCTCCGGACCCATGACATGGACCACGCCCTGGCGCAGATCACCCATACCGAACTCGGTGATACCGAACTCTGCGCAGTTTGTAGTCAGAGTTTCCACCTGCAGGCGGGCAACGGGGTCGGTAATACCGGCTGCAAGATTGGTAGTGGGCACATTATGATCCGCAACCGCCAGATTGGCTGCACTACGCCAGGGCTTACGCCCCGCCAGCCGTAGCCCTTCAAAGGCCTGGGGCGAAGTCACCTCATGCAACAGCTGCCTGTCTATGTAGAGTAAAACCGAGCCATCAGTCTCCTCTCGCACCACATGACTGTCGAAGAGCTTGTCGTAAAGTGTTTTGCCTGCCATTACTTAACCACCCATTGCAGCCGAAAAAATCGGCGGAAGACTCCCAAAATTCGCCAGCCAGGTCGCCGATAGATTGACCAACCCATTCGCCAACAGACGAACACTAACAATCTATCCTGACCACCGTCATCGACCCGACCCTGAAGTATTTCATCAGCAGAGCGACTGGCATCAGATTTCACCGAGCTCGATGGACGGGAGCCACACAAAAAAGGGCGCAGATTCTAGCACATAGCTGCACTGGGCCTTATCGGCTTCGGGTTGGCACCGGCAGTTAAACAGCAACGGGAAAGACGATCAACGGTCGGCTGGCTCACCACCTTTGCACATCAGCGGAACCAGCAACACCAGCAGACCGACCCCAGCCACCGAAGAGGCCAGCAGATAGGTATTTGCTGGCCCCACCCCTTCCCAGGCGTAGCCGCTGTAAAGCCCGCCTAAAGCACCACCGAGCCCGAACCCCGCACTACTAAACAGTGCCTGGCCCCGCCCCTGGTACCGACCAGAAAAAAGCTGATGGACACGAGCAATGGCAGCCACATGGAACGCACCGAATGTCGCGGCATGCAGCAGTTGAGCAACGATCACCACCCACAGGACATCGACAAACAATCCGTTCAAAACCCACCTGACAACCGCCAGGAAAAGGCTACCAATAAGCACCCGATCAACTCCCAGTCGTGGCATTACTCTCGCCAACAGAATAAAAACCCCCACCTCTGCAACCACCCCAAGGGCCCAGAGGTAGCCAACCACTGACCGCGGGTAACCGATGCTCTCCAGATGAATAGAAAAAAAGGTGTAAAAGGGACCATGGCTCATCTGCATCAGTAGACACGCCAATAGGAACCAGACCACCCGAGGCTGGCGGATCAGGTCAGTGAACGCAGCTGGTTGGTCGTGGATTTTTTTCCCGGCGTGATCGGGAACCACCATGCTTGCAAACACACCACCAAGCAACAGGAGCGAAATCATCGGCAACAGCAACGATATTCCAAAATGATCCAGCAGCAGTCCGCCACCTGCCACTACCGCAATGAAGCCAACCGACCCCCAAAGTCGCAACAGACCGTAGCGATTATTGCCACTGCCCAGGTGATTTAGCGTATTGGCTTCAAACTGCGCCAGACAGGCATTCCAGAAGAAGCTGAATAGCGTCATGGTTACCGCTATCCAGAGAAAATCAGTGCGCAAGCCGACGAGCAGGAAAAACAGCAACGCCAACACCATTCCCAAGCGTACCACCACCATTCGGCGCCCTAGCCGATCAGCAAACCAACCCCATAGATTGGGTGCTACCACCCGTACCGCGAGCGTGATTGCGGTGATCCAGCCGATCTGCAGTGCGGTGAAACCAACCTCCTGCAGATAGACGTTCCAGTAGGGTACCGTGGCGCCAAGGATGGCAAAATAGAAGAGATAAAAACCGCTGATTCGCCAGTAGGGCAGCGTCTGGTCACTCATCGAATGGGGAGATGGTGCGGGGTTTCTGGTCCCGGTTTCATTCATCGTTAAACCAGGACCGACACTTGCCGGTTTCAGCTGCCCGCCGGCAAAACCGGCGTGGAACATTCCCGATCAGTGTTCTGGCCCCGATCTCGAAGCAGGTGATCCATCAGCACCAGTGCGAGCATCGCCTCGGCGATAGGCACACCGCGCAAACCGACACAAGGGTCGTGCCGACCAGTGGTTATCACTTCGACCGGCTGGCCGTGGATATCGATCGATCGGCCGGGAATAGTGATCGAGGAAGTGGGTTTGAAGGCGACCCCGACCGTTAAATTCTGCCCGGTAGAAATCCCGCCGAGGACGCCACCAGAATGGTTACTTAGAAAGCCCTCGGGTGTCATCTCATCACGGTGTTCACTGCCGCGTTGTGCCACCACATCGAAACCATCACCAATTTCAACACCCTTGACCGCATTGATGCCCATCATCGCTGCCGCGATATCAGCGTCAAGGCGGCCAAAAACAGGCTCACCCAGACCCGGGGGCATTCCTGTTGCAACCAGATTGACCCGCGCACCGATGGAGTCGCCCTGCTTGCGGTAAGCGGTGACCAGCGCCTCAAGTTCTGGCACTTTATCCGGCTCAGCACAGAAAAACGGATTGTCATCCACCGCTGCCGGATCGGCACAGGAAAGCTCCAGATCCCCCATCTGCGCCAGATAACCGAGAATTGAGATTCCGGCCCGCTCGGTCAGATATTTGCGCGCGATTGCACCCGCCGCCACCCGCATTGCCGTTTCCCGGGCCGACGACCGTCCACCACCACGATAATCACGAAAACCATACTTCTGCTGGTAGGTATAGTCGGCATGGCCGGGCCGAAATCGGTCAGCAATCTTCGAGTAATCGCGGGAGCGCGCATCCTCATTACGAATCAGCAACCCGATTGAGGTACCCGTGGTTTTGCCTTCAAACACGCCGGAGAGTATCTCTACCTGATCAGGCTCTCGGCGTTGAGTGGTATATCGGGAGGTACCAGGTTTGCGTCGGTCCAGTTGGAGCTGGATATCCTCTTCACTCAGTGGTAGCCCGGGTGGACAACCATCCACCACGCAGCCAATTGCCGGACCATGACTCTCACCAAAGGTGGAAACAATAAACGATCTACCGAATGAATTTCCCGACATCTATCCGACCTGCGCAAAGCCCCACGGGGCATCTATGTGTAGAAACTGACTTCGACTCGCCCCAAATGGGGCAGGTCTGCAACTGCCTGTTTAAGCTGGCTGATTACCTCTTCCGCCTGCTGCCGATTCTCTGTCGCACTTAGCGGGACACGAAATTCGAGATGAATCTGATCGCGCTCATAGTGGAGTATCAAATCTTCAACCAGCTCACTGGCTGGCACCGCAGCGATGGCCGCCCGTACCACTCGTTCAACCTGGTCCCGCAGGGGCAGAAACTTGCCCATCGCCTGCGATTCATCATCTTCAGAATCGACATGCACCAGCACATCCTCAATATCCTCATGCTGGCGCAAAACCTGATCGCGGATACGATCGGCTATTCGGTGCCCTTCAGAGACGCTGATCTGCGGGTCAACAATGACGTGTACATCTACCAACGCCCGATGACCCAGTTTCCGGGAACGCAGCATGTGCATACCGTTGACCCCCGAAACACCCTTGATAATAGAGCGAATATTCTTCACCCTGCTGCGGTCGAGGCCGGTATCGGTCAATTCCCTGACCGCTTCCCAACCTACATCCCACGCTACTTTAGCGATCATCATCGCCACAGCGAGAGCGGCCACCGGGTCGAGAATCGGCACCCCCATCATACTTCCGGCGAGTCCAACCAGCACCACCACCGAGGATATCGAATCGGTGCGGTGGTGCCATGCATTGGCACGCAACAGACTGGATTGAGTCCGCCGGGCAACACTTGCCGTGTAATGATAAAGCCCTTCGTTGCTCAGAATCGAGACACCAGCGACCCAGAGTGCGGCAACACCCGGAACCACATAGGCCGATTCCGACTGCAACTTGCCAATTGCCGCAGCGGCTATCGTCAGCGCAGTGACAAGCAGCAGAAAACCCAGTACCAGGGACGCTGCGGTTTCAATTCGACCGTGACCGTAGGGGTGACTTGAGTCAGGGGCTTTATGGGCTTGTCGTGTCGCCACCAGCACCAGCCCGTCAGAAACCAGATCGGTAAGCGAGTGGATTCCATCAGCGACCAGTGCCTGTGACTGGGCGATCCAGCCAACCAGCAGCTTCAGCACCGTAAGCAGAAGGTTGCTCCCAACCCCGATTACGGTAACCTGAGTAGTCAGCCTTAACCGTTCGTGGGTATCTGATGCGACTGCGCTCAACCTGAACCCACCTCAATTTTTATCGTCACCACGCCATCGTCATCATAGCTATCGAGATGATGATGACCATGAATACGACACCAGGCCGGAATATCGGCGAGAACACCGTGATCGGTACACTCCACTTCCAGAATGTCACCAGGTTCAAGAGTTTTAATTTTTTGTTGGGTGCGAATCACCGGCAGAGGACAGAGCAGGTGTTTTGCGTCCAGATGATGATGGGCCATTACAATTGAATCATTCGCAGGTAAATAAAACAGTACTCTTTAATAGGATACCTTGATACGCCGTCCGCCGGTGACTGGAACAGGCAATGAACGACAGTCAATCCAACTCTCGACCCGAAAAACTCAGCGGCCTCATTCTCGCCGGTGGTCGTGGCAGCCGCTTCGGTGGCGACGATAAAGGTCTCGTGGTTCACGATGGGAAACCGATGGTCGCCAGCGTCGCCGCAGCGCTGGCCCGCGACACCGATCAACTGATTATCAGTGCAAACAGAAATCATGCCCGCTATCAGCCATTTGGTGACACTATTGTCAGTGATGCCATTGGCGACCACTGGGGTCCCCTGGCGGGGATCTATACCGGCTTGATCCACAGTAACAACGACTGGCTGGTGGTGGCGACCTGTGATCAACCACGACTACCGCCCGATTACGTCTCCAGATTGACCAATTTTTTCGACGGCCAATCGATCATCATGGCCACTGACTGCCGGCGCGACCACTTTCTCAACCTATTGTTACCGGTCACCGTGGCAGCGGACCTTGAACGCTTCCTGCGAAGTGGTGGTCGCAGGGCCGGAAGCTGGCTACAGAAAATCGGCTATGTTGCAGCAGTATTCCAGTCGGGGCAGCTCAATAGCGTCAATTCTCCAGCACAACTTCATGCTGATCGGCACAATGTCGTTGAATAGGAACTCTTTTTCTGGAGCAATCGGCGGTCGATACTCTATTTAAACCATCAGCAGCTAGAAATAGGCTTTGAAAGGTTAGTCTTGAAACTGAGAAGTCGCTTTGCCCCCTCCCCCACGGGACCGCTGCACATGGGATCACTGGCCACGGCACTAGGCAGTTATCTGCATGCACGCCACTATGGGGGAGCCTGGCTGATTCGAATAGACGACATTGATCAGGCACGTGCGGTGAAAAACATGGACCGCGAAATTCTCGAATGTCTGGACGCCCATCTCCTGCAGGCGGATGAACCGGTCTACTATTCCGCTCAACATTCTGCTGACTACAAAGCCCAACTTGAACAGCTGGTGTCGAAGCGTGTAGTGTTTCGCTGTAGCTGCAGCCGCAGAGATATTAAAGACCATTTCAGGCAGCACCCCGACGAGACGCCGGTCTATCCCGGGTTCTGCCGTGACGCGCCCGCTGCAGACAAACCGATCCGCAGTTATCGCGCCCGTGTCGATAGCAGATTAATCCAGTTTGAAGACGCAATTCAGGGTTTCCAGAGCGAGAGACTAGCTGAATCAGTAGGTGATTTCGTGATTTGCGGTGCGCGGCAAAATTATAATTATCAGCTCGCCACCGTTGTCGATGATCACCTTCAGCAGATCAGTCACGTGGTGCGTGGCGCAGACCTGATCAATTCAACGGCTCGCCAGATCTATCTACAGCAACTACTTGGTCTATCAACACCGGTCTATATGCACCTGCCAGTCGTCGTCGACCAGGCAGGGCAAAAGCTTAGCAAACAGCAAGGTGCCGAGCCGGTGGACCGCAGGTCAGTCAGAAACAATTTGCGAATCGCTCTGACTCTGTTGGGTCAACCGCTACCAAAGGAAGCGTTTCGTTTAACCCCGCAAACCCTGTTGGCAGAGGCAATAGAAAACTGGACCTCCGAGCCGCTGACCGGGGTCGAGAAGGTCATGACCAAAGGCAACAAAATATGTTCACCAATGTAAAACAGCATTTTGCCACACTGCTCAGCCAGGTTCGCGATTCAGAAGCTGCTGATAGCGAACACGGCATAGAGTTATGTCTAGCAGCACTCATGGTAGAGGTGGCGCGTACGGACCTGGATGTAAAAGAGGTTGAGCTGTCTGAAATTAATCGACTATTACAGGCCCGCTTTACCCTGACACCGGAAGAATTGGCAGACCTGCTCAGCCTCGCCACTGATAAGGCCGACCATGCCACCTCGTTGTTCGAATTCACCACGCAGTTAAAAGAAGTAGTCCCCCATGAAAGACGGGGCGAGCTCATTGAGCTGCTCTGGCGTGTCGCTGCTGCCGATAAAATAATTGATAAATATGAGGAACAGCTGATTCGTAAGGTAGCCGAGCTGCTGCACGTCCGCCACGCCGATTTTATCGAAGCCAAGCACCGGGCACTGAAAGGCCACAGTGAGTAATCCTTACCACTACGATGTTGGCAACCTGGGACGCCAGGCGAACGTTATGTATTTCGTACTGACCACACATCCGGGCTACCGGCTATTCGGCTGACGCCGCCGTCCTTCTCCAGTTTTAAAAGGTGCGCTTCAAGGGACAGAGCGGCGACCTGGTGCAACACCTCGGGGACATCATCATAAGCTACAGGCAGCAACTCAGTTAATGACGCACTTGAGAGTTTCTGTAGCCCGGCGACAACTTTCTGTTCTCTCATCATTCGATGTTCTACCAGCCCCGCTAGATAAGCTGCACAATCACCGATAAGCCGCCCGTGGGCAGGCGCAATCGCATCTATTTTTATGCCCTGCAGCTCAACGAGAGAACTGATATAGGCCTCCATATCGCCGTCGGGTGGCGCAATCACCACAGTGGAGCCATCCATCACCATATCGCCGGCAAACAACCAACACGGATTTTCCAGTAGATAACAGAGATGATTAACCACATGGCCGGGAGTGGCAATAACCTGCAGGGAATACTCGCCGGAAACTACAAGTCGGTCACCACCGACTAAAGGGTGGTTGAGCGCCACGCTAGAGTCATAAACGGTAGCTGTCTGCACCGGTGAACCCATCACCGGAGCACCGGTAAGCCGATGCAATCGAGCAGCACCCGGCGAATGATCCGGGTGTGTATGTGTCAACAGTATCTGTTGAAGTCTATCCCCGCAAAAATCAGCGATACGATCGATATGGGCATCCATTGCCGGTCCCGGATCGATAACCGTAAGTTCTCTGCTACCAACAATAAACGTGTTGGTACCAGGACCAGTCATCACACCCGGATTGGGGGCCGTAATCCGATGGACACCTTCTGCAAGCTTAACCACCTGGCGGGGATCAAACTCCCGGCGCACCACCTCGGTCATAAAAGGCAACTGATCTATAACACGCCGATATTTCTGATCGTAAGGCTCGTCCATGATCAGCCACCCATCATCGAACGCAGTTCCGAACCGATCGGTTGCTCAATAACGCCATCCACAGATTCGATTCTCAGCTTAACTGGCTGGCCTCTTTCATCACGAATAATCTGCGGACATATGGTGGGCACCTCTGCGCTTGGGGTGCACCCCACGATCAGTTCTGCAACAGACCTATAACCGGCGATGGACTCCAGGGTTCTGATAGTTGCCGGCACTAACTTGATATCCCCCGAACTGCCTTTAGCCAAAGCTTTTTCCGGTGTGATCCATATGCCGTGTACCGCTTCGTGCCCGTCGTGTAGGGGCGTTTGGTGTTCCGGCATCGGGCAGAGAAAAAAGCAGGTATCAAACCTTTTCGACATGCCTTCCGGCGTCAACCAGCGGGAAAAATAGACTAGATGATCAACCTGAAGAGATAGACCTTCATCGCTACATATCTCTGCAAAGGCTATCTCGCGCCTATTTAGTGCGTCTCTGAGAGCACTGAATCTTTTATTAACAAGTTCATCAGTGAATGACAGCTGTTGCCCCGCCTGTTTTGCTAACAGCACGCCACACTCTTCAAAACACTCCCTGATAGCAGCGACCCAGAAACGCAAGCCTCCACTCTCCAGGCCAACCTGGTGGCTCGCCTGTTGGTCAGAAAGTCCTGCGCAGATATTCCCTAAGCATTGATCGTTGTCTTCTGAATCAACCGCACCGCCCGGAAATACATAAGCACCGGAGACAAATTCCGATTTAATGTTTCGCTCCAGCATGTAGACCTCTGGTCGACTACTGCCGTCCCGCAACAATAGCACCGTTGCAGCCTGTTTAATTTGCACTCGCTGACTCCCCTTTTTTCCCCTTAGCAATGCGGGCTATCTACTAGTTCGCTGTGACAACCTGATCAGTCTAGCGCAGCGCACAAGTTACCTCGCAATTTTTCTCTTGCCCATAAAAAAACCTCCGACTGTGTATACAGTCGGAGGTTTCATAATAAATGCCTGACAGTGTCCTACTCTCACATGGGGAGGCCCCACACTACCATCGGCGCTGAGCTGTTTCACTTCCGAGTTCGGGATGGGATCGGGTGGTTCAAACTCGCTATGGCCGCCAGGCAAACTGGCTGGCAACTACAAAGCGTAGCTGCCGAATTCAAATATCGCTATAGAAACACGTTACACAAAGTAATTCCTGTGTGACTCTAAACGCCCAAGTCATTTGGGTGTTATATGGTCAAGCCTCACGGGCAATTAGTACTGGTTAGCTTCACACATTACTGCGCTTCCACACCCAGCCTATCAACCTGGTAGTCTTCCAGGGCCCTTCAGAGAGCTTAAAGCTCAAGTGAGATCTCATCTTGGGAGGGGCTTCCCGCTTAGATGCTTTCAGCGGTTATCCTTTCCGTATATAGCTACCCGGCAATGCCACTGGCGTGACAACCGGAACACCAGAGATACGTCCATTCCGGTCCTCTCGTACTAGGAACAGCTTCCCTCAAATCTCAAACGCCCACGGTAGATAGGGACCGAACTGTCTCACGACGTTCTAAACCCAGCTCGCGTACCACTTTAAATGGCGAACAGCCATACCCTTGGGACCTGCTCCAGCCCCAGGATGTGATGAGCCGACATCGAGGTGCCAAACTCCCCCGTCGATGTGAACTCTTGGGAGGAATCAGCCTGTTATCCCCGGAGTACCTTTTATCCGTTG
>JBPEXY010000226.1:0-3425 GCA_052031065.1 Immundisolibacteraceae bacterium | reverse complement strand
CTTGAACTGACTCCCTTTAGTGAACGTGACAAGGTGATCGCAGAAACCATTGTTGATGCCATCGATGCCAGCGGTTACCTGCGCGCTACCGTGGAGGAACTGCTCGAAGCACTGCCGGAGGAGCCGGAAAACCCCTACGACGCAGACGAAATCATCACTACCCTGCACCGGGTTCAGCAGTTTGATCCGGCCGGCATCGCAGCTCGTGATCTAGCCGAGTGCATGACCATTCAGCTACGCCAGTTACCGACAGAAACTACCGGCCGGGAAGAAGCGCTGAAAATTGTCGAATGGATCGAACTGCTGGCAAAGCGTGACTTCCGCCAACTGTCAAAAAAGACCGGGCTTGATGATGCGCAGACTAAAACCGGCATCGCACTGATTCAGCAGCTCAACCCACGACCCGGTAATGCGATAGCCAGCAGCGAAACCGAATATATCGTGCCTGATGTGCTGGTCCGCAAGGTTAAAGGTCAGTGGCATATCGAGCTCAACCCGGCGATCGCACCCAAGCTGCAGGTCAACAATCTCTACTCGTCGATGATTAAACGACGCGATTCAAGTGAGGTGAACACCTATTTGAAAGACCACCTGAACGAAGCGCGCTGGTTCATTAATAGCCTGCACAGTCGTAACGATACGATGCTTAAGGTCTCTACCGCCATCGTTGAGCGTCAACGAGATTTTTTTGAGTATGGCGTTGAAAAGATGAAGCCGATGGTGCTCCACGATATTGCCGAAGATGTCGGCATGCACGAATCGACCATCTCCCGCGTGACCAACCGCAAGTACATGCATACCCCGATGGGCATCTTCGAGCTGAAATACTTTTTCTCCAGCCATGTCGGCACTGCCGACGGTGGTACAGCTTCGGCAACGGCAATCCAGGCGAGAATTAAATCGCTCATCGACAAGGAGACCAAAGCCCTCAGTGACTCCAAGTTGGCAGCGCTTCTAAAGGAGGAAGGCATCAACGTAGCGCGCCGCACGGTAGCCAAATACCGTGAGGCGATGAATATTCCGCCATCCAACGAACGCAAGGCCGCGCTCTGATTTTTCCCTCCAAACAGCACACTTGACGCCATGAACGATAACGCCAAACCCAGCCGCTCAAGGCCCGCGACAGAACTGATTATCGTCAGCGGTCTGTCTGGCTCAGGCAAAACCACCGGGCTGAGAACGCTTGAAGACCTCGGTTATTACTGTATCGACAACCTCCCCATCACCCTGTTACCGGCTCTTGGGGAACAGCTGCGAGCGGAACTGCCCAATCTGAATAAAGCAGCTGTCGGGATCGATATCCGCAACAGCAGCCGTCTCGAGCAGTTTGGTGAACTGATCGACCAGCTGAAGGCGAGTGATGTTGACTGCCGGATCGTCTTTTTCACTGCCAGTCGATCAACCCTGCTCAATCGTTTTAACGAAACACGCAGAAAACACCCGCTTGCCGATCCTGCCATCTCCACCGGCGAAGCCATTTCTCGAGAACGGCAATTACTACTGCCAATCTCAGAGCGGGCCGATCTAACTCTCGACACCTCCAATCACACCATTTATGACCTGCGTGACCGGATCCTGGCGTTAATTGGCGACCAACCGCTGAGCACCTCCATTGTTATTCAATCTTTCGGCTTCAAGTACGGGGCGCCGGGTGACCTCGACATGATCTTCGACATGCGCTGTTTGCCTAACCCAAACTGGCACGACCAACTCAGGCCCCACACCGGTCTCGATCAACCGGTAATCGAGTTTTTAAACAACGAACCGCTCGTGCAGCAACTGTACAATTCCACCCGTGAGTTTCTGGAGCAGTGGATCCCCCACTACTTTGCCGGAGGCAGGAGCTACCTGAACATCGGCATCGGCTGCACCGGCGGCCGCCACCGCTCGGTTTTTATCGCCCAGAAGCTCACCGAGAGCCTGTCGGAAAAATTTAACCAGGTAACCATCAAGCACCGTGAGTTGCCGGATATTTAACGGTTTCTGGCGACTCTAAGCGCAAGCGTCTCCTCAAGCGGCGCTTTCCATGGCAGCAGTTCCTCGCGGGAGATCAACAGCACGCCCTCACCGCCGCTTTCAAACTCCAGCCAGATCGCCGGAAACTCGGGCAACAGCTCCATCAGCGCATCTGCCGCTTCCCCCACCTCCAACAGCAGCACCCCCGATTCGGTCAGGTGATCGGCAGCCTGCAGAAGAATGGGCAGCGCAAGATCTAGCCCGTCCGCTCCGGCATACAACGCCATTTCGGGCTCATGCAGATACTCCTCCGGCAACTCTCGCTCCCTGGGAACATAGGGCGGGTTACTGATAATGACATCAAAGCGCTGCCCATTGAGCGCGGTAAACAGGTCTGATTGAATCAATCTAACCTGCCCCTCGCGCAACTCACCACTGGCTTCAAAACGGTTCAGGTTGTGGCGCGCAACTGCCAGCGCATCTGCCGACAAATCGGTCGCGACAACAGCTGCCTGCGGAAAAACCATTGCCGCGACCAAAGCGATACAGCCACTGCCACAGCAGAGGTCAAGAACCGAACCGACGCGCTCGGGTTGAACCCACGGCGCCAGCTGTTCCAGCAACAGCTCGGCTATCGGCGAACGGGGGACTATCACCCGCGGGTCAACCTCAAACCGCACTCCTGCAAACCAGGCCTCACCGGTCAGGTAGGCGGCAGGGATTCGCGCGCGGATGCGCTGGTTAACTATCTGCTCCAGCTGATCAACCGATGCTTCGTTAACAACCTCATTCAGCTGCGCCTCGTTCAGCGTTGGCGCATCAAACAGTACCTGGGCGATTAGATGGGCAGCCTCATCAAGAGGCCCCTCCATACCGTGGCCATAGGCTAACCCCGCCTGCTCCAAGCGGTCATAAACCGCCTCCAAAAGCTCACCGACACGCAACCTGTTACCCCGCTTTACCTGAAAAAAGACTACCGAACCATCCTGCTAACAACGCGATGTTAGTGTCCCGATCCGTTACTGACCCGCCACCGGAACGCCGGCGCGGCCAATGACGGAACCTGGATTACCTACAGTAATCGATGCGACTGCCGTTAACCCAAATGTGAATCCATCCAACCGGGCCAGACATCAATCACGACACTCCGCCAATCATGAAAACGCCGCTCTATTATGCTCTGTTTCTGCCGTTAACCCTCATCGCCAGCCTCAACGCGCAGGCCCAGTACGCAGCATTTCCCGCCACTCACTGGGGGCACAGGGCCGACGAGCAGAGCTGTCTGCTGGAACAGACTTTCCCATCTACCGGGGCAGTCGCAAGGTTTGAACAGCGAAATGGCCAACGACTCACTTTCGAGCTGGTCAATCAACTGTTCCAGCCCCTCAGCAGTCCGACACAGGTCTATGCCGCACCGCCAGTGTGGCGTCATGACCGTCCGCTGAGATTACTGGGCAAGACAACGCGGC
>JBPEXY010000225.1:0-3537 GCA_052031065.1 Immundisolibacteraceae bacterium | reverse complement strand
GCCTGTTGGCGGGCCAGGAAGGTATCGCGATGGTGCATCGCTGTTTTGGCGTCCGGTTTAAGTAAAAACTGTCGCCGTCCATCAGTCACCGGGTAGCGGCCACGCTCGGGCAGTTTTTCTTCCAACGGATCATAGATCTGATGCAAAAACAGTTCGCTGTGGTCAGCCAGTCTGTTCAGCAGCTGGCGGGCGGGGTCGGACCGTTGGCCGGTGAGGCCGCGAAAATCGCTGACCAGAAACAGTAGTGAGCCGGGGCGGGCGAGCCGCAGTAAGCGGCGTAGTGCGGTTTCGAGGGTGGTCGCGGAGGAGGTATGGGATTCCTCGTCCGCTTCTGCACCCACCTCGCTGCGCCACTGCTGCTGGTCTGCGGCTGCTTGCAGAAAGGCCAGCAGGCTTTGTCGGCCACGGCGTGGCCGATATTCGTGGTGGTTATGGTTATTGAAGATCATACCGCCGACGCGGTCGCCATTTTGCTGGCCGATCCAGGCCAGCAGCGCTGCGCTGCGCGCTGCCAGTACCGATTTGAAACTGCCGGCGGTGGCAAAAAACATGCTGCTGCGGTAATCGAGCCAGATCAGTACCGGCCGCTCGCGCTCATCCCGAAACAGCTTGGTGTGGGTGGCTCCGGTGCGGGCAGTGACGCGCCAGTCGATGGTGCGGATATCATCCCCCGGCTGATAGAGGCGGGATTCTTCGTACTCCATACCGCGGCCGCGAAAGCGCGATGTGTGGCCCCCGCCGCTGCGCGCCAGCATCGCACCGGAACTGAGCGAAAAGGCTCTTGCCTGGTGCTGCAACGCAAACAGTTCGCCGGGTTCAATAATGACCCGCGACGACCCTTTCAGGGGCGTGGCACTACTGCTCATCCGACGGCGACGCGGGTCAGCAGTTCATTGATGATCTGGTCGATACTGACCCCCTCGGCCTCGGCTTCGTAGTTGACTATCAGCCGATGACGCAACACGTCGTGGGCCAGTTCCTGTACATCTTCGGGGCCGACATAATCTTTACCGGCAAGCCAGGCATGGGCACGGCAACAGCGATCGAGCGCAATGGTGGCTCGCGGACTGGCACCGTAGGCGAGCCAGCGCGCCAGATCATCACCGTAGCGCTGCGGTTCGCGGGTGGCGATAACCAGGTCGATGATGTACTGCTCTACCGCGTCGCTCATGTGTACCTTGAGCACTTGGTCGCGGGCAGCAAACAGGGTTTGTTGTGACAGCCGAACGATCTCTCTGGCAGGGTTGTCGAGGCCCGCTTCCTGGCGGGCAAGGCGCAGGATCTGCTGCTCTTCGGCGCCCGGTGGATAGTCAATATTGACCTGTAGCAGAAAGCGGTCGAGCTGCGCTTCAGGTAGCGGATAGGTGCCTTCCTGTTCCAGAGGGTTCTGGGTTGCCATGACCAGAAACAGCTGTGGCAGTTTCCAGGTCCGGCTGCCGACGGTGATCTGCCGTTCTGCCATGGCTTCGAGTAGCGCTGACTGTACCTTCGCAGGTGCCCGGTTGATTTCGTCGGCGAGCACCAGGTTATGGAATAGCGGACCCTGCTGAAACTTGAAACTGCCATCCTGGGGACGGTAGATCTCGGTGCCGGTTAAATCCGCCGGTAGCAGATCCGGGGTGAACTGCACCCGGTGGAAATCGCCTTCGAGTCCGTCGCCGAGGGTTTTAATGGCACGGGTTTTGGCCAGGCCGGGTGCTCCTTCCACCAGCAGGTGGCCGTCAGCGAGCAGTGCGATCAGCAGGCGGTTGACCAGTTTGCGTTGGCCGATGATCTCCGTTTCGATCTGCTGGCTGAGTTGCTGAAGCTGCTTGTGAATCGGATTGATTGCAGGGTCGGTTGAATTCATCTGTGGTTTTTTCAGCTCTGAGTTGGTTCTGTTAATCAGGAACAGGGCGGCTGTTTGCGGTCTCGATCAGACGTTTATACCGGCCACGAGGTAGCCATTGACCGCAATACCATCGGCAGGTTCCCGTCCCGGTCGGTTCGGCGTTCTGTGCTGGCCGGTAGCGGGGGACTCATTCAGAACTTGTTCCATGTCAGGGTACGGTGACGGTGATTGCCGGAAACTTGACCGCTATTTTAAGACCCGCAGCAGTTTAACGCCCTTTTATGGTCGGTCCCTTTTCGGGGTCATTTCTCTTGCGGAGCACCACCAGGGGCAGCGGAATCTCTGCGAAGCACTCGGGAACAAGGAGAGTAACTAAATGACCGCACCGATCACAAGCCGTGACGTCAACTGGGCCACACCGCTGCCGGAGCTGGACCCCGGCCCCCTGAGCGTTGAGCCTTATGTTTCGCCGGAGTTTTATCAGCGCGAAAAAGAGAAGATCTTTAAACGAGCCTGGCTTGAGGTGGCGAGGGTTGAGGAGATTCCCGAAAAGGGTGATTTTCTGGTCTCGAAGATGGAGTGCTGGGACAGCGAAATTATTCTGGTGCGGGGCAAGGACGACCAGATCCGCGGTTTTCACAATATCTGCCCTCACCGCGGTATGAAAGTGACCCGCTGCCAGGGCAGTGGCGGTCCCTTCGGTGATGCGGATGTTTACCAGAAAGACAACACCCATGTGTTTGTCTGTCCTTTCCACGGTTGGACCTACAACCTGGACGGGTCGCTGCGCCCGATTGTCGGCGAGGAGTACATGCCGGACGGTTTTGATCGCAGTGAGCATGGCCTGCCGGAAATATCGGTGGATACCTGGAACGGCTTCATCTTCGTTCATTACCAGCAGAATCCGCCGCAGACTCTGCGCGAGTTCATCGACCCGATGGCTCGTGATATGGATGATTTTCCGTTTGATCAGTTCAATCACATTGCCCGTTACAGCGCGCGCTGCAAATCAAACTGGAAAGCATTTATCGACGCCTTCCAGGAGGCCTACCACGCGGTGTTTCTGCACGGTCGCTCGATCCCCGATTGTGGCGAAACACCGGAATATGGAGTGCCCAATTCGGCGCGGGTTTATGGTCCCCACCACTCCATTTCCATGTGGGCCAACCCAAACCACCAGCCGACTCCGGCAGAGACCATTGCCTGGAAATACGGGGTCAGCTTCACCCCGGGAGAGGACAACAAGATGGCTGGTCTGAACCCCAGCAATGATGACAACTGGTGGTTTGATATCAACGTCTTCTTCCCCAATTTTTTCTGTGATGTGGGACCCGGTTGGTACTTCACCTACAACTTCCGGCCGGTGTCGGAAAGCGAGACTGTCTGGATCATGAATATCTATCAGATGGATGCGAAAACACCGAGCGAGAAGATCGCTCAGGAACACACCAAGGTGCTGCTGCGCGACATTGTTTATGAGGATCTGAGCACGCTGGAGGATACCCAGGAGATGCTCGCCTCCGGGGTGCTTTCTCACCTCAATGTGACCATGGACATGGAGGTGGCGGTACGCCACCAGCATGCCACGGTGATGGAATGGGTCAACTCGGAGGATTGATGATGAGCAGTAACTTACCTGTTGAGTTTTCCGATCTTGAATGGCTCACCGATAAATGGTTGCTGGAGACCGAAAACGAGCGTCATCG
>JBPEXY010000224.1:0-8275 GCA_052031065.1 Immundisolibacteraceae bacterium | reverse complement strand
AGGGGCCTTATTGTCGCCCCCCGCTGGCAGGTCGGCAACCTGATGAATTATTGCACTATATTAGGGACCGGTGAATATATTGCACCAATGCAGTGCGTCGTTAGTCATCAATGGTTCATATTCATGCAAATTGATCTGCTGCGCTGAACCGGGAACCACCAGATCATCGTGGTGAGGTGATCTGGCCAGCCGGCCTACCCGGGTTCCTTGCCACCCGCTTTCTTCTCAGCGTTCCACGTCTTTTGCAGGGCGGCCGTTCCAATGCAGTTCGCTGCCATCTGCCGACCCGGTATTCATGGAAACAGACGGGTCAGAAAGGGTTTGGCACAGAACCTGCTATAAATTCACGCTGTCGGTTCAGCAGGTTTCAAACCAAATGCGGATCCCGACAACGATAAATTTAATTTGCTCAACATCAGCAAGGGAGCTTGATAATGAAAAATGTTCTGATCACCAGTCTGGTCGGTGGCGCCATGTTGGCCTCGGCGGTACAGGCAGAGATTTCCGGTAACGTGGCACTTTCCAGCGATTACATGTTCCGCGGGATTTCCCAGACCGATAGCACCCCGGCGATCTCCGGTGGTTTCGATTACAGCAATGAAAATGGTCTCTACGCTGGTGTCTGGGCATCCAACGTAGATAGCGGGTTTTTCGGCGGTGCTAACGTTGAAATCGATACGTACTTCGGTTACGCCGGTGGTTCTGATGCCTGGTCCTACGATCTTGGCTTCCTGCGCTACAACTATCCGGGCACCAATTTCAGTGACAACAACACCAATGAGTTCTACGGATCGATCGGTTATGACTTTGGTGTTGCTTCAGTAACCGGTGGTCTTGCTGTTAGCAGCGACTTCTTTGGTCTGGACAATAGTGAGTACTATTCATTGGGCGTGGATATTCCTGTTGGTTCCTACTCGGTGGCTCTGTTCTACGCTGCACAGGATATGGATCAGGCTCAGGATTACGATCACTACAGCCTCGGTATTTCCGGTGAGCTGGAAGACGTTGGTCTTGGTTGGGATCTGACCTGGCATGATTCTGACAGTGATGCGGAAGTGTTTGCTGGGGATAACCTTACCGATTCCCGCGTTGTCTTCACCATCTCCAGAAGCCTCTGATCAAGGCACCTCTCTTACCCTCTGTTAAGAGCCTGCGGGCCATCTGCGGATGGCCCGGTTTTTTTAACCTGAATTTGTTGCGGAGGACCCTCTTATGAAGATGGTCAGTGCAGTAATCAAACCCTTCAAGCTCGACGATGTACGTGAAGCACTCTCCAACGTCGGTGTTCAGGGCGTGACGGTGACCGAAGTCAAGGGTTTTGGTCGGCAAAAGGGTCACACCGAACTCTACCGCGGCGCTGAATATGTGGTCGATTTCCTGCCCAAAGTGAAAATCGACGTTGCTGTGGATGATTCCCAGCTCGACGCGGTGCTCGATGCCATCGGATCAGCGGCCAACACCGGCAAGATAGGTGACGGCAAGATCTTTGTAACCGAACTGGGTCAGGTGGTTCGCATTCGCACCGGGGAAACCGGCGCCGACGCCCTTTGAGTCCGATTGCCAGCAGCGATTGGTAATCACTAAATTTTTAACGGGAGATAGTCATGGAATCCGTGATTGAATTGAGCTACGCGCTCGATACCTTCTACTTCCTCGTATCGGGTGCGCTGGTCATGTGGATGGCCGCTGGCTTCGCCATGCTTGAAGCCGGACTCGTGCGCGCCAAAAACACCACTGAGATCCTCACTAAAAACATCGCCCTGTATGCCATTGCCTGCATCATGTACATGCTCATGGGCTACAACATCATGTACCCCGGTGAGGCAGTCAGTGCTTACTGGCCCGGTGTCAGCTTCATGCTTGGCGGCGATAACGCCACCGCTGATGTCATCGCCAGTGAAGGTGACATCTACTATTCCGGTATGTCTGATTTCTTTTTTCAGGTGGTCTTTGTCGCTACCGCCATGTCCATTGTTTCCGGTGCCGTGGCCGAACGGATGAAACTCTGGGCATTTCTCGCCTTTGCGGTGGTCATGACCGGCTTCATCTACCCGCTACAGGGTTACTGGAAATGGGGCGGCGGTTTTCTTGATGCCAACTTCGGCTTTCAGGATTTTGCCGGCTCGGGTGTGGTGCATCTCTGTGGTGCTGCGGCTGCGCTGGCCGGGGTACTCCTGCTCGGTGCCCGTAAAGGTAAATATGGTTCCAATGGCGAAATCAACGCCATCCCCGGTGCCAACCTGCCGCTGGCGACTCTGGGGACTTTTATCCTCTGGCTCGGCTGGTTCGGTTTTAACGGCGGTTCAGAGCTGAAAGTGAGCAACGTTGAAGAGGCAAACGCTGTCGCGCTGGTGTTCGTTAACACCAACGCCGCCGCCGCCGCTGGTGTGGTAGCCGCGCTGATTACGGCCCGCATCATGTTCGGCAAGGCTGACCTGACCATGGCGCTCAACGGTGCCCTGGCCGGTCTGGTCGCCATCACTGCAGAGCCGTTGGCACCAACCCCGGGTCTCGCCAGTATCGTTGGTGCTGTCGGTGGTGTGCTGGTAGTGTTCTCCATCGTTACCCTCGACCGGCTGAAAATCGACGATCCGGTGGGTGCCATCTCCGTCCACGGTGTGGTCGGTATGTGGGGGCTGTTCGCCGTGCTGCTCTCCAATGGCGATGCTACCGTTACCGGTCAGCTCGTCGGCCTGGTGACCATCCTGGTCTGGACCTTCGTGGCCTCAGCAATCGTCTGGTCGATCATCAAAGCGGTGATGGGTATTCGGGTGACCGAAGAGGAAGAGTACGCCGGGGTCGATCTGGTCGAATGTGGCCTCGAAGCCTATCCGGAGTTCTCCTCCGCCAAGTAAGCCAGATAACAGATCAAGTATTAGCCTTTCAAAACGCCGGCACCTGCCGGCGTTTTTTTGCCTTCTGGAGGAGCCTCGAACTGCCGGTATCCGCTCGGACGCTGGAAACCAGTTGGGGGCAGGCACTTATCGCCGTATAGGTCATTAGCTTCCAGCGGGGAGGGGCTACGAGCCGCGCCTCTCTAGCACGATAATTTAGCAGGCTGGTGACGCCTCGATACTTTGGCAGAGGTCGATGATAGAACTCAGCCGTTACAGGGTTTCGGGCCCGGAGTGGCCACGTTTTCGTTCCCTGTGCGGCACCGCATACCCTGTTTTCCCGCCCCGTAGAGGTCGAAATGGTGCTCGATGGGATGCGCTAGCTGAAGGGCCAAAGATCCGCTGGCCCAAATCAGAACAGATAAACCGTTGCCAGGCCCAGGAAGACGAAAAAGCCCATTACGTCGGTGATTGATGTCAGTAGCACGGTGCTGGCAATGGCGGGGTCGATGTTGACCCGTTTCAGGGTCATGGGTACCAGGAAACCGGCTGATGCCGCGAGCATCATGTTGATCACCATGGCAGCGGCGATTACCGCTCCGAGGCCGGGATTACCAAACCAGAGTGTCGACAGGGTCGACACCACCAGTGCCCAGAGCAGGCCGTTAATGAGACCGACGCGCAGCTCCTTGCGCAGTAGCGAGCGGGCGTTGTGGCGGTTGATCTGCTCCAGCGCGATGCCGCGAATAATCAGCGCCAGGGTCTGGTTGCCGGCATTACCGCCCATGCTGGCGACGATTGGCATCAGAATCGCCAGTGCCACCAGTTCTTCCAGCGCCTTGTCGAACAGGCCGATCACGAATGAGGCGCTGAACGCGGTAATCAGGTTGATGCCGAGCCAGATGTTGCGCCGCCGGGCGGTGCGCAATACCGGTGAGAAGGTCTCCTCATCCTTGTGCACGCCGGCCATGCCGAGGAAGGATTCATCAGCATCTTCGCGCATCACGTCGACGACATCGTCGATGGTGATACGGCCCAGCAGGTGGTTGTTCTCATCTACTACCGGCGCTGAGATCAGGTCGCGGTTGGTAAACAGGACGGCGACCTCGCGGTCCGGTGTGGAGTGGAGGATTTCCACCACCTCTCGGTCCATCACCTCACTGACCAGAGTTTCCACCGGCTGGGTGAGCAGGTCGTTGATGTTGAGCACCCCCTGAAACACATTCTCACGGTCGATCACTGCGATCTGGTCAGTGGCCTGGGGCATTGAGCGCCGCTGACGCAGGTAGCGCAGGACCACTTCAAGGGTGATGTCGGCACGAATGGTAAGCAGGTCGGGGTCCATCAAACCGCCGGCGGTGTCTTCGGGATAGGAGAGGATGCTCTCCAGCCGTGCGCGGTCCTGTGCCGCCATTTTTCCCAGCAACTCCTGGGCAACATCTTCCGGCAGTTCGTTGACCAGGTCGGCCATGTCGTCGGTGTCGAGGCCTACAGTGGAGGCGTGCAACTCCTCGGTGCCCATCTGCTCCAGCAGGGCCTCGCGCACATCGTCATTGACCTCGACCAGGATCTCACCCTGATGCTGATGCGGCAACAGATGCCAGGCGGTAACGCGGTCGTCCGGCTTCAGGGCGTTGAGGAAGTGGGCAAGCTCCGCCGGGTGTAGTTCGGTGACTGCCTGCAGAAACCTCTCCAGATCACCGGACTGAAACAGCTCGACCAGCTGGATGCTGGAATCATCACGATCGGGTGCTGTTGCTGTTGACGTGTCCATGGGTGACAGCTCTGGAATGGTTGAGGGTTTATGTTTGGGATGTGTATCCGGGATTTGCCCGGCTACAAGGTTATTTTACGGGTAAATGCAAAAGGTTAGTGGCTTATCCGCTGTGGTAGGGAGGGTCTGGTGGTCAGCGGTCGGTGGTCGGTGGTAAGGCGGGAAACATCTGGAACCTGTTACAGATGTTACAGCGGCAGCGAGAGTACTAAAGAGTTGCCCGTTGCACCCGAAACAGGAGTTGGAAAACCGCAAAGAGGCGGACAGGGTTTTTAAAGCGTTTGAGCTATCTGGAGTGATCAGTGGATCTAGCAACGGTTATCGGCATGGTTGGCGCCTTCGCCATCATCTGTATGGCTATTATTCTGGGCGGGGATTTCATTCTTTTTGTCAATATTCCTTCGCTACTGGTGGTGGCTGGCGGGACGATATTTGTCACTTTTGTCCGTTTTCCCATGGGCGATGTCTTTAACGCTTTCAAAGTCGCCGCCAACGCATTTTTTAACCGTACCGAGAACCCGGAATCGCTGATTGATGTTGCGGTGGATATGGCTGGTCTGGTGCGCAAGGAAGGGCTGTTGAGCCTTGAGTCGCAGGAAGTCAATGACGGTTTTTTCCAGAAGGGGTTGTCGCTCTGCGTAGACGGACACCCGCCGGAATTTGTGCGCAAACTGCTGACCCAGGATATGACCCTGAATGTAACTCGGCATGAAAATGGCCAGAAGGTCTGGACCGCCATTGGTGATGCCGCCCCGGCGATGGGGATGATCGGTACGCTGATCGGTCTGGTACAGATGCTTGCCAACATGGAGGACCCGGAGTCGATTGGTCCGGCGATGGCGGTAGCGCTACTGACAACCCTTTACGGTGCACTGATTGCCAACCTGGTGGCGATACCGATTGCCGAAAAACTGGAATTGCGTAGTGGCCAGGAAAAGCTCAATAAAACGCTGATTATCGAGACGGTATCCGGCATTCAGGAGGGAGTTAACCCACGGGTGATGGATGAGTCACTGCAGACTTTTCTGCCCACCAGCAAGCGTCGTGTCGATGAAGAGGGAGCCGCAGCTTGAGCGAAGAGCCGGAGTGCAGTTGCGAGGAGACCAAATGCCCGGCCGGTATTCCTGCATGGGTGATGACCTTTGCCGACCTGATGACCCTGCTGATGTGCTTTTTTGTACTGCTGCTCTCTTTTTCTGAAATGGACCAGAACAAGTACAAAAAAATTGCCGGCTCTATGCAGTTTGCCTTTGGGGTGCAGCGGGAGGTTCAAACCAAGGAGCCGCCAAAAGGTACCAGCATTATCGCCAAGGAGTTTTCACCCGGCAAACCCGAGCCAACGCTGATCAAATCGGTAAAGCAGCACACTATCGATCTATCGCGTCAGACCCTGGAATTTACCGATTCCGACTCGCGACTGCGGGAAAAGGATGACTCCAAAGGTAGTCAGTTGATGGCAACGGTGACCAGTGAGACCCAGGCCGAGAGTCAATCGGACGAGAACGGCGAGGGTGAAAGCCAGGGTGACCAGTCGAAAATTCCCGCCGAGGTGCTGGAGACCATTGTCAAAGAGCTGCTCGAAGAGGTCCGCGAAGGGCTGATCGAACTCGATTTTCATGATGGTAGCGTGATTATCCGCATTCGTGAACATGGCTCTTTCAGTTCGGGAGGGGCGGACGTGAGCAGCTCTTTTGTCCCGGTAATTGATCGTATCGGTGCGGTACTGGAAAGGCTTGAAGGGCCGATTACGGTATCGGGTCATACGGACAATGTGCCGGCGCGGGGTGATCGTTTCCGTTCCAACTGGGATCTCTCCGCGCTGCGATCGGCGTCGGTGGCCCATGAGTTGTTGGCCGCGTCTGCGATTGAACCGTGGCGTCTGTCGGTTATGGGCAAGGCTGATACTGAGCCGCTGGCGGACAACAGCACTGTCGCCGGGCGGGCACGTAACCGGCGAGTTGAAATCAGCATCAACCTGAACAAGGACCCGGGGTTGAGGCCGGTTTTTTAGTGAGGGGCGGGGACTGTCAGCGTGAAACCATCCGCAGCATTTTTATGCTCGTGCCGGGATTGGCAGCGGTTTATCGGGTAAGTCAGGAGAGTAACCATGACCGAGGCTGAACGCAGGGAGTTTTTCCGCGTCAATGATGACGTTCGCATCAGCTACCGCTGCCTGGATGATCGAGGCGCAGAGCAGTTGGCGCGGGTGATTAAATCGGGGCTGCCGAGTGCCTTCCAGTTGCGCTCACAGCTTGACGCCACCGACCGCGAACTTGCCGAGGCGCGAAAGGGGCTGGTGGAATTGCCGCAGGCGCTGGTCCACTACCTAGACCTGATGGAGCAGCGGTTGCAGCAACTGGCGACTATCACCCAGTTATTGACCGATAATCCGGAAACGACTGCGGTCTGCGAGGTGAGCCTCAGTGGCAACGGGATTGCGCTGGCGACGGAGCAGCAGATGGTAGCCGGACAGGCGGTGGAACTCTGTATGCAGCTTAGCGGTGGCGCTGGTGCTATTCATGCACTTGCCGCAGTGACCAGCTGTCGTCAGCAGGGTCAGCGTTATCAGACAGCAATGGAGTTTCGCCTTATTGATGATGAGGATCGCGAAACCATTGTGCGCAGAACCATGGCGCGCCAGGCGGAGCAGATTCGTGCTGCGGCCAACGAGGATGATCTCTAGCGGCAGCCGGATGTTCCCGCCTGCAGCGGGAATCGAAGCGCAAGTTCTGTCAGGCTCCCATGATCTGCTGGATTGCCTGCTGGGTTTGCGTTAACTGCTGCTGTGTGAGCGGCATCTGGTCGTTTACCTGGCGTAGTTCCCACAGTTTGCGGTGTACGGTCAGCTGACGATAGGCGTTGGTCAACAATGAGCCTGTCTCCTGTTCAATCAGGTTGAGCTGCACTGCCTTGGCCAGAATATCGATCACCCTGGTTGGTTGCAGCAGTTCGCCATGGTTAGCCGCATGGGCAAGAACCAGGTACTGAGCGAAAAACTCGATATCGAGCATTCCGCCAGGACTCAGTTTCAATTTCGCCGGCAGGTCGTCAATCGGTTTTTCCTGGCGGATCATGGCAGCCATCTCAGTAATACCGGTGGCGACGGTGTCGGCCTTGCGTTGCTGGCAGAGAATGTCGCGGCGCAGTTCCAAAAAAGCCTCAGCCAGTTTTTCACATCCGGCAACGGGACGGGCATGGACCAGCGCCTGATGCTCCCAGTCACGCGCATCCTCTTGCAGATAGCGCCTGAGACTTTCCGGGTCGCTGGTCATTGGGCCAGCGTTGCCGCTCGGTCGCAGACGGAAGTCGATCTCGTAAAGTCTGCCGGAAGTGGTCTGGGTGGTGAGCAGATGAATTAGTCGTTGTACGACACGGCCATAGAAGCGGTGCAGCGGGGTCGGCTGCTCCGCGCCGCTGGTCATCACTTCCTGATCTCCCTGTGGCCTGATCAGCACCAGATCGAGATCGGAGTTGTAACTGAGTGACCGGGCGCCGAGCTTGCCATAGCCGACTACCAGTAGTCCGGCGCTACTGTCTGGATGCGCTATGTTTTCGGGTGGTGAGCCGTGGCGGGCAACGATCTGGTTCCAGGCAATCTGCAGGCTGGTGGCCAATACCTGTTCGGCGGTGTCATCAAGTAGCTGGTCGCTGTCGAGTTGCGAATTGA
>JBPEXY010000223.1:0-16636 GCA_052031065.1 Immundisolibacteraceae bacterium | reverse complement strand
GGGGCCATGAGCGTGGGGGTTGAGTCCGGCGACGCCAATGCGGGGCGCGGGAATACCCCAGCTAACCAGAGTCTGATAGGTGACTTTTAGTGCTTTCTCCACCAGCTCAGTGGTGAGCCGGGCGCAGACATCCTGCAGCAGCACGTGGTCAAAAATATGGATGATACGCAGCGGCCCAGAGTAGACAGCGAGAAACCGCGACCCTTCGTCGGCATCCATGATGGTGTCGAGGGTACCGGCGGCGGCCATCGACTCTGAATTGATTGGCGCCATCACCAGGCCATCCAACTTACCGCTGGTGGCCAGTTCCATACCCTGTTTGATCCAGTGGCCGATTGCCCTGCCGCAGATTGCCAGCTCCTTGCCGTATTCAATTTCCGCCATTTCCGCGTCACCGATCAGGCCGTCATCCAGAATCTGCACCGAATCTGCTGACTGACTGATTTCCTCGACGCTGGAAATCGCCTGCAACGGCAACTCGACGCCAGCTACTGCCATCCCGCGACGCATGACCGGCATCGAACCGATCAGCAGAATGGTCGCGCGGCTCTGCGGCTCACCGGTGGCCAGTGCCTTCGCCAGAATTTCCGGCCCAATGCCTGCAGGGTCGCCGATAGCCACGCCCAGTAAAGGTTTGCTCATGATCTCCTCCATCCCTTATGGTGCATTCTATATTTCCTGCTACTTCGCGGTGGGTGTAGTTGGTTGCTGGTGACTCACCGCGAGATGAACGCCAACCACGAGGTGGATGCCCGGGTTTGGCACAGCAGGGTTTATGTTTGTGGCGGATAAATTTAACATCCCAACCGGTATGGTGGCCGCTGCCCTGGCTACTGTTTTTCATGGATACTGTTAACGTGCTGCTTAGTCGCTCTTGCTCTGTGTTGCTTGCCTCGGGTTCACCACGCCGCCAGGAATTACTACAGCAGATCGGGGTCGATTTTGACCGGGTGGTGGTGGATGTTGCCGAGATTCGCCAGCCCGGTGAAACTCCGGAATCTTTCGTCGTCAGAGTCGCTGGCGATAAAGCGGCTGCAGGCAGGCAGCAGCGACTGGATGATCCGCGGCCGGTGATCGGCGCCGATACCGCGGTGGTGCTCGGTAATCAGGTATTCGGTAAACCGCAAGACTATGATCACGCCGCAGAGATGTTGCGCGCACTATCTGGGGTGACTCATAAAGTTTTATCGGCGGTGGTGGTTGTCCCTCAGCAGGGTGAGCCGTTACTCGCCGTATGTGCGAGCGACGTCACTTTCAGAGCCATTTCAGAAGCGGAAATCAGCGCCTACTGGCAGACCGGCGAGCCTCTGGGTAAAGCGGGTGGCTATGCAATACAGGGGCGGGCTGCGCTGTTTGTTGAGCGACTGGTGGGCAGCTACTCCGCAGTGATGGGGTTGCCGCTATTTGAAACGGCGCGGCTGCTCGAAACAGCACTGGCGAACGGTTAGCTGCTGGCGTTAACAAAATAACGGCAACATACAAAGGATAGAGCAGGGGAGAGAGGGGCATGGAGCAGCAGAGCGCACCGACGGTGGTGCTGACTGACTGGATTGACCGGTCGGGTTTCGGTTGGTATCAGGGCGTGGTGGTGCTGCTCTGTTTTCTGGTCACCACCTTTGATGGCTTTGACACCCAGGCGATCGCCTTTACCGGTCCGGCCATTGCTTTGACCTACCAGGTCGACTCCACCGGTATTACCCCGATTGTTACCGCCGGTGTCGTCGGTATGGCGCTGGGGGCGCTGTTGTTCGGCCCGTTAGGCGACCGTTTTGGCAGGCGCCGGGCGGTTATCTGGTCAACAGTGGTTTTTGGTGGTTTTTCACTGGCAACTGCCTGGGCAACCAGTATTGAACAGCTGGTCCTGTTTCGGTTTCTCACTGGCATCGGTATGGGCGGTGCAACCCCCAATGTGCTGGCGCTGGCTTCGGAATTCTCGCCAAACAAAAATCGCGGCATCGTCATGCTGCTGGCCACTCTCGGCCTGCCGGTCGGGGCTATTCTGGGAGCCCAGTTGGCGTCAGTGCTGCTCGCCGATGGCTGTTGCTCAGGTTATGCCCGTGGTCTTCCGGGGTTGTGGCCGGGGTTGTTGCCGGACTTGCTGTTTATCGAGAGCTGGCGGCTGATCTTTTTTATCGGCGGTGTAGGGCCACTATTGTTTACATTAGTCCTCTGGCTGATATTGCCAGAATCCCCTCAGCACATGGCGCGACACCAGCTACATGATCGGGTGCGACAAACGTTGAAGCGTTTGAAATCTGCCCAAACATTGCCGGCCGGTTGCAGTTTCCTGTTGCCTGAGGCGGCGCACAGCGCCGGTATTAAAGCGCTGTTTAGTGCTTCCCTCAGGCGCAACACCTTTGCCATCTGGGGCGTCTACTTCTTTAACTGGGTCGCCTGGTTTTCGATCATTCTCTGGCTGCCCAGTGTGTTGGTGGCCGGCGGGCTTGGTGAAGCACAGGCAGCCAATGGCACCAAGATAATTAATGGTGCCGCACTGCTGTTTGTCCTGCCGCTGGCCTGGTACATACCGCGACTGCCAGTACGTGGGGTGATTATCAGCCTGTTGGTACTCGGTGTTGGGGCCATGGGAGTGCTCGCCTTTGGTGGCCAGCAGTGGACGTTGATTTATGTGATGATCGCCCTGGTTGGCCTGTTTGTTGGTGGACCGCAGATCTGCCTCAACTATCTGGCAGTATCTCTCTACCCGACAGCTGTCCGCGCTACCGGTATCGGTTGGGCCATCGGGATCGGACGTGTCGGCACCATTCTCGGGGCGGCAATTGGTGGGCCGTTGCTGGATACTTTTGGTGTCAGCGGCTTCTATCTGGCGATGGCAGTGCCGTTGCTGATTAGTGCAGTAGCAGCGATGATGGTCAGGCCGGCAAGCCAGTCGATAGCAGCCCATTAACTGACCACCCGGTCTTTGATTGGCGATTGCCGCGCCAACGAGGACGATGAGTAAGCGAAGCCGTAAAAAATAATGCCAGTCATTGATGAAGGTGAAGCCAGTCGGCGCTGTCCAGTCTGCGGGGAGCAGAACAATTGTGGGCTATTGAACCAGAACGGCAATCAACAGTGTTGGTGTGTGGATGTTAACCCTGCTGATGGCATCCTCGATTCGCTGCCACAGGAAGTGCGCGGAAAGGTCTGTCTCTGCCGGCGCTGTCTCGACAGCGCTTCGGTCGCCGAGGGCTAGTGTTGGCTGACCACGTAGAAAGCCCTCCCGCGCCGGCGCAGCTACTGGAACAATTTTTGCCGCAGCTACTGGCCACTGTCGAGCTGGGGGAGTTTGTTGATCTTGCCTGCGGTGCCGGTCAGAATGGATTGCTGCTTGCGCAGCACGGCGCCAGGGTCTGTTTTGCGGACCGGAATGAAGAGGCATTGCAACGGTGCCAGACGGCTATCGAGCGATTACCAACGGCGCAACAGGTCGGCATCAGGGAGCGGGTGAGGTACTGGCCCGTTGATCTCGAGGTGGAAGGTGAAAACCCACTGGCCGGGCAAAGCTTTGCCGCGGTATTGGTGTTTCGTTATCTACACCGGCCGCTGATTCCCTTTCTAAAACAAGCCATTAAGCCCGGTGGGCTGCTGGTTTACGAAACCTTTACCGTTGCCAACCGGCAGTTTGGCAGGCCGAATAATGGGCGTTTTCTATTGCAACCGGGCGAACTGGGTAGCTGGTTCGCCGATTGGCATATCCTGCACAGCGAAGAGTTGCTAGAACAGCAACCGGTGCCACGTGCTGTTGCCCAACTGGTGGCGCGCAAGCCGGGGTGATTGACCGATATCGTGGCTAGCTGGTGCTGATGACGCTGCTATCGACCGTCGCTGAGAAACTCCAGCACCAACTTGTTGAATTGATGCGGTTGCTCCAGGTTAACGACATGGCCTGCATGATCCATCCGCACTAACCTGGCGTCGGCGATGCCGCTATGCAGAGCCTCTGCAGCGCGCGCCAGCCCGGGTATTTCCTGATCACCAACTACCACCAGCGTATTTGCGTTGATGTCACCCAGGCGCTCCGCGGGCATCACCTGCGGCCAACTTTCAGGATCGCGGTTCTGCCAGTGCCAGCCGTCGTATTGAGCGATCATTTCTCTGGCAAGCCGGGCCTGATCGCTTTGCAGCAATGTGGTGAATAATGGTAATGACAGCCACTCCTTTTTCGCCGCTGCCACACCCTGTTCGCGTCCGCTTGCCCACACCTGTTTCAGCGCCGAGACGAAATCGTCGGCATCGCCAAAACCCTGCAGAACCGGACCGGCGAGAACCAGCGAACGACAGAGGGACGGGTATTCCAGTGCAAAACGGGTGGCGATGGAACTGCCCAATGAGAGTCCGATAATGTTTGCGGCGGGTAGCGACAGTATCTGCAACAATCGGGCGAGATCATCTTCGGCCCGGTAGGGTCCGTCCGGTCGGGACGATTCGCCAAACCCGCGCAGATCATAAGTGATCACCCTGAAGTGCTCTGCAAATGCAGTTAGTTGCGGCTGCCAAAGGCGATGGTCGGTCGCCATGCCGTGTATCAATACCAATGGATCGCCTGCACCGCACTGCTGTACAGCCAGCCTGCCGCCATTGACCTCAAAAAAAGCGGTGTTGATATCCAGTTCAGGCTCATTCGTCATTGCTGCTCACTGTTCTTTCTATTCAGATAGTGCTGTATGGGAGCCGCAAGGCGCTCCAATATCAGCGGAAACCAGGCAGTAAAACGCTCCGGGTGCTCCTGTAGCAGGGCTGTTATTTCATTTAGCGGCAGTGCCTGCCACTCACTGACTTCTGTTGAGTTGGGTTGGGGTGTCCGGTCACTGCTACCACAAAACACATGGTTGAATTCATATTCGAACAATCCGCCCGACAGTTCCAGCTCGTAGTGCAGGGTGCCGATCTTTTCCAGTGCAGTAGTAAAGCCCATCTCTTCCTGCAGTCTCGTTGCTGCTTCCGGACCTATCAGGTCGTCAGTCCCGGGATGACTACAGCAAGTGTTACTCCACAATCCAGCGGAATGATATTTATCGTTAGCTCGTTTCTGTAAGAGCAGCCGCTGCTGCGAATCAAAGACCAGAATAGAGAACGCGCGGTGTAGCAGTGGTTGGAGATGGGCGTCGATTTTTGCTGTGGTGCCCGTCGGGTTGTCATGTCGATCTACAAGAATGACCGAGGATTGCATAATCAGTGCTCAGCGTCGGAAGTCAGGGGTCGGCAGATAGCATGACACTGGCACTCCACTTCACCAAAAACGATCGTTAAGCCGAGGGAGTGAATCAATGTCGACCGGTATGGGTAGTGATGGACGGGTGGTGCTTTACACAACGGCGGGCTGCCATCTCTGCGAACAGGCACTGCAACTGCTGGAGGCAAACCAACTGCAAATTTCCCTGGTTGAAATTGCTGATGATGACCAGCTGTTTGAGCGTTATGGTCTGAGGATTCCAGTGGCTGCTACCGGTGCTGGTGAGGAACTTGACTGGCCGTTTGATCAACAGCAGCTACAAGCCTGGCTCGAGGGTGTACAGCTGAAATCGCCGGCTGGTCACGCATAAAAAACCCCGCATAAAGCGGGGTTTTCGGTGTGTTGTACAGCTACCGGTTAGTCATCGCCGTTGAACGCCGCCAGCAATTGCAGCAGGTTCAGGAACAGGTTGTAGATATTCAGGTAGAGGCCAACCGTCGCCAGAATGTAGTTGGTCTGATGACCATGAATAATGTTGCTGGTGTCATAGAGAATGAAACCGCACATCAGCATTACCACCACTGCGCTGATTGCCAGCGACGCCGCCGGCACCGGAAAGAATATCAGCGCCAGGGAAGCGAGCACGGCGACAATAATGCCTGCCATCAGGAAGCCGCCCATGAAGCTAAAATCCTTGCGCGAGGTCAGCACATAGCCGGAAAGGGCCAGGAAGGTGATGCCGGTACCGCCCATCGCCATCATGATCAGCTGATGACCATTACTGAACATCTGCAGGTACATATTCAGAATTGGTCCCAGGGTCATGCCCAGGAAACCAGTCCAGGCAAACAGTACCACCAGTGCCCAGGCGCTATTTTTCAGCGCATTGATGGCAAACAGACCACCGAACATTACCACCAGCGAGATAATTAACCCCGGGTGAGGCAGGTTTAGCGTCATTGCCGTGGCAGCTGTACCTGCGCTGAACAGCAAGGTCATCGCTAACAGAGCATAGGTATTGCGTAACACCTTGTTGGTGGCAAGAACCGACTGTTCACTACGGGAAACTGCGGTGTCAAAAGAGTAATCGTTAGCCATTTAGCCCCTCGATAACATAAAGATGATTGTTCAATCTGCCGGCAACATCGCCGACACGTTGGCCTCATAAGACCGTTTCTGCCTGCAAAAGTTTACCGTCCTAATCGATGCGCGTTAAGAGGCAGTAGAAATTGTTACCAAATCGTCGCTCTGGCTGGCGGAATAGTGCTTTTTTCCAGTATCCTGTGCGCCCCCGTAGATAGCTGCCAGCTCCAGGCAGTGGCGACGGAGAGGTGGCTGAGTGGTCGAAAGCGACGGTCTTGAAAACCGTTGATCCGCGAGGATCCGTGGGTTCGAATCCCACCCTCTCCGCCATCTCCTTCCATTGTGTCGACTTGCAAAGCTCTGACAGCGCGTAGCGCCTATCCATATAAATAACTTCTTAAAGTTTGGAATTAGTGCGCCTCGTGTTCGGTAAGCATTTTCCAGATAACCAACAGAGCATAACTTCTCGCTACCAGGTATTTCCCCGGGAAGGGACCGGTAGCCACCTTGTTAGGGCAAACGGCACAGAGCAACCTACCCCGCTGTTACCCTGATATCTGCTTCATTCATAAAAAAAATCGTAACGCACATCACCCAGCGCCTTGGCTTTTTCGACCATGGTAAACGGTGACGGTCTAGGGTGACTGAAGTCAGCACCATTCCGCTGGCGGCGGCTTTGGCGCAACACTACGTGTAGTTCCTCCACTCTGTGGAGTAAGGGGATCAAGTTAGCTCTCAGTCGCGCTGCTGTCGGCACAGTTGCGATCGTCCCGCTCTGGACAGTGTAATTACCGATACGATTAAGCTTCTATTAAAGACGTTAGGGCGTCTATCGTCTCATTTCGGAGGGGAGAATACCCTTGAGCAATCACTGGGCAGTATCGATTTTTTCCTGATATCTACCAGTGGATTGTTCTTGCCTGGAACTGCTTAACCCTACTCAAAAAACAATGACAGGAGCGAACTGATGTCCACTGCTTATTTTTATCTTGGTCTAACCGGGTTACTGACCGTGCTGCTCTGGGTTCCATATATTGCAGCACGGGCGTTGCAATGGGGGATACCGACGTTTCTTCACAACTATCCTGATGGCTATCCTGGGAATGAACCAACGCCGCCATTGTGGGCGCAACGCGCTAAACGTGCCCACCTGAACATGGTTGAAACGTTACCGGCGTTTGTTGCTGTGTTTATCGCCGCGGTAAGTTTGGATGGTGATGGCACCACTATTGCAACGGCCGCTCAGCTGTTTTTCTTTTCGAGGATCGCTCACGCGCTGGTATACATTCTGGGTATTCCAGGGCTGAGAACGCCGACCTACCTGATATCCTGGGGAGCGATCTTAATGATTGGTAGTACGATCCTTTAGTTGATCCACGCTTACTTTCAAATGTGAATCTCCATGCTGTTTTGAGTTTTGCAGGATGATGGTGCGCAACGAACCGAGCAAATGAGCCGGTCGAATGAAATAGGCGATGGAAAATCAAACCTCCGGCGGCTTCGGCTATTTGTAGCTGCCGGAGGTTTAGTTTCGGTTTTTTCCAATCTGGTTAGAGCGGATGCACCCGAACCGGCAGTTCGCGGTAGCCGCGAATAATGTTGGACGGAGCGCGCACCTCAGGTCCGACCACTTCGACGTTGCTGAAACGCTTCATGATCTCTTCCCAGGCGACGCGGATCTGCATTTCTGCCAGGCGGTTGCCCATGCAGCGGTGGATGCCAAAACCGAAGGAGAGGTGGTGGCGGACCATTTCGCGGTCGATGATGAATTTGTTCGGATCGCCCTTGATCACCTCTTCATCGCGGTTGCCGGAGATGTACCACATGGCCACCTTGTCACCTTTTTTGATCTGCTTGCCAAATAGTTCAGTATCCTCTTTGGTGCGCCGGGTCATGCTTAAAATGGGCGTCTGCCAACGAATGATTTCAGAAACCATGCTGGGTATCAGCGACAGGTCGTTGCGCAGCTTGTCGTACTCTTCAGGGAACTGGTTCAGCGCCAGCACACCGCCAGTAAGTGAGTTACGGGTGGTGTCGTTGCCGCCGATAATCAACAGCAGGATGTTACCGAGGTAGGTCATCGGGTCGTTGATCATGTCTTTGGTTTTATCGGAATGGACCAGCATCGAGATCAGGTCATTGCCGGGTGGACCGTTGGCGCGCTCGTGCCAGAGGCGCACGAAATATTCCGCGCACTCTGCCAGCGCTTTATTGCGCTCTTCGATGGTGATGAAGTCACCACCGGAGACATCTGGCGCGCCGGTGGTCGCATCAGACCAGAAGGTGAGTTTGTGGCGATCCTCCCAGGGAAAATCAAACAGGGTGGCCAGCATTTGCGTGGTCAGGTTAATGGAGACTTCATCCACCCAGTTAAAGGTTTCACCTACCGGCAGGCCGTCCAGAATATCGCCTACCCGTTGGCGAATCAGCCCTTCGAGCTTGGCCAGATTGGTGGGAGCCACCACCGGTTGTACAGCGGCGCGCTGGTGGTCGTGCTCTGGTGGGTCGCGCTGAATAAAGCTCTGGAACGGTATATCCGGCGGTGGATCGGCGATGGTGATGGTGGGTTCTGATGAGAAGATTTCGTGGTGTTTCTCAACGTAGGCGATATGTTCAAACTTGGTCACTGACCAGACCCGGCCGTACTCTTCGGATTCGTTGAAGTGAATCGGGTCTTCCTTGCGCAGCCGTTCAAAAAAGGGCCAGTGAGCATCGTGGAAATAGAGCTCTGCCTGGTTGACATCAATCTGCTCAATCGGAATGGTTTCAGGGTCCTGATCAAGCATTCTTAACGGGGTGACTTTGTCGAGCATGGCTTTTCTCCTCCGTGGCGGTACTGCTGTTCTCTCGGGTTGTGCGCTGACTGGTTACATCTGGAACTCAGGTAGTTGTACGCGCAACCCCTCTAGCTCATCAGAGATCTGAATCTGGCAACTGAGTCTTGATGTGGCCGTACGTTCAGGCGTGGGAGCCAGCATCTCTTCTTCGTCGTCGCTGGGGGCGCCGAGTTTTGTGTACCAGCTGTCAGGCAGTATGACGTGGCAAGTCGCGCAAAGGCACTGACCGCCACAGTCGGCATCGATGCCTGGAACCGCGTTTTGCACTGCGGCCTGCATTAGTGAACGGTCGTTGCGGGCATCTACTTCGTGTTCGTTGCCATCGGCGGTCACGAATACCACTTTTGTCATTCCTACTCTCCCTGGGTGGTTAATAACTGTCCTCCTGCGGGAGTATAGCGACAACCTGGGAATTGAGTAAACGTTCGTTTAATTGTATTTAGCTGGTCATTACGACTGGCGCAGTTGACGGCAAACCCGATTAAATCTGATCTTTAAGGATAGTCAGAGAAAGTCCAGTTTAACGACGGATCCAGAAAGGTTATTTGCGCCGGTCGGCGTGGGTTGAAGGGGGGCGACTGGTATAGGCGAGCCAGGCACTGATACCGCCGCAGAGAGTGCCGAACAACCAGAAGATAATGAAACTCAGCGAATAGATTCCGTAGCGGTCAAGCGATAACCCGCTGATCAGAATCAGGTCATGGGCGTCGACAAACAGGAACAGGGTGACGGTGAAAACCCCAGCGGTGACAAACGCCGGCCAGGCGGCGATGCCGATTCTTGCAATCCAGGCATTTTTTTTGGTCACGTTCCGGTCTCCCCGCCGTCTGTTGATATGGGTATTGGTGGCATTTGAGGCGGCTTTAACGCCCGGGGTCTGCCAGTAATTTTGCCGGTGACATTCCCGCTGGGGTTGCCAGGGTGAGCGTGCCATAGGCGCTCCATGGCGCCAGACTGGTATTTACCCCTGAACCGCTACTCAGCACCCAGCGCCAGCGCAGATTAGCCGGAAATTGACTGGCCTTTGGAATCTCGGTCATCCACTGGCCGGGCCCGACCCGGTCGAGCTCAAAGGTCATATCGCGGCCTTTACGTGTTGGGTGAAGCAGGGTTATCTGCAGTGATTCGAGGCGTTGCGTTTGCGCCAGCGTAATGTCGAGAATGCCGTTTTTCGGCTCAAGGGTGACCGTTGCGCCGCGTGCTGCATCTTTAATCTCGGTCATGACTTTACCGCCGGAGCTGGCGACGGCGCCGACGACAACGCCGTCGTCATCGCCAACAGCAATAAACAGGGTGATAAAACTGGCCAACACCACCGAACCGAGCAGGCCGATCAGGAACCACGGCCAGAACTGTCGATACCACGCGGGTTCAGTTGATAATGCTACGGCAGGTTGGTTCAACGCGGTTTCCTCTTTCAGCGGTTTATTGGGCCGATAAAGCGACTTTCAGCATCTGCTGAGAGGGCCGGTTTGTCGGCAACCACGGCGGTAAACAGCACCGTGTAGGTGGTGCGAGTCAACGCCACCGGGTCGATCTGCAGGGCTAATGGAATAGAGCGAATTTCATAAGGTTCCAGCATTACCGGGCGGATTGGCGATTCGGTGAGCAACGGAATCGCCGACTCATAATCGATCGAGAATGAATGGGACTGGTCATCCATATTGATCAGCCGCAGGGTATAGACATTCTCGACCAGCCCTTCAGAGGTCTCCCGGTAAAGGGCGATGCGGTCGCGAATGACATCCAGTTCTACCGGTGTTCTGAGCCAGACAGCGGTCCCGATCAGGCTAATCAGAACCAGCAACAGCCCGGCGTAAACCAGGGTTCTGGGGCGGATAACCCGGGTAGCGCCGCCCTCCAGTGCGCGTTCGGTGGTGTAGCTGATCAGCCCGCGCGGATAACCCATTTTGTCCATTACCCGGTCACAGACATCTACACAGCCGGCGCAGCCGATGCACTGGTACTGCAGGCCGTTACGAATGTCTATGCCGGTGGGACAGACCTGCACACAGAGGGTACAGTCGACACATGAGCCAAGTCCCAGTTCCTGCGGGTCGCTGCCGCGCCGACGTGACCCGCGCGGCTCCCCTCGTTTGGGGTCATAGGAGATGATCAGGGTGTCCTGGTCGAACATGGCGCTTTGAAAGCGTGCGTAGGGACACATATAGATGCAGACCTGTTCACGCATCCAGCCAGCGTTTAAATAGGTGGCGAAACCGTAAAAACCGCTCCAGAACAGTGGCCACGGTGAAACATCCAGCACCATGAAGTTGCCAATCAGTTCTCTGATCGGTATGAAATAGCCGACAAAAGTGATGCCGGTCCACGCCGCAAACAGGATCCAGATTAGATGCTTGGTCGCCTTGATACGCGCTTTGCGCAGCGACCAGGGGGCCTGATGCAGCTTCATCTGTTTTGGGCGGTCACCTTCGATCAGGCGCTCTATCCAGAGAAAGGATTCGGTCCAGACAGTTTGCGGACAGCCATAGCCGCAGAACAGCCGCCCGGCGAGCGCAGTGATGAAAAACAGCGTCAATGCGGCGGTAATCAGTAGCGCAGCGACGAGCACAAAGTCCTGTGGAAAGAAGGTCATGCCGAGCAGATGAAAACGGCGATTGGGTAGATCCCAAAGGACCGCCTGATGGCCGCCGATATTGAGCCAGGCGAGGCCGTAAAAGCAGCTGAAGAATGTCCCCGCCACCGCAATCCGGGTATAGGCAAACAGGCCGTGGACTTCACGGGGGAAAATCTTTTCCCGTTTGGCGTACAGTGCCTGCTGATCAGCCGGCGCTAAAGGCTCAACTATTTTCCGTTGTTGCCTTTGCGCGGGGAGTTCACCCGAGCCCTCCGCCGGCTGCTGATTCGACTGGTTCACTGCGTTTGGGAAAGGCTATAGACATAGGCCGCCAGAATGTGCACCTTCTGCTCGCCGAGAAATTCCCGGTGTGGAGGCATCACGCCCTGAATACCGTTGGTGATGTTGGCGGCGATCAGGCCACGGCTGGCACCGTGAGTCCACTGCCCGTCGGTCAGGTCGGGTGCGCCGAACGCGGGGTTGCCCTTGCCATCCATACCGTGACAGGCGGAGCAAACGATGTAGCGGCTCTGGCCTTTGCTGGCCAACTCGGCGTTGTGATCACGACCGGCAATACTGAGCACATATTCCGTTACTTCTTCCACACCCTGTTCACCGAGCACCGGTCCCCAGGGGACCATGATGCCGTTTCGACCCTCCATGATGGAGTGTTTGATCTGCTCCGGTTCACCGCCCCATGCCCAGGCGTTGTCAGCAAGGTTGGGAAAGCCCCGCGCCCCTTTGCCATCGGCGCCGTGGCACTGGGCACAGTAATTGAGGAATAGCCTGCGGCCCACCTTGATTGCCGCCGGATCTTCTGCCAGTTCGGTGATCGGCTTCGCAGCCAGCCGTTTAAACAGCGGCCCATACCTGGCCTGCGCAGCAGACATTTCCTGTTCATGCTGATTGGTCTGGGTCCAGCCGAGAGTTCCGGCAAAGTTACCGAGGCCGGGATAGAGTAGTAAATAGATGACGCTGAAACCGATGGAGAGATAGAACATCCACAGCCACCAGCGCGGCATCGGGTTATTCAGTTCGACCAGGTTTTCGTCCCAGATATGATTCATCTCAGCACCGCTTTCCACCTCATCGGGCTTGCGGCGGTTAGCGAAGCTGATCAACCAGAAACAGGCGATCAGGTTGGCGACCACGAGGACGACGACAAAACCATTCCAGAATGGACTTAACATTGATCACTTCCCCTTTGGGTACCCGGTTGGTTTGCCCCTTGAACGGATTGCTGACTGCGGTGGTGAGCCTCTTCGTCGGCAAATGGCAGCTGGGCAGCTTCATCAAAACGGGCTGCCCGTTTGCGGTTGTAGGCCCAGGCCACTACTCCAAGAAAAATAAGCAGCATGGCGACGGTATAGGCGGAGCGAAAAATGACCATATCCATGATTTACCTCTTTGGCATTGCGCTGCCGAGCGCCTGCAGGTAGGCGATCATGGCATCCATTTCAGTTTTGCCCTGCAGTGCTGCTGGCGCGTTGCTGATCTGCTCGTCGGTATAGGGCACGCCGAGGATCTGCATCGCTTTCATCTTGCTGGTAATCAGGTCCGGATCGATCTCCGTTTCAGCCAGCCACGGAAAACCGGGCATGTTCGATTCCGGCACTACTGCACGTGGATCGATCAGGTGAATGCGGTGCCAGTCGTCGCCATAACGGCCACCTACCCGCGCCAGATCAGGGCCGGTGCGTTTTGAGCCCCAGAGATGGGGGTGGTCATAAACGAACTCGCCGGCGACTGAGTAGTGGCCGTACCGCTCGGTTTCCGCTCTTAATGCGCGGATCATCTGTGAATGGCAGTTATTGCAGCCCTCGCGGATATAGATATCCCGGCCTTCGAGCTGCAGCGGGGTATATGGCGTGAGCCCAGCAACCGGTTCGGTGGTCTCTTTCATTACATAGAGCGGCAAAATTTCCACCAGCCCGCCGATGCTGATAACGACCACGATCAGGATCGCCATCAACCCCACATTACGTTCAACAACCTCATGAGTGGTAGACATGGCGCGCTCCTAGGCGGTTTGCGGGATAAGGTCGCGGACTTCAGCCGGCCTGGCCGCAGCAATGGTGCGCCAGATATTCCAGGCCATCACCAGCATGCCGATCAGAAACAGCAGGCCACCGCAGAGACGGATCAGGTAGAAGGGAAAGGTCTTCTCTACCGACTCGATAAAACTGTAGGTGAGGGTTCCATCCTCATTTACCGCACGCCACATCAGCCCCTGCATTACCCCCGCGATCCACATGGAGGCGATGTAGAGCACGATGCCGATGGTGGCGATCCAGAAATGGAGTTCCACCAGTGATTTGCTGTAGACCGCTTTAAGCCCGTAGAGATTGGGAATGAGCGAGTACATGGCTCCCATGCTGATCAGTGAGACCCACCCGAGAGCTCCTGAGTGGACGTGGCCGACAGTCCAGTCGGTGTAGTGGGAGAGAGCGTTAACCGTTTTGATCGACATCATCGGTCCTTCAAAGGTCGACATGCCGTAAAACGAGAGAGAGACAATCATGAATCGCAGGACCGGATCGGTACGCAGTTTCGACCAGGCTCCGGAGAGGGTCATGATGCCGTTGATCATGCCGCCCCAGCTTGGTGCCAGCAGAATCAGCGAAAAGACCATGCCGAGGGACTGAATCCAGTCCGGCAATGCGGTGTAGTGCAGATGGTGTGGACCGGCCCACATATATATGGAGACCAGCGCCCAGAAGTGGACCACCGACAGGCGGTAGGAGTAGACCGGCCGTTCAGCCTGCTTGGGGATGAAGTAGTACATGATCCCCAGAAAACCGGCAGTGAGATAGAAGCCGACCGCGTTGTGGGCGTACCACCACTGGACCATGGCGTCGGTAGTACCGGCGTACACCGAATAAGACTTCCACCAGGAGACCGGAACAGCGGCACTGTTGACGATATGCAGTACCGCGACAGTGAGGATAAATGCGCCGTAGAACCAGTTGGCAACATAAATGTGCCGTACCCGACGTTTCATGATGGTGCCGAAAAAAAGCACCGCGTAGGCAACCCAGACCACCGCGATCAGCAGATCAATCGGCCATTCCAGTTCGGCGTACTCCTTGCTACTGGTTAACCCCAGCGGCAAGGTTACCGCCGCACTAACGATAACCGCCTGCCAGCCCCAGAAGACGAAGCCCGCGAGACGGTCGTTGATCAGGCGGGTCTGGCAGGTGCGCTGCACCACATAGAGAGAGGTAGCAAACAGGGTGCAGCCGCCAAAGGCAAAGATTGCGGCGTTGGTATGCAGCGGGCGCAGGCGGCCAAAGTGAAGCCACGGCAGATCGAAGTTGAGAGCCGGCCAGGTGAGCTGGGCGGCAATGATGACGCCGACCAGCATCGACACGACGCCCCAGACAATGGCCATCACTGCAAACTGCCGAACCACTCGGTAGTTGTAGCGGGTATCGTTCACTCGGTTTCTCCTTGTGAATGAGGTACAGGAGAGGAATCGTTGCGTTCCTCCCGGTTCAAAAAACGGGGGTCCGCCAGCTCGCTGTCGTCATCCCATTCTGCGCGCAGACACTCGCTGCCGGGGCCAATCAGGTCTTCAAACTGACCGCGGTTGATGGCCCAGATCAGTAACCAGGCAGCACCGGCAACCTGTAGCAATCCGAGCGGGATGAGCAGGAATAGTGCATTCATGTCGTCGTTTCGACTTTGAAGCTGTGAAGCCGAACAGCATTGGTGACGACGATCAGCGAGCTAGCCGACATGCCCAGTGCTGCCATCCACGGCAGTAGCAGGCCCGAGGCAGCCAATGGCAGGGCGGTAAGGTTGTAGAGCAGCGCCCAGGTGAGGTTCTGGCGGATAGTGCGCTGACACCGTTTTGCCAGATCAATGGCGATGGGAATCAGCTCCAGTTCATTGTTCAGTAATACCGCGTCGGCGCGGGTTTTGCTCAGGTCTGCAGCCTGACCCATCGCAAAAGAAAAATCGGCAGCTGCCAGTACCGCAGCGTCATTGATACCGTCACCGGCCATGATGGTGGAGCCGGACGCCTGAAACTCCCGGAGCGCTTCCAGTTTGCCTTCCGGGGTCAGTCGGCCTGTCGCCGAATCGATGCCGCAACGAGTCGCTGTGGTTTGTGTAATGTTCTTTTCATCACCGGAGAGCAGCGCGGTGTGAATGTTCCTGGCGCGAAGCGCTGACACGGCTTTCGGAGCGCCTTGCCGTAACCGGTCGTTCAGTTCGAACCGGCACAGCACCGTTTCTGCCGTGGTCAGCCAGACGACGGTTTGCGAATCGCCCGGTCCAGATTGGCCGGCATCAATGGATGGTGGTTGAGCGCTTCTGGTGATGCTGTCAGCCGCAGCCGAGAACAGGTAATTACCCAGCCTGTAGTGGACACCGCCGATGTCACCAGAGACACCGGCTCCAATCACCTGGGTAAGGTTGTCCGCCTTGAGTTCAGGGTCGTCATATTCCGCGAAAGCGTAGGCAATCGGGTGGGTGACATGACGTTCCAGCGCTGCGGCAATTCGGCGACAGTCAGACGCGGGTAGATCGGTAAAAGGATGGGTTTCAGAGAGTTGCGGTTGGCCCTCGGTGAGGGTTCCGGTTTTGTCGAACAGTACATGGCTTGCCGCCGCCAGTTGATCCAGGGATCGGCTGGAGCTGAGCAGTACGCCGAGTTCACCGAGTCTGCCGATGGCTGCGGTTAATGCTGCCGGTGTTGCCAGCGACAGCGCACAGGGGCAGGAAACGACCAGTATCGCCAGCATTACTTCGAACACTCGGGCCGAGTCATAAATCGTCCAGAAGCCGCCCACCAGCAGGGCTGCAATCAGCACCGCAGCAACAAACCAGGAGGCGATTCGGTCGGCCACTGGTGTCTCCACCGGTCGGCTGGTTTCTGCCTGTTCTGCCAGGTGCCGGATTGTCGCCAGACGGGTGGCGGTTCCGGCAGCACGGACGGTTAATTCGATAGGGTTACCA
>JBPEXY010000222.1:0-2941 GCA_052031065.1 Immundisolibacteraceae bacterium | reverse complement strand
CGACCAATAGTGCCACGGCTTCCAGCATCCATCGCTGCCCAGGCTTCGGAATCGTCCTGATCAAAAGTTCCGGCAGCGGTAAAGGTTTGAATGCCTAGCTGCAGGGACTGCTGCTTGTACTCCTCGGCAGATTCCCTGTCAGCAAGAAACCAGGCCCAGATTTCCGAACTGCTGGCTGAGGTCGGTTGCCAGACACGCATATTAAAAAAATTAATTGGCGGTTTCTTTGGCGACAACGTGACCGGAAAGTGCACCCAGGAGAGGTTTGGAAACACGGTCATCACGCCGTTGAACATGTTTTTCAGCTGACTGATCTGCCCTGCCGACAGGGTCTGCTGGTATAGAGGCACCATCTGCGGATCAAAACCGGTCCAGTCAGGAAAGCCCTGCGGACCGGGCACGAAAATACAGCCGTGGCCGTTACCCATACGTACCGCTGGCCCGTTTTTGGCGATTTCGATCAATGCCTCCATCGGCATATCGATTGCCATGCGCGAAATCGGACCATGGGCAGCCAGTGCATGCGGGCCATCGGCCGCGAAATTGATCGCACCGTATTTCCAGTTCATGTTAGCGACCCACTTCACCGGCGCACCGAGCACCTGAGCGCCATTGGGTGTGCGTTTGAAGAACAGGTCCATATACCAACGGGCGTTGCCGAGGTACTCTTCCAGTCCTGGCGCCTCTTCGTCAAAGGTTGCAAAGATCAACCCGCCGTAATTACCAACCCGCGCCTGAACCAGGTTGTAATCTTCAAAGTTAATCTTGTTTTTGTAGGCTTCCGGCTTGTCTGCTAACGAATGCAGAGTGCCGTCGTTGCGAAAGGTCCAGCCGTGGTAAGGACAATAAAAACTGGGCGAGTTACCCCCATCGGCTCGACAGACCATCGCTCCACGATGGGTACAGGCATTAAGAAACACCCGCTGTTTGCCATCACTTGAGTGGACCAGAATGACCGGGTCATTGCCAATCTGTCGGGTGACGTAATCCCCCGGCGCCGGGATTTCCGACTCATGACCGACAAACAGCCAACTGCGGGCGAATATCCGCTGTAGCTCCATCGCATGCACATCGCTGTCGACAAAAATACGGCGATTGACCCAGCCAGTATTCGGGTCGACGAGATCACCGGGTCGATCAGGATTAAACTCTTCCATCTTCATATGCTCTCTCCTCACAGGGGATGACGGCCAACTGCACTGGGCCTCGATGCAGCAAGTCACGCGTTAACATTAACGATCTCGGGATCCGCTGGAAGGTCGGCCAGGAACGTTGATCCCCCCTGCCTCCAGGATCGAAACTCTAACAAAACCTGCCCGGGTACTGAACGATTGTTTACCGACCCTCCAGCAAACAGCCTATCCGCCCGGTCGCCACCACCAGATTATCGATAACTCGGCTTCGTTCCCCCGGCGCTCCACCGTTCCACCAGTTCTCGATGAACAGCGCATTGATCCCATAGCCACGATAGTCACCAACAAAGTCGAGCCCGATCGCAGCCGCTTCAGGTTCGCCGTTTAGCCAGAACTCCTGGTATCCATTGGCAAAGCCCTGATCATTAAGACTCACCGCGGCTTCAACACAGTGCCATTGATCCGCCTGCTCCATAGTGTGTACCGGTGTAACTCCAGCGGCCTTACCCAACCAGCGCATATTGGGGAAGTCGTTGTAGCCACGGCAGACAGGCTCGCGACCGCCGCGCAACACACAGGAAACCGGATCAACGACCAACCTTTGATCGCGGCCTCCCCAAAGATGGGCGATCATTGCCTGGGACCAGTTTCTATCGACCAGAATGGTGGCCCGGGATAGTTTGTGTGGGTTTCCGTTCCAGCCTGGACTCAGCCGAAAATAGTGGCGGTAATAAATTTCCCGCAACTGACGGCCAGCAGTGTCAATCGCCAATTCAGATAATGGATTGTCTCCGATCAACAGTTTGAGCGAACCAGCGTCCACCTGGCCAGTTCGCCAGCGGGCAACCATCGCCCCGTCCTCACCTCGGTCACCGACTAAATGCCTGGCACCAATTCCAGCTGACTCACTCCACCGAAAACTACCGTCTCCATCGCTGTACTGGAAATAACGACTAGCGTCTGGCGACTGCGAAAAATCATCGCAGAACAGCCAGTGTTCGGGCCTTGGCGGGTCACACTCGCCAGCAGCCACCCCGTCGCCAGGAAGCCAACAGGGTGTCACCGCCAGGAGCGTCAACGCGGGTATAGCCAGGATCGGCTTGAACACTGCTTATCACCCCTGGGAAGAGAACCGACTATTCAACCTATTCACAAATGTGTCATTTAGGCGCACTATGATGCCTCGTGAATTCTATGTTGACGGCGAACTTTCATCACACCGGCAGTTTGCAACCATCAGCACTGTCCGGCCACTCCTCCCGGGGTATTCTTTCCCCATCGGTTCACTGCCCCTTCAATATCCATACCCAATATTTGCCCCCCGAGTGGATCATGCCGTTCAGGCGGGTCCCCGCTGCTTCTCTATCTATGAGGTATCGATGAGCAAGATTTATGTGTTGGACACCAATGTGCTGTTAAACGATCCGATGGCACTGCACGCCTTTCACGAGCACCGCGTTGTGGTACCGATGACGGTACTGGAAGAGCTGGACAACATTAAAGACAAACGTGACCGGGATGTCAGCCGCGAAGCGCGCATCGCCATCAACACTATCGACGGTTACCTTGGCGATGCCACCCCACAGCAGATTAGTGAAGGGGTAGCGCTCCCGAGGGTCAATGGCGTTGATCCTGGGTCACTGGCGGTGTTTCCTGACCAGCTAATTGCCGACGAAGATGATGGCATCCCGTTCCTGAACAGCAGCTCACACCAGGCAAACGACAACCGCATCATCAACGTGGCATTGAAGCTTCAGTCGCAAAATCCGGATGCGCGGGTCTGCCTGGTGACCAAAGACATCAATATG
>JBPEXY010000221.1:0-7747 GCA_052031065.1 Immundisolibacteraceae bacterium | reverse complement strand
GCTATACCCAGTTCAGTCAATTTTCGGCGCTGTTTATGGTGGCGCTGGTCGGCGGGCTGTTTCGAGGGGTTAGCTGGGTCGCTACCCAGTCTTATGCGCTTGGATATGTCTCCGCAGATCGGCGGCAAAAGTTTATGGGTCAGTTCTCGTTTGTCGCCGGTATGGGAATGCTGGTTACTCCACTAATTGCGGGCTGGCTGGTGGAACATGTTCATCTGCATAGTGGTTTCTATTTCATGGCTTTCTGGGGTGGTATGGTGGCTCTGGTCGCAGCGCTGTTGCCGGAGATTCCCAAATCTACGGTATCCGAGCCTGGTGGGAACGGTCGAAAACCGATAGGGACAGTGCTGGTTGCCGGCTACCGGGATGCTCTGCCACTGCTCGCCAGGCCGGCGATAGTACTGATCATGGCGTTTACGCTGTTACGACTGGCAGCTGCCGCGATCAACAGCTCTTTCTATCCGGTTCATCTTGACCAGGTCGGAATTAAGGTTGTGGTCATCGGCCAGCTGTTTGCACTGATTCATGTCGGTACGTCAGCAGGCACCCTGATCTCCGCCCAGCTGGGTCGCTTGCTATCGACGGGTTCAGTGCTGGGGTTTTCTGTCGCCCTCTCTCTGGTTTCAATTGCGGCGGTGCCTTTTTTTGATTCCCTGCTGCCGATAGCTGTCCTTACGCTGTTACATGGTGTCGGGCAGGGCATCAGCCTGCCACAGATACTGGCGGCTCTTGGTCGCCATTCAGATGCTTCTGAGCGCGGCCTCGTGTTGGGCATGCGATCCATGTTTAACCGCACCGGATATCTGGTTGTGCCGGTGATGCTGGGATTGATGGCTGAACAGGCTGGGTTAAAAACTGCATTCGTTGTGGTCGGTGGGCTGTTGCTGGCTCTGGTGATTCCGGCCACGGTCGCATTGGTCACACTGGATTCCGCCGACCATAATTAGGAATGGACTATTTACAGACGTAGTGCAGCTGGTCGTTGGTTATGTGTTGAGGAGGCCGAAAATGTCAATATGTGACAATCACCCAAACGGGATTTTCCAGCCTCTCACTCCGCCTGATTTTGCCTGTGCGATTAAGGCACGATCGCTGGGTTTTCTGATAATCAAAATTTGCGAGGAATTCAGATGATTAATTTAATCGGTGCACCCTTATCGCCCTTCGTACGTAAAGTCCGGGTTTACCTCGAAGAGCGCAACATCCCATTTACAGCGGAAATGGCGCTGCCGGGAAGTAATGATCCGGAGTTTCGTAAACTGAGCCCGTTGGGCAAGATTCCAGCCTTTACCGATGGTGATGTTGCGATCAGTGACTCCAGCGTCATTCTGGCCTATCTGGAGGCCAAAAATGGAGCGGCACTGGTGCCTGAACAGCCGGCGCAACTGGCTCGTGCGCTCTGGTTTGAGGAATACGGTGACAGCGCCGAGTTTGACATTTTCATCGCTGGAATTTTCTTTCCGCAGGTGGTCGCACCGCGACTGCATGGAACCGAGCCTGACAGCAGCGCGATAGAAAAAAGCGTCGCGCGATTGCCAGAGGTTTTTGATTACCTTGAAGGCGAGATCAATGGTGAATTCCTGGTAGCTGACCGGCTAACCGTTGCCGATATCGGGGTTGTCAGTCCTTTCGTTAACTTGCAGTATGCAGGACACCAGCCAGACTCCGCGAAATGGCCAAAACTGGCCAGTTACGTGGCTGGCATCATGGCGCGTCCCAGTTTTCGCGCTGCCATGAGTGATGAAGCCGAGGCGATGCAAAAAATGGCCGGCTGACCTCGCAGATATTCATGAAGTGTCGTTCTCTGTGGATCGTTATCAGACTGTTATTCCCGCGACATGATTAACGGTCATTTTGCTATTTAATGTGATTAGACGCCTATGAGCCTTCTGGAATATCCCTATGCAGAACACCCGGTAGCAGGCACCACGGTTGAAGTGGCACCGGGAGTGCGGTGGCTCACTATGCCGATGCCCGGTTCCCTCGGCCATATCAATCTCTATCTGCTCGAGGATCCAGGCGGTTGGTATGTGGTGGACACCGGCTGGGCCAATGATGAGACCGCTGCCTGGTGGGAGCAGATTTTCGCTTCCGAACTGGCGGGTAAGCCGGTCATCGGTGTGATCTGCACACACATGCACCCTGATCACGTCGGTCAGGCTCGGCTGATTACCGAGCGTTTTCGCTGCCCGCTGCTGATGACGCAGGCGGAGTATTACCAGGCGCGGGCGTTTACCGCCGCGGGGCCAGGTCCGTTCGGTAGCTGGCAGGGCGAAGAGTTCTTTTTCCGCGCTGGGATGGAAATCGAAACACTGGCAACAATGCGAAAGGCCTGGAGCAGTCGCCGTAGCGGCGGGTTTCAGAATATCGTCATGCCGCCTGGTTTCAGGCGACTGCTTGATGGCACCGTATTAACCATTGGCGATCATGACTGGACAGTGGTCGTCGGTTCCGGTCACTCTCCAGAGCACGCCTGTCTGCACTGTCAATCGCTCGGGATCATGATCTCTGGCGATCAGATTTTGCCGATCATTACTTCGAATGTCGGTGTGCATCCCAACGAACCGGAAGCGAATCCGCTCAGGTTGTGGCTGGAGTCAATCGACAAGCTGATGCAGACACCGCTGGACACCCTGGTGTTACCCGCCCATAACCTGCCTTTTTACGGCGTTCGGGATCGGTTGCGGCAACTGACAGACCACCATGAAGACCGGCTGTTAGCGATTGAGGAGCACTGTATCGAGCCGGTCATCGCGACTGAAATACTGCCGGTGCTGTTCAAGCGCCAGCTTGATGCCCAGAACACCATGATGGCGCTCGGCGAGGCGATTGCGCACCTGCATCTGTTGATGCATCGAAACCGGATACTCAGAACTCTTGATGATGACGGTCGTTACCGGTTTGTCAGTATCGATCCATCGTTGGAACGGCGCCGCCACCTCGCTGCCCATGAAGAACCCGACGATGGTCCGCTGATGGTTTAGCCTGAATCAAAAACCCCAGGCGCTCCTTAATTTGAATTTTCACTCTTTCCCTAATGAAATATGCAGATGCCGAATCCACCGACTTTTACTGTTGATAATCGATTTGTTAAGGAGTTGCCGGCAGACCCGATCGTTGAAGAACCGCCGTTTCCGCGCAGTGTCGCTGCTGCCGCTTATTCCTGGGTAAAACCACGGCCGTTTTCAAAACCGCAACTGGTGGGGCTTTCCGTTGAGGCTGCTGAATTAATTGATCTTGATCCTGATACCAGTCCAGAGGTGCTGGCGGGTCTGTTTTCCGGCCAGCAACTGATTGCGGGGTCACGACCCTATGCGATGAACTACGGAGGCCACCAGTTTGGTAACTGGGCCGGTCAGCTTGGCGATGGGCGTGCGATCAATCTGGCTGAGGTCGTCAATGGCAATGGACAGCATTGGGCGTTACAGCTTAAAGGGGCTGGGCCTACCCCCTACTCACGCGGAGCCGATGGCTTTGCGGTGTTGCGGTCTTCGATCCGGGAGTTTCTCTGTAGCGAAGCGATGCATCATCTCGGTGTGCCCACCACCCGCGCCCTGTCACTGGTCACCACCGGCGAGGAGGTGATCCGTGACATGTTTTACAACGGCAATCGCAAGCCGGAACCAGGAGCCGTGGTTTGCAGACTGGCACCCAGCTTCATTCGCTTTGGCCATTTTCAGCTGCCGGCGAGTCGTGGCGACCAGCCATTACTGAAGCAGTACGCCGATTATGTTCTGAAACACCACTTTCAGAACCTGGGAGCGCCTTCCACAGAAGCGTATGGCGCAATGTTCAAAGAGATTTGCGCGCGGACCACAGAGTTGATCATCCATTGGGAGCGAGTTGGATTTGTCCATGGCGTTATGAATACGGACAACATGTCGATACTCGGCCTGACGATCGATTACGGTCCCTATGGCTGGATTGATAACTACGACCCGGATTGGACACCCAACACCACTGATGCCGAGGGCCGCCGGTATCGCTTCGGTAATCAGGCATCGGTTGCGTTATGGAATCTGGCCCAACTGGCGCAGGCGCTTTATCCGCTTATCGGCGCGGCAGAGCCTCTCGAAGAGGGGCTGGAGGAGTTTCAGCAGAACTATCCGGTTCTACGCCGACAGATGCGTGCGGCCAAGCTTGGGTTGAGCGAGCCGTCTAGTGATGATGATCTGTTGTTCGATCGCCTCTGGGAACTGCTCACGGAGGTAGAGACGGATATGACCCTGTTTTTCCGTGCTCTGGCTGATGTTGACCTGTTTGCCAACCCAGTAGACTCAGGTGCTGAATTGGTGACCTTTTTCAGCCACTGTTACTACCGAAAAGAGGAGCTGACCGATGCCTACCAGGTCAAACTTGCACAGTGGTTTGAAGATTATCGTGCAAGATCGCAACAGGCAGGTCTTGGTAAGGATAACCCTCAATTAATCGCCAAAAGAGTGGCATTGATGAACCACACCAATCCAAAGTACCTGCTCAGAAACTATCTCGCCCAACAGGTGATCGATGCTGCGGAGGATGGCGATTATCAGCCGTTTGAAAAGCTGCTGAGCGTAATCAAAAAACCTTATGACGAACAGCCTGACAATGAGCACTATGCTGTGCGTCGGCCAGAATGGGCGCGAAGCCGACCGGGTTGTTCGATGCTCTCCTGTAGTTCCTGAAATGCCTGCCGTAACTGTAGTCTGCGATTAAATTGAAAATCACCAGATGATAGTATTTGCCCACTGAATAAACTGCTTCGGGAAGACACTTTTACGATAATGAAGTGAGAGAGGAGAATTGCCGTGAACACACCGATTGACGTTGACCTTCCGCCGCTCGAATCCCTGATTCGTGATGAACCGGAAAACAAGGCATTTTTCGTCGATAAGCGTAATTTTACCGATCCGCGGATTTTTGAGCTGGAGATGGAACGTATCTTCGAATCGACCTGGATATTTCTCTGCCACGAGAGCCTGATTCCAAACCCCAATGACTATTACTCTACCGTCATGGGCCGGCGACCGGTACTGATTACCCGCAGTGAAGATGGCAGTATCAACGCCTTTATCAATGCCTGTAGTCACCGCGGTGCCCAGCTCTGCCGTACTGAGCGCGGCAACAGCAAATTTCTGACCTGCCCCTATCATGGCTGGGTATTCGATAGTTCAGGTAACTGTGTCGATGTGCGCGACCAGCAGAAAGGCAATTACACTCAACGGTTTCTCGAAGATGGGCATCCGTTGCGATCACTGGCGCATGTAGAGTCCTATCGAGGGTTTGTATTTGGCAGCCTGGGTGAGGATGTCCCCGCGCTGGTTGACCACCTGGCCGAAGCGAGACACTTCATCGATCTGATCGTCGACCAGACTGATGAGGGTCAGGAGGTTATTCCCGGGTCGTCACGCTATGTGCACACCGGCAACTGGAAGATGCAGCCGGAAAACGGCATTGATGGTTATCACGCGTTGGTGACCCACGGTAACTATTTCAAAATGATTGCCACGGCTGCCCAGCGCCACGCCAGGGATGCAGATCCGGAGGCACTGAAACGCCCTTTTAACGATCAGGTACTGATCGGCGAGAGTGGCTGGTATGACCTCGGTAATGGTCATACGGTCATGTGGATCACCTTTCCTCGGCCGGAAAACCGGCCCATATTTTCCCGCTATGAGGAGTTGAAGCAGAAATATGGTGAAGGACGCGCCAAGTGGATGGTGGAACGTCAGCGGAACGTATTGATCTATCCGAACCTGCTGCTAATGGAGCACATCTCAACCCAGATTCGGGTGATTCAACCGCGGAGTGCGGATGAAACAGCGGTCAAAATTTACTGCCTGGGTACCAAGGGAGAATCTCAGCACGAACGCACCTTACGCATTCGCCAGTATGAGGATTTTTATAATGCCAGTGGCCTCGCTACACCAGATGATCTGGTCAATTTTGATGCCTGCCACGCCGGTTTTATCGGTGGTGACGGGGAGTGGGTCGACGGCTATGCAAGGGGTATGGAAAACATGGTGCCGCAGCCCGATACCGCGGCACGAGAGATGCAGATCGATCCCATCGCCGGCGGTGCCGATGCCGAGGACGAAACCCTGATGGTGGGGCAGCACCGACAGTGGAGAAAACTGATGAGTAGCAATTAACGGTCAGTTTTGACGCTTTTCGCCAAGGGACTGCTGGTGTTTCACCAGTCGCCAGCAGTCCGTTCCACACCCAGATCCGGTCTGGGATGCTCCCAGTCTGCCGGCCAGATGCCTGATTTGCCCGGCGCCAGAATACCCTGTGGATCAACAGCCCGTTTAATTTTTTGCAGGGTGTGGGCGAGCCCGTGGTCCTGACCGCTGTAGGTGTCGGCGACAAGATCCATAAACTCCACATGGGCTTTCAGCTCGCCAAATCCGATGCTGGCCGCCGCAGTAATAATTTCGCGTGAACATTCATAGGCGCGCCGACGATCCTCTTCATCACGGGGATCGAACATCACCATTAACAGCTTGATTACACCGCGAAACGCAGCGACATATTCAGTGATGTAGTCGAACCCATGGCGATTCATGATTGCGCGGATCATGTCGGTAGCCTTGACACAGATATCACCGTACAGCGGCGCTATCGGGGTGAAGTTAATATGGCCGCCGCCACGCCAGTTGACGATGTGAAATTCGGTCATGTTTGGCTCGCCGCGCATCAACCGGGTGCGATAGTTCCAGCCGACATCGGTTGGGTTGCGGTCGCCTTCCTCAAAAAACCGTACACCGGGAATATCTGCGAAGCTGCTACGGATTAACTCCCACTGCATGTCGATGTTTTCCGGCAACCCATAGAGACCACCCCACATATTCCACCAGCCAAGATCAAGGTCGCGACGCGCCTGTTCCCAGGCATCCAGTGGCATCGGCGATTTTTCTGTCCAGTAATCAGAACGGGGTACCTGCACGCCAACACTGTAGCTCAGGTGCTCCAGCACCACTGCATTCTGGTAGACCATGGAGACTTTCAGAGGTCGGATACGCTCAATAATGGTGTGCAGATCAGACTCACGTTCAAAACTGATCATAAACGGCTTGTGGGCGGGCGGTTTAGGCATTAACCAGATGCCCATTTTGGTGACAATGCCAAAATTACCCTGGCTGAACATACCGTCCAAGTAGGGGCCATAGCCGTATTTGAACAGCGAGGAGGCCTGACTGCCGGGCAGGGCGCCCATACCTGTACGGACCAGATTGCCGTCGGCCAGCATCACCTCCATGCCGCACTGAAATACGAAGTGGTCGCCATAGGGGGTATAACCGGCCCCATGCTCCATGGCGTTACCGATCACGCCGCCCCATGCAGGTGCTGCACAATCTATCCAGAGATCAGAGCCGATCTCCTGCAGATGTTGATAAAGCTGGATATAGGAGACACCCGGTTCCACTACCGCATACGCCTGCTGTTCGTTGACTTCGAGGATGCGATTCATCCGTTTTAAATCGAGCACGATCAGGCCGTTTAATCTCGGAACCGGCCCGCCATAGCCGAAATTCTTTCCGGTGCCGTAGTACCAGATCGCAGCTTTGGCAGCATTGGCCAGTTTCACTATCTGCTGCATCTGTTCCACATTTGCAGGTGCTACCGCAGCAGAAGGAATACGCAGCCCGGGTGGGGTAGGGGACATACGATCAAGATAGGGGCTCAATTCTCCTGTTGGATCGGTGAATACCCATTCACTGCCAACTATGGCCCGAAACTCATCCAGCAGACCAGAAAATCGATCCGC
>JBPEXY010000220.1:0-2328 GCA_052031065.1 Immundisolibacteraceae bacterium | reverse complement strand
CGCCAGCCCGGCAGTCAGGCAGTTTGCGCGTGAACTGGGGGCTGATCTTTCGCGGGTCAACGGCTCCGGGCGCAAGGGGCGAATCACCCGCGAAGATGTCATGCAGCATGTCAAAGGCATCCTGCAGGGAGCTGAGCCTGTGGCGGGCGGTGGTCTGCAGCCGTTGCCAGAAATAGATCACTCCCGGTGGGGTGAGGTTGAGACGGTTGAGCTGGGTCGTATCCGCCAACTGACGGCAAAAAACCTCAGCCGATCCTGGCCGCAGATTCCCCAGGTGACCCAGTTTGACGAAGCCGACATCACCGATCTGGAGGCTTTCCGGCAGGCGCAAAAAGCCCTTGCAGAACAGCGTGGCGTCAAGCTCACCCTGCTGGCTCTGGTGATGAAAGCGGTGGTGGTCAGTCTGCGTAACTATCCCGATTTCAACTCATCGCTTCATAGCGATGGTAAATCGCTGGTGTTGAAAAGGTATTTCCATATCGGCATTGCCGTTGATACTCCGGCTGGGCTGGTGGTGCCGGTGGTGCGTGATGTCGATCGCAAAGGGGTGTTTGATATCGCCGAGGAGCTGGGCGAGCTCAGCGGTCGGGCACGTGATCGCAAGCTGACCCCGGATGAGCTGCAGGGCAGCAGTTTTACCATTTCAAGTCTGGGTGGTATCGGCGGTACGGCCTTCACCCCGGTGGTAAACCACCCTAATGTGGCGATCCTTGGCCTGTCGCGGTCGCAGATGAAGCCGCAGTGGGATGGCGAGCAGTTCCTGCCGCGGTTGATGTTGCCGTTGTCGCTTTCTTATGACCATCGGGTGATTGACGGCGCGGTGGCGGCGCGGTTTACCCGTGACCTGGCTGAGAACCTGGAGGAGCTGCGGCGTTTGCTGTTGTAGTGCGCTGGTTGATCGGGTAGCTCCCGAATGTGGGCTTTCGTAAATTTTCTTTCTGCTCTTTGAGACTGAGGTTGATTAAAAAATGAATGAAATCACAACCGAGGTAGTAGTCATCGGCGCCGGGCCTGGTGGCTATACCGCCGCTTTTCGGGCTGCCGATCTCGGTAAACAGGTGGTGTTGGTAGAACGGTTTCCTATTTTAGGCGGGGTCTGCCTGAATGTCGGCTGTATCCCCTCGAAGGCGCTACTTCACGTCGCCAAAGTGATTGATGAGGCCACAGAGTCCGCCGCCAGCGGCGTTTCCTTTGGTGCCCCGCAAATCGATCTGGACAAGGTGCGTGCCGGCAAAGAGGAGGTGGTTGGTAAGCTCACAGGCGGACTCAAGGGTCTCGCGCGTCAACGCAAGGTAGAGGTGGTGCAGGGCGTTGGTTGTTTTGAAGATGCCCATACCCTGCGGGTCAATGGTGACCAGGGTGAGAGCCGCATCCGTTTCCAGCATGCGGTGGTTGCCTGTGGTTCGAGCCCCAGCCAAATCCCCGGTTTTCCCTACGAAGATGAGCGGCTGATGGACTCCACCGCTGCACTGCAGCTGCAGGAGATTCCGAAAAAACTGCTGGTGATTGGCGGTGGTTATATTGGTTTGGAGATGGCCACGGTCTATCAGGCCCTTGGCAGTGCGGTGACGGTAGTGGAGTTCATGCCGTCGCTGTTACCGGGGGCGGATGCCGATCTGGTCAAGCCCCTGCAGAAGCGATTGAGCGGGAAGTTCGCCGACATAAAGCTGAACACTAAAGTCACCGGGATTAAACCGCAAAAAAATGGCATGAAAGTGAGTTTTGAAGATGCCGATGGCACCTCTTCAGCGTTGTTTGACCGGGTTCTGGTATCAGTGGGTAGAAAACCCAACAGCCAGCTGTTCGATGCCGAAAAGGCCGGTATCGAAATCAACGAACGTGGTTTCGCAGTGGTCGATCAGCAGATGCGCACCTCGGTGCCACATATCTTTGCCATTGGTGATATCGCCGGTGATCCGATGCTCGCCCACAAAGCGGTTCACGAAGGTAAGGTTGCCGCAGAAGTGATTGCCGGGCAGAAGTCAGCGTTTGATCCGATGGCCATTCCGGCAGTGGTGTTTACCGACCCGGAAGTCGCCTGGGCCGGGGTGACTGAGGCGCAGGCGAAGGAGCAGGGCATTGAATATGGCAAGGGCGTGTTCCCGTGGGCAGCCAATGGCCGAAGCCTCAGCTTGCACCGCGATGAGGGGCTGACCAAAATTCTGTTTGATAAACAGAGCAACCGCGTGATTGGAGTTGGCATTGTTGGCCCGGGAGCCGGTGACCTGATTGCCGAGGGGGTGCTTGCTATTGAGATGGGCGCCGATGCCGAAGATGTGGGCCTGACCATCCATCCCCATCCGACCCTGTCGGAAACCATGGGCATGG